>CP064999.1:2509333-2823000 GCA_016700115.1 Sphingobacteriales bacterium | reverse complement strand
TTAATACCGGCAATTTTATCTTTGTTTTATGTTTGTTAATTCAAATCAATTGCAACTACATCTCCTTTTTTAAATCGTGCTCCATAGCTTGGATTTTGACCGACTACCTGACCATACCCCGAAAACTTGACCTTTAGACCTTGCGATTCGAGCAGATAAACAGCATCACGAAGCCCCATTCCCATAACATTGGGTACCAGATTGTCTATGACGGTCATATTTTTTAGTGCGATTTTCTTTTCTTTCCGGTCGGGAATTGCCCAATCGGTTATTTCAGCTTTAGAAGGCAGTGTCTGATGTTTAATTCCGAAAAAGTCATAGATGGCTTTCAAATCAGATTTGTAGCCACTTTTAATCATAGGAGGAAGTATTTTTTCCTCCTGACTGTTGTCGGATTGGTTGATGGCTACTTGAGAGGTCATTTTCAGAGAGTAGTATTTTTCAACCACATCCCTGAAAACCGGAGCTGCCACCTGCCCACCGTAATATTCACCGGAAGTAGGCGATTTTATGACAACAATACAGGAATACTCCGGTTTCTCGGCCGGAAAAAAACCTGCGATAGAAGCCTGATATACCGGTTTATAACCCTGATCTTCTTTGGCAATTCGAGCTGTACCTGTCTTACAGGCCATCGAAAAATTGGGATTATAAATGCTTTTAGCAGTGCCTCGTTCAACAACACCTTTCATTATTTCCCGTATTTTCTGAGCAGTAGATTTTTTACAGATTTGCCTTTTCAAAATGGTGGGTTTAAACTGTTTGATCTCAGTGCTCATATCTTTGATGCTGTTTACTAAATAAGGCTGCATCATCATTCCGTCATTGGCTATTGCATTAAAAAAGGTAAGCAATTGCAAGGGCGTGAATTCTATTTCATATCCGATAGACATTTGAGTAAGGGTAATTCCGCTCCAATCTTTATCAGTTGGTCTTTTTACAACCGGAAAAGGTTCACCCTGTATATCAATTCCGACCGGTTTTGTCAGACCCATTCGCTCTAAAGCATCAATAAATTCACCCGGGGCTTTGCGGTAATATTGGTCAATTAGTTTTGAAATGCCCACATTTGAAGAAATTTCAATTGCTCTTGCTACTGAAATAGAATCAACCGGATGTTTAGCCACATCCTCCATCCATTTATTGTGATATTTTTTCCTTCCGCCCTCAATATCAATGGTGGTGGTATCAGTAATAAACCCGGCATCGAGTAGGGTTGCCAAAGCAGCGATTTTAAAGGTTGAACCCGGATCGCCTTTTTCTCCGATTGCGTAGTTAAAGTCTTCGATATAGGAGCCATCAGAATTTAACACAAGATTGGAAATAGCTTTTATTTTACCGGTTTTCACCTCCATCACAATAGCACATCCATGGTCTGCGCGGTACTTTTGCAATGCGTTTCTTAGCGAGCTGTCTAAAATATCCTGAAGGTTAATGTCTATAGTGGTATAAACATCTTTCCCATTCTGAGGCTCTTCTCCAAATTGTTCGTAGATAGGCACCCATGTATTTGCCATGGAACGATACATAGAACGAGGCACTTGGGTTCCTCGTAAAAAAGCATCCTGAGTGGCTTCAATTCCAACTTGTTGCGCGTTTTCCCTGAAATAACCTATCGTTCTTCGGGCCAACATTCCAAAAGGTTGTTCTCTTTTTGTGCGGCTTTCAATGATTAACCCGCCTTTAAATCTTCCGAGTTTAAAAATCGGGAAGTTGCGGATGACCGGTAAATCATCGTAATCAACATTGGATTTTATCAACAAATAGGCATTTTGAGGAGGGGTTCTGCCATTGACTAATTTTTCAAGGTAATCTTCTTTACTTCGGTCTTTAAAGTACGCCGATAAACAGGTAGCCAAAGTATCCATTTGTTTCACCAAACTATCATCTAAAATGCGCATATCCATACGAATGTCGAATACCGGCAATGAAGTTGCGAGCAATCTTCCGTCTTCGGAATAGATATTTCCCCTTTCGCCTTCTATAGTGTCAACTCTCGTCGTATTGATGCCCTGTTTTCGCCAATAGTCTCCTTCTATTACCTGAATTTTTAGGGCAAACGCCATAATCATGACCCCCATCCCACATAAAAGCAGGAAGAACAAATTGATGCGCCAACTTATATCGCGTTTGATGCTCATTTGGGGAGATGTTAATGAATATTCGGAAAATCGTTTCTAAGAAATGTTTTTGGTAATTTTTAATCCTTGACTATAATTTTTTTCGGGGGCTCGTTGAGTTCTTCCAATCCGAGAGGCTTTACCATTTTTGCAACTTCACTTTGTTTGCTCCTGATCATCAGTTTTGACTTTGAGGTCATGTATTGCCATCTCAGTTCTTTTAGTTCACTTTGAATAGTGTTTAATTGTCTCATGCTTCGTTCGGCATATCTCGCATTGGCGATATAGATAACTGCAATAAAAGCAAGGAAAAAAATATAGCGCAAATTGTTGGCGATTAAGCTGCGCTCATCATATTCCTGACCGCTTAAAATCATTGATTTTAAACGGTATAAAAAGCGCTGTATGAAATTTGTTGCCATTTGCTTTGCGATTGTAATTAAGTTTGAACCATGCTTATTTTTTCCGGGCAACCCGCATTTTAGCACTGCTTGCTTTTGGATTTTGCCTGATTTCGTTTTCTGTTGGGGTAATTATTTTTTTGTTAACTCCAACCAACGGGATATTACTATTGCCATAAAGGTCTCTTTGTACGATGCCATCAATACTTCCAGTTTTGATGAAATTTTTAACCATCCGGTCTTCCACTGAATGATAAGAAATGACTACAAGCAAACCACCCGTGCGAAGTGCCTCTACGCTTTGTTCCAATAATGCCTGAAGAGCGGCCACTTCTTTGTTTACTTCCATTCTGACAGCCTGAAATACCCGAGCTAAATATTGCTGGGGTTTTCCGATGCACAAAGGTTCGGCCAATACCAATAGCTGTTGAATAGTATCAACCGGTCGTTTTTTTCGCTCTTGTACAATGGCATTGGCTAATTTCCGGGCATTGGGGATATCTCCAAAATCCTTAAAAATCTGCGCAAGATTTTCGGCCGGGTATTTATTAAGCACCTCATAAGCACTCAATTCATTATCAGCACTCATGCGCATATCTAACGCTTCAGATCCAAATCTTATGGAAAATCCGCGATTGGGAGTATTAAACTGATGCCAGGAAACACCAAGGTCGGCTAAAATTCCATCCACCTGATTGATATTGTACAGGCGCAAAAAGCGTTTCAGGTGTTTGAAGTTATGAGGTACGAAGGTAAATCTGGAATCAGTGAATGTGTTTTGGAGAGCATCCTGATCCTGATCGAATGCAATTAACCTTCCGAAATTCCCTAATTGCTCTAAAATAGCCTTTGAATGACCCCCTCCACCAAAAGTAACATCTACATAAATGCCGTCCGCTGCAATTTGCAGCGCTTCAACAGCTTCCTGTAGCAATACCGGTTGGTGATATAGGTGGTTTTCTGTCATTGGCTAATTTGTAGTTTAATGGGAACTCCATTCAAAAATTTTTTAGTTGGTCTTCTTTACTCTGTCCTCGCCCATAATGGTATTTGCTAAACTTGCAAATTTGACGGGATCCACATCCATGACTTCATCATATATTTTACTTGACCAAATCTCTATACGGTTAAAATACCCCAACAAAATGACATCCGATTCAATCTCTGCATAATCCAATAGTCGTTTGGGCAATAACAGTCTGTTATTTGAATCTAACATCACCTCGTTTGCTCCCCTAAAAAACTGTCGCACAAAGCGTATTTGCTCTGTGTTGTAAAAATTCAAATCTTCTAATTCTTTCGTTACCCGCTCCCATTCAGGAAATGTGTAAAGGGTCAGGCATTTTTCTATCCCGCGGTTGACCACAAACCCGGTGTTATTCTCAGCCGGCATTTGTTTGGTAAACCGAACAGGCATTACTAATCTGCCTTTCAGGTCAATTTTGCAATCTATTTCGCCTAAAAACCCGCTCATTTTCCCATTTTGTCAGGTAAATGTAAATTTTTGGGTAAAGTTACCACTTTCCTCCACTTTCCTCCACTTTTTACCACAAAATGATAATTTTTTTTTGAACCTTCTTTATTTTCATTAAAAAAGCCCCATTTCTTCCCTTTTTACCATCGGAAAACCACGATGTTATTAGTTTTGGTTTTAAGATTTAACCATTATGAAAGGGAAAAAATCAAAGATTTGTAAAGCAGAAATGCAGAAATTAAAATTCAGCATTGAGTGAGTACCCGAGAATGAAAGAATGGTTAGTTGCAACTTTTTTAGTTTCTCATCTAAGCAAATGTTTTTTACCGATTCTGTTTGTTACCATTCATAGGGGTACGCTTAACCTGATTATGTTTGGAAATCGTTGTGAATGTCAGTATTTTGCAATCTCAATTATGTTTGTGCAAACCCTCTCTATCTTATGATTAAAAATTTAACGCATTTAATTTATACGTTTAATTGTTTCCTTTTTTTATTGATTGGCAGTAATCTGCCTACCTGCATATCTATTGCCCAAAATCTAAGCATTACCCCAACCGGAACAGCTTGTGAAACCGACCCTGCCAGAGAACGCAGCAAGGCCGATCATAGTCAGGCAGATTGGTACTTGGCCATGTTGGAACCCAACGCAAATGTTCTGAAAGTCGAAAGTTTATATCAGGCGTATTTTGTCAAACATCCCAACGAACGAAGTAAGCTCAGAAAGCTTTGCCAGTTGTGGATTAACACCCAAAAACTACAAATGGATATCAACGGGCAACCTCTGCCTCATCCGGTTTGGGACGAAGATGATATCCGCAGTTTTATTCTTCAAAATTCATCGGATTTATCCGGCGGTCAATACAGAGATGATTGTTCAACCCAGCCGGCATGGAATGATTGTTCAGGATCCTGGCGAATGATTGGCCCTTATCATGCCGAACCTACCAGATGTTTGGCCGCACCAAATCCTTCTTCTTATATGATGGGTGGGTTTTGCGACCGCGTTTATATTAACCCATCCAATACAGATAATTTGTTTGCCGGACTTTCTTATGGCGGCCTTTGGGTGTCGCAGGACAAAGGAGAAAGCTGGACTTTAACAGACTCTCAATTCCCTAATGGCACCAATACTTACGCAAACCGGGATTATTATTATGGAAAAATTGAAGCAAGCATGGTAAATCCGGCATTGATTTATGCTGCAACAGAAACCGGGGTGCTTAAATCTACCAACTATGGAATGAACTGGACGTTGTGCCCAACTATAAACCGCACTGTAGATGCCACCAAGCGCCCCTATTTTGTTACGCTTGCAACTGACGATACTTTGACTGTTCTCGCCAGTTTTGGAAGAAGAATTTACCGTTCCGTAAACGCCGGACAAACCTGGAACATCGTATTTGACAACAACAGCGGCGGTCCCAATCACAATTTCACTTCCCAGCATGTGGTAAATACGACCTATGGTTTGTATGAAAGAACTTACAATTTTTGGGGCCTGGCTTTTCACCCTACTGACCCTAATGTTGTTTTACTTGGTGTTTACAACAGTTCAAACCAAGCATGCATTTACAAATCCATTGACAAAGGAGCTACATTTAGTTTATTAGTCAATGTAAGTCAAAATCTAAATCGCACTATGCCCGCCAACTTGTTTTTTGAAGTAAAACCTGTTGCCCCAAGTAAAATTTTTGTGTTTAGTTTGTTTACACAGGATACCTTATATAAATACAGCAGTGCCGACGGGGCTTTGTTAGACAAATACCGGGTTGGAGCAGAACTGGAGGCCTTTGACATAACCCATAACAACGAAAGCGTCCTGTATGCCGGATACTATGGTTCCGGTGAGGTTAAAAAATCGGTCAATGGCGGGTTAAATTTTACAGCTATGAATCCCGGCTATACAAGTTGCCCAAATTATATTCACCCGGATGTGCGCTGTATTCATGCCATTGGAAATACAATTCTTATTGCCACAGACGGCGGGGTTTCTATTTCCGAAGATGCAATGAGCACAACCCGCAGTATCGGCAACTTTATATCGGCCATTGATCTTTGGGGGTTTTCGAGTGCCTTTAAATCGGATATCGTAGCGGCAGGATGCGATCATGGGCCGACTAAAATACGAAGATTTGACGGCGAGGGAGGATGGCTGGAAGTCGGTGGTGGGGATGCTTCTGATGTAACGGTCAATCCCGTCAACGATCGCTGGTTTTACCACAACAACGGCTACAACAAATACAAAAGATACATTAACGACAATGGTACAACCAGCAGTTATGGAGTGGTTGAAAACATCAGTTTTCACCGGATAGAATTTCACCCCAATATCTGGACTACTTCCTATGGCATTTCCGGAAACAAAGTGTTGATTTCGACAGACAACCTCAGTACAGCTACCGATTTTTACGATTTTGGAGAAACGGTCAACCGATTTAAAATTGCCTTGAAAGATCCGGATATAATGTATGTCTTGCTGAGCAACAACAAAATCAGAAAATCAACCAACGGAGGAGCAACATGGACACTGATTACCCCACCTTCGGGAGTTACCGGCGGACAAACCAATATCCGTGATATCGAAGTTGGCGCAAATCCAAATGAATTGTACGCGCTTTACGGCAATTTTCAAACTACCTGCAAGGTGGTGAAATCCGGAAATGCGGGGGTTAACTGGAGCAACATAACCGGAAACCTGCCCTCAGCATCCGCCATTCAGTTGGTCTTTCAACGCGGCACAAATGAGGGCTTATATATTGCCTTAACCGGCAATGGAGTTTATTACCGCAACAACATGATGCCCGAGTGGGTAAATCTCGGATCTGGTTTGCCCATGTCGGGCTACTGGCAAAATATTTATACCGTACCGGCAAAAAACAAATACCGGATGGGCAGCAGTCGCGGAGCATGGGAACACGAACTTTATGAAACTTCCTATGTTCATACCCTCATCTCTACCGACAAAACTTCTACTTCCTGTATGAGGGACAGTATAGGGTTCAGAGATTATTCCGCCTATTATGGGGAAGTTAGTTTTGAATGGACTTTTGAAGGTGGAAATCCGCCAAATTCAAATCTCGAAAATCCAAATGTTTCTTATGATACTCCCGGAGTGTATGACGTATCTCTTACTGTAACAGATGCCATTGGCAACACAGATACTCAAATTCTCACCGATTTTATCACCGTACTGCCTTCGGTTTGCGAAGCAGATACTCTTGCGGGAAATGCACTTCAACTGGATGGAGTCAATCAGTATGCCACAATTCCCGCACTTAATCTGAACAGCAATACAGTTACTATAACTGCCTGGATAAAAAGGAACGGCACTCAGAACGATTGGGGTGGCATTGTTTTTTGCCGAGGTGGTAACACGACCGCCGGAATCAGCATCCGTTCTTCCAACGAACTTCGCTATCATTGGAATGACGGAGGGTATAACTGGTCTTCCGGATTAACAGTGCCCGATAATGATTGGACACATATCGCTTTAGTCGCTTCTCCAACATCCATGAAAATTTACCGCAATGGCATCGCAGCCACAAATACCACAACTATCAATCCTGAAGAATTTAACGCTTCCATCAATATCGGCTATGATGCTAACAGCAGTTCGAGGTATTTTAAAGGGTTAATTGATGAAGTCTGTATTTACGACCGAACACTCAGCCAAGGCGAAATCCGTGAACTGATGCATTTGACCAAAAAGCCGCAAACTGAATCCAACTTAGTTGGGTATTATCAGTTTAACAACAACAATACAGGTACTATAGAATACGACAAAGCCAGAGTTAACCACGCTACCCTGATAAACGGTGCTGAACGGGTGCTTTCTACCGGACCTTTTGCCGGAGGGCATAGTTTTAGAACCTCCGTTACTTCTGCCGCTGTAGTAGATGCCCCACAGGTTGGCTGGAAACTGAAGTTTGGTTCGGGAACATATCCCAATGGTGAAATTGTACTTAACCGGCTTCATGCTGTCCCCGATATGCTCCCCCCGTGCAGCAGTTATTCTTCAGACCATTATTACTGGATATTAAACAACTATGGAACAAATGCAATTTTTACCATTCCGGACTCCGTATATTTTTATGGAATCCATGTCCCCTCATCAGAAAATGTAGGGTTGAATCAATATAACTTATACCGCCGCAATTTTAATGCAGAAGGAAACACCTGGGGAGTTTCGCCCTCTATACCCGTTGGTCTCACGGAAGGCAATCAGGGCAGTTTTAAGTTTAGCAATCAAAACAATCTCAGCTCACAGGGGCAATACATTATTACTGCAAACCTGACCCAACAAAACATTGCAGGACAAACCCAAGCCTGTATAAATGGAACAGGCAGCTATTCGGTCGAACCTTTAAATGAAGTTAATGTCAGTTATACCTGGTTGATTGCTTCCGGAAACGGAGTGATTTTGTCAGGACAGAATACGCCTCAAATTGAAGTTCAGTGGCTCGACAATACCCCCGGACAGGTGAGTGTTACAATCGAAACCTGGTAAGTGCGAACTACGGACTTTGGAATTGAGCAGGTAGTCATTAAGCGTTTAAAGTAACGGGAAATACTGTCCGTAAAACCACCTATACGACCCTTATTTTGAAGAAAATTTTTCTAAAAAGAGGCTAAATTTACGAAACTACACCTATTCAGCCGAAATTGACAATTTCACTACAGGATAGAAGGATTGTTATTTTTTTAAAGGTTTACTTCTTTAAAAACCAATACCGCCCCCTTTTTGGAAAGGGCTTCTTCCAGAATATCCGCATCAGATAATCCAAATTTCCTGATTTCTTTTTTTGGTATGGTCATAATGTTGGATTTTAAAGGTTTATGTACAATATTGGTATCTAAATATTCTCAGTAGGATGCAAAAAGCACTGTGGCCGTGTTGAAGGTCATTGTGGCCGTGTTGAAGGTCATTGTGGCCGTGTTGAAGGTCATTGTGGCCGTGTTGAAGGTCATTGTGGCCGTGTTGAAGGTCATTGTGGCCGTGTTGAAGGGTATCGTGGCCGTGTTGAAGGGTATCGTGGCCGTGTTGAAGGGTATCGTGGCCGGCGACAGACGGCTTCAACACGGCCACCGGGGGTTTCAACACGGCCACCGGGGGTTTCAAAGCATCAGAAATCATATTTTTTTGGGGCAAAGAAGCATCAAAGCCGGAACAGGGGGGCTTTTTTGTGGTGTAAGGGGCTATTGATTTGATGGTTTGATGCATAAAAACAACGGTAAGGGGTTACAAAACGCATCCGAAGGGTTAAAAAAGGAGGATTTCGGGTTAAAAAATTCCGGGTTGAGATATTTTTAAAATAATCATGGCTGAAAATGCAAATTTTTTAACTATCCAAGCTTTTTTGGGAAAAAAATTTGAAGAATCTAGGTTTTTTTTTGGGGAAAGGGGGGATTAAGAAATTCAATTACACGGATGAGGTTCACCGGGTTTTTGGTTCCACAGCGGTTCGGGGAGTTTTTGAGTGTCCGGAGTTTTCTTTTTATACCAACTCTGATTTAATTTTGATCCATCAATTACTGACGTAGGTCTTTAAATTCCCCTCCTATCCCACTTGAGTTAATCTTGCAGGGGTTTGGTTGGTGTACCTGCTTTTGCCGGAATTGAGGATGCTTCGGAGTACCGGTGCTTTATTGCTTTATTCGGCAATTATTTATCACAGAGGTTCGCAGAGGCAGCACAGAGAACCACAGAGTATATTATTTTTCTCTGTGCAAAAATCTTCGGGGAGAAAAACCTCTACAAGATTAGCACTTGAGGGGAGCAGGGGGGTGTCGGGTTAGGGGTGGGTTCTTTTAGATAGTGAAGTGGTATAACCTTATTACCTTAGTAAAATATATAACAAGTAAACTCACAAACCTTATTACCTTTTAAAAATGAAAGCATAAAAAAGGGATGTATGCACTTCGGACAATAAAGTAATAAGGTTTTTTTTGAGTGTGTAATTAGTTGGTTACTAAGGTAATAAGGTGGTGGTGAAAACAAACTACTCGGTTTGTCACCTAAAGGAGGGCAGACTTTTTCAATTATTCTTAACCGCCTAAGTCAACTCTTTAAGTCATCCACAGACATTTAATACCAACTCTAATTTGATTTTGCACCATGCATGATTGGTTAAAGTTTTTAAATTGGGTGGGTTATTTTTAACAACGTAATGGTATTTAAACAAAAAACACCTGCCGCACATCGAATTGCAGCGCACATTTGTCCGCCTGTTATTATAAAATAACAGAATAAAGGGTATTAAATTAGGGGTACAATAAAGTTTTGCAGATTGACAATGACTTAATGCAGGGGTACTTTGAGTTATTGCAAAGGTGCATTAAGTCATTGCAGAGGTGAATTGAATTATTGCAGGGGCACACGAGCCTTTTTCAAAGGTACATTATATTAATGCAGGGGTGCAGTAACCCATTGCAAGGGTGCATTCATCCAATGCAGGGGTGCAATAACCAATTGCAGGGGTACATTAAGTCATTGCAGAGGTGATTTATTGTGTTGCAGAGGTGCAAGAAGCTTTTGCGGAGGGAATTTATTGTAATGCAGGGATACTTTGGAGCAAATTAAATCCTGCTCAATCAACTGATATTATTGGCTGTTTAATGTGAGTTCCCCCAAAGTTTTAAAATTGCCAGCAAATGACAAAACAATACAGCCGGGACTATAAAAGCAGGTAATAAAATGAACGGGGAATAAAAAACAGCAATATTGGGTTGAGCAAAACCGAATCGCTGAAAAGGAAAGGGAGCAGAAAGTACCGCTGTTAAAACAATATTGAATAATAACCCCAGGCAAATCAGATTCCACAACAATAAATGTTTTTTTTGAAGGATTCCTTTTTCTGCTCCATAGTATGCAACCAAAGGAGCAGTCAACCCGGCCAAAATGTCAAAATTTCGTCCTCCGAAAGTCATAATTTCAGGAATTGCCCCTTGTACAAAACACCAGTACAAAACTAACTCTACCGGTATCCGGGCTACATGCAACCAGGTCAACAAATTTAATGGCATGGATTTGGCATAAAGTAAGGCAGGGCGATACATCAACACAAAAACGATAAACAGTAAAGGGGGGAGCACAGCCAGCAAGAAACGGGGAGGAATATCGTTGTAGTGTCTGTAAAAACCTGTCCAACCTAACCAAAATTGGAGCAATATCCAAACAGCAATACAACCAAATAAAAGTGAAAACCATCTTTTGTGGGCAATTTCATCTGATTTTTTAACCGCCAAACCTAAAAAAAACAAAACAAGCAACAAGCTTATAACAAAGGTCAGGGTAACATAAGCAGGTAGTCCGGGTAACATAGCAATATGATTATTAAAAAAATAACTGCTTTTAATTAAAGCGGGTGAAATTAGTCAGAATACAAATAATTTGGCGCAATATGTGAGTAATTTTTCCCGTATTTACTTTTTTTATATCCGGTAAAACCAAAAACATACGACAATTTGGTTCTTTTAGTTGCAACTGATACATTTTAGCCCTTTTATCCTTAATTTTATCGGCCAATTTCTGCCTTATTTGATAAACCTTTAATTTACTTAACCCAAGCTAAATATTAAAAATTAAACTTCACTTAAAATATGAGAAAACTTCTACCTGCCTTAGTTTTATTTTTTCTCCACTTTTCCATTTATGCACAGGTTCCACCTGATACTGACCTTTGTCATTGGGTGGATGCAGGGCCTGACCAAACCACTTGCGGAGGGCAGGCGGTTACCCTGACTGCTACTTTTGCAAACATGAGAGAAACAAACACTTATGCGGTTGGTAATATACCCTACAATCCATTTAGCTTTACCACCGGAACCAATATATTAGTAAACATAGATGATATTTGGTCAAGTGTCATCAACATGGGCTTCAATTTTTGTTATTTCGGAAACAACTACAACCAATTAGTCGTTGGTTCGAACGGAGTAGTTTCTTTTAACCTGCCCTACGCCAACGGTTACTGCACATGGCCGATTAACGCAGCATGGCCTAGTGCAGCACAGAATATGAATAACACCATCGGTTGTCCCTGGCACGATATTGACCCAAGTGTTGGTTTTAATCCCAACCGTATTAAAATTCACGTAGATGGTACAGCGCCTTGTCGCAGATTTATCATCACGTTTTATCAAATTCCGATGTTCAGTTTTGCCTGTAACAGTCAACTTTCATCCCAGCAGATAATTCTCCATGAATCGAGCAATATCATTGACCAACATATTTTGAATAAACCACTTTGTACCACATGGAATAGTGGACGTGCCATACAGGGCATTCAAAATGCGGCGGGTAATGTGGCGGTTGTAGTTCCGGGTCGCAACTCCCCCACTCAATGGACCGCAGCAAACGACGGAAAACGTTTTTATCCGACAGGTGTTCCCACCTATACTATATCATGGCTTCAGGGTGCTACTGTAATTGGAAATACAGCTTCAATCAGTGTAACACCTTCCGCTACTACCACATACACAGTAAGAATAACTTATGTCAACTGTAATGGAACGCAAACCACAGTTACCGATAATGTAACCGTAAATGTAAACCCCATCACGCCCCCACCATTGCTTCCACAGGATATTTGTGCGGGACAGCCTGCTACTTTAAATGCCGGGCCGGGTTTTACCAATTATGCATGGTCTAATGGTGCTTCCACTTCATCCATCACGATAAGTCCTGCTACAACAACCACCTATACCGTTACTGTAACAAACGGAGCAGGTTGTACGGCAAGCAGTAGCGCATTAGTAACGGTCGGAAACAATATTGTTCCTCCTACTATCCCTCCTGCAACGATTTGTCAAAGTGCCTCTATTCCTTTAAATGCCGGAACAGGATTTAGCGATTATCAATGGTCAACCGGACAAACCGGACAAACCATCACCGTTAATCCCGCAGCAACAACCACCTACTCAGTTACGGTAACCAATTCCCTGGGCTGTAGTGGTGTGAGTAATGTTACAATAACCGTCAATCAGGTTACACCGCCGGCTTTGGCTCCGGTAAATGTATGTGCCGGTCAAAGTGGATTATTAGATGCCGGCCCGGGTTATAACGGTTATGCCTGGTCAACCGGATCAACGACACAAACAACTACGGTCAATCCCGCAGTACCCACTACCTATACCGTAACTGTGACGAGTATTGACGGTTGTACAGCAAGCAGCAGTGTATTGGTCAATATCAGTACTTTGACTCCACCTTCCCTGATTGGACCTCCCGTGCTTTGTTCGGGAAGTTCTGCCATTCTGAATGCCGGACCCGGATATGCTTCTTATGCTTGGTCCACAGGGGGAACCGGTCAATCCATAACGGTCAGCCCGACCACCGGAACAACCTACACTTTAACTGTAACTGATGCTTTCGGTTGCACGGCAGCAGCCTCCGTATCTGTTCCTGTTAACCCCCCGCCTACCCCAAGTATCAGTGGTTCAACCACTTTTTGTGCCGGAGGCAATACTACATTGAGCGCACCACCCGGATTTAACATTTATACCTGGTCAAATGGGGGGAATACCCAAAGTATTACCGTAACCGGTGCCGGTACCTATACAGTAACCGTTACAGATGCAAATACCTGTACCGGAACTGCGCAAACAACCGTTACAGTTAATACTAATTTAAATCCATCCATTGCCGGGAATCTTACTCCTTGCATTGGACAAAATACTACATTGGATGTTGGGGCAGGTTTTGCGACCTATTTGTGGACTCCAGGTGGAGCGACCTCTCAAAGTATTAATGTTCCGGCAAACTCCGGAACCTATACTGTTTCTGTTACTTCATCAAACGGGTGTACCGGAACCGCTAATGTGACAGTAACCAATGCGCCTGACCCAACTGTTTCTATCAGCGGAGATACTGATATCTGCACCGGTGTAGGATCGTTGTTGACCGCAAATCCGGCAGGCTATTCACAATATCAGTGGTCGAACGGAGCATTGGGCCAAACCTTGAATGTAACAGCAGGAGGAACTTACTCCGTTACCGTTACCGACTCAAACGGATGTACGGCCAGCACAAGTTCTACGGTCAATCTTAACGATATATCTTTATCGCCTTTAACGGCTCAGCAAACTTGTTTTGGAGGCACGGTAAATCTTTCTGCACCTGCCGGATACAATAACTACGCATGGTCGAACGGTTCAACCGGTCCTGATATCAGTGTCAGTCCTGCAGCTACTACTACTTATACCCTTACAGTAACGGATGCAGATGGATGTACTGCTTCTACAACCGCTACCGTCAACATTACCCCACCACCTGTAGCCTCAACTGATGGTGATTTAAACGCTTGTGTTGGCGATGTCGTGTTTTTGGGTGCAACAGGTGGGGTAGATTATGTTTGGAGCAATGGCGATACGGGTTTTGTTATTGCAGTTAGTCCTGTAACTACAACTACTTACACTGTTACAGTTACCGATGCAGGAGGATGTACGGCTACTGCTGAAAGTACGGTTTTTGTTTCACCGCTTCCGGTACCGGTTGTAACAGCCACACCTCCCGAATTTTGTATCGGAGGAACTTCTATACTTACAGCAAGCGGCGGAACCAATTATTCATGGAGCACAGGAGGGGGGAATGTTCCTTCAGTGGTGGTAACCCCAACCTCTACAACAACTTATACTGTTACCGTTACCAGTGCTGCCAACTGTTCGATTACCTCATCAGTAACAGTAACCGTAAATCCGCTTCCGGTGGTCAATATCAGCGCGCCTTTGGCAATATGCAATGGTCAGGTTGCCAGTTTAACCGCAAGTGGCGGAGTTAGTTATGTTTGGGATAACGGAATGACGGGTGCTACTATTAATGTAAATCCCTCACTCACTACCACATATTCTGTAACTGCCACCGATGCCAACGGATGTACGGCTTCTCAAATTTTTACGCTTGGTGTAAACGGAATACCGCAGGCTATTGCCGCAAGTAACGGGCCTGTTTGTACCAGTCAGTTTATTCAGTTGTTAGGAGATGTTACCGTTCCGGGTGGTATTCCTCCGGGCAGCGCAATTGAATATAGTTGGACAGGGCCAGGCGGCTATACTTCGAGCGATCAAATTCCTTTCATACAGGCCGATACTGCAATTCCGGGTACCTATACTTTAGTGGTAACCGTAAACGGATGTGTTTCTGCGCCTGCCAGTACAGTAGTTGATTTGCTGATAGCTCCAATAGCAACAGCAAGCAACAATGGCCCGGCTTGTGGCGGCAATATCCAGTTATTTGCTACCTCCGACCAACCCGGCGCAACTTATCAGTGGTTTGGACCGGGCATTACTCCTGCTACAGAATTTCAGCAAAATCCAATTCTTACCGGAATGAATGCTCAATCGGGCGAATATACCGTTTTAGTTATCGTTGGAAATTGCCCTGCCGTTCCGGTCAGTACAGATGTGATTGTTACGCCGCCTCCGGTTGTCAATATTCCACCGGTAAGTTTTTGTCAGGGGAATGTTGCCAATTTATCCGCAACTGCAGGATTTGAACAATATCAATGGGCATCCGGTGAAACCACCCAAACCATTACCATCATTGGCAGCGGCACATACACAGTTACTGTTACAGATTTGGCAGGTTGTACAGCCTCTGCAACAGTAAATATCAATACCAGCGCATTACCGGTGCCGGCAATCAGCGGAAACACTACTATTTGTAACGGAGTAGCTACCACCCTGACAGCAAGCGGTGGAACTACTTATCAATGGAGTAACGGAACCAATACAGCAAGCATCAATGTTACTCCTGCAACTACTACTACCTATACAGTTACTGTTACTAATGCGGCAAACTGTACCGCCGAAACAAGCGTTACGGTTACGGTCAATGCATTGCCGGTTCCCGTTATGGACGGACCGGGTGATATTTGCATCGGCAGCAGCGCTACTTTAACGGCATCCGGAGGAGCAACCTACCAATGGAGTGGTGGATTGGGAACTAACAGTTCTGTAACTGTAAGCCCATCAAATACAACGACCTACACAGTAACTGCCACTAATGCTCAAGGGTGTACTGCCACTGCCAATTATCAGTTAATCGTTAATTCGCAACTCACTCCTAATATTCCCGGACCAACTACCCTCTGTGCCGGTTTGTCTATGACCTTAGGAGTTTCCGGTGCTTATACCACCTATAACTGGAGCGAAGGCAGTACTTCTTCTACGATTACTGTTTCTCCGACAACCAATACTACCTATAGTGTTACTGTTTCAGACATCAACGGATGTACCGGAACTGATAATATCAATATCACCGTATTCCCCCAACAATATGTAACGATTACTGCTGCACCTGCTTGTGGTGGAACAGGAGTGTTGAGTGCAACAACCGGTTTCTTCAGTTATTTATGGACTGGAAACCAAAACTCGCCCAACCTGAATGTTAATGCTCCCGGAACTTACACAGTTACTGTAACCGATGCAAATGGCTGTACAGCCAGCGATTCCTATACTTTTGTTCCCATACCCAACCCGACTTTATCTGTACTTAGTACAACCAACCCAACTTGTGGTAATCCAAACGGAAGTATCAATGTGAGTGGAGGAGGTGGAACCGGAACATTAACTTACAGTTGGTCACACAACCTCGGGTTGAATGCATCCACTGCCAACGGACTTACTGCCGGTTCTTATACAGTTACAGTTTCTGACGGTAACAACTGCACGGCTGTTCAAACTGCAACCATCACCAATATTCCGGGCCGGTTATCAATACAATGACCCCAACCAATGCCACTTGCGGAAATGCTAACGGAAACATCAGCGTAACTGCATCAGGCGGAACAGGTGCATTGACCTATGCGTGGTCGCATAATGCAGTGTTGAACAACCCCAATGCAACAGGATTAAATACCGGTTCTTATACCGTTACTGTTACCGATGCCAATAACTGTACCACTTCGCAAACTGTAAGCATCATCAATCTTGCAGGGCCAACATTAGCTGTCAGCAACATTTTTAATGCCGCCTGTGGTTTAAGCAATGGCGAAGCTACGGTTTCTGTATCAGGAGGAACTGCTCCTATTACCTATAGCTGGTCACAAAATCCGGCATTAAACAATTCAACTGCTTCTAACCTTGCAGCAGGAAGTTATACTGTTACGGCAACCGATGCTAACGGATGTCAGGCAATCTTGCCAATTGGTATTGCAAACGAGGGTGCTCCTACTGTTACCCTGAACAGCAGCACTAATGCAACATGCGGGGGAACCAATGGTGCAATCAGTGTATCTGCATCAGGTGGCACCGGTGTTCTCAATTATACATGGTCGCATAACGGAGCTCTTAACTCAGGAGATGCGACCAATCTTGGAGCAGGCAACTATTTTGTTACCGTTACAGACGAGAACAACTGTATTGATGTGGAAGCCATTGTAATTACCAATATCCCCGGACCTACGCTGTCAGTAACAGGCATTACAGCCGCCAACTGCGGCGGACCTACAGGAAGCATAACAGTTTCTCCTGCAGGAGGAACTGCACCATTGACCTATTCATGGTCGCATAATGGAGGATTAAACAGTCCGAATGCAACCGGATTAGTTCCGGGTCTTTATACTGTAACTGTAACTGATAGTAACCTATGTGTTTTTACCATAGATGCAACCGTTGTTGCAACGCCAGTACCGACTTTATTGGTTACTGCCGAAAATCCGGCCAGTTGCGGACAGTCCAACGGTAGCGCAACGGTTAGTGCATCCGGTGGAGTTGGACCTTATAATTATTCATGGTCTCATAACCTTGCTCTAAACGCTAACGCCGCTTCAAATCTTGCTACCGGGGCTTATACGGTAACCGTTACAGATAACAACGGTTGTACGGCTTCTGTTGCCGTTAATGTTCCTACACTGAATGCAGCAGTTTTGAATCTCGTTTCCACTGTCAATTCCACTTGTGGATTAGACAATGGTACTGCTACTATCTCTGCCACCGGCGGAAACGGTACAATTACTTACGCTTGGTCGCACAATATCGGGCTTAACAGTACTAATGCCACCGGACTTGCACCGGGCAACTATACCGTTTCTGCTACCGATGCTACCGGATGTCTGACAACACTTGATCTCAGTGTCAGTGCCGATCAAGTCCCCTCAGTCAGCGTAACCGGAGTTAACCCGACCACTTGTGGAAATGACAACGGAAGTATTCTGGTTTCAGCATCAGGTGGAATAGGTACAATTTCCTACTCATGGTCACACAATCCGGGACTGAACAACCCAAATCCAACCAACCTTCCAAGTGGTACTTATACGGTAACTGTAACGGATGGAAATGGTTGCGAAGCAACTATTTCAGCCGATGTTGCCTCAAGCCCTGCTCCGACAGCAAGCATAGCGCCAACTGCAACGACCTGTGGGTTGGATAACGGATTAGCTTCAGCTTCAAGCACCGGGATTACCGGACCTGCTTACAGTTGGTCAAATGGAATGAATACCCAAAATCTGAGTAATCTTGCAGCCGGTATCTATACAGTTACAATTACCGGAACAGATGGATGTACAGCAACAGCAAGTGCCACGGTGGACACAAGTCCTTTGCCAACTGCAAGTGCCGCACCGGTTGCTACAACCTGTGGATTGGATAATGGAAGTATTGCAGCATCAAGTACCGATATTACCGGACCGACTTATAACTGGTCAAATGGGTTGACCACCCAAACCATTTCAAATATACCTGCAGGCAACTATACCGTTACCGTTAGTGGTGGAGGATGTTCTGCAACTGCAAGTGCTACTGTAGATGTCAGCGCATTACCAACTGCCAACCTAACACCTGTCGCTACTACCTGTGGAATCAATAACGGTAGCCTTAGTGTAACAAGTACCGGTATAACATTGCCATCATATAGCTGGTCTCCTGCGATAGCCGGTAATCCGCAAAATCCAACAGGATTAGCGCCGGGTTCTTATTCCGTTACAGTTACCGGCACAGACGGATGTACTGCAACCCAAACAGCAACAATAGCGGCATCAACTGCTCCGGTACTCAGTACCGGAACTGTAAATCCCGCAAGTTGTGGTCAAACGGATGGTTCTGCAAGCGTATCCGTAACCGGAGGAACAGCCCCTTACACTTATTCCTGGTCTCAAAATCCCGGATTGGACAACCCCAATGCCACCGGTTTAGGGGTGGGTTCTTATGCGGTTACTGTAACAGATGCCAATGGTTGCACCGATAACCATAGCCTTAATGTAACTTCGTTGAACGGACCTCAATTAACTTTAGTAGGAACAACTCCCGCACTTTGTGGTCAAAATACCGGTACTGTAACCTTCAGTTCTTCCGGAGGTACGGGAGCTTTAACCTATACATGGTCTCACGACCCATCATTAAACAGCCTGACTGCATCAGATTTACCCGGCGGTACTTATACAATTACAGTAACTGATCTCAACAATTGCGACAATGTATTGTCGGCTACTGTTGACAGTTTCGACTCTCCGGTTGCAAGTTTAAACGCTACCGGTTCTGACTGCGGATTAACCGATGGAACAGCAACTTTAACCGTATCTAACGGCACGGCACCGTTCAGCTATACCTGGTCGCATAATGCTTCCCTTAATTCACCAAATGCAACAGGTTTAGCGCCAGGTAGTTATTCTGTAACCGTTATCGACGACAATGGCTGTGATGATACAGCAACAGTAATTGTACCCGGAAATATGCCGCCGCCTGCCCCTGTTTGTGGACTAATTACCAATGCCTCACTCGAATTTTTATGGACTGACATTCCCGGTGCTACAGGCTATGAAATTACTGTGAACGGAGTAACAGATACATTACCTGCCGGTACCACAACTTATACTGCTACAGGTTTGGCTCAGGATGAAACCGTTACAATCAGTTTAACTGCTTTAGGCCCTCCTGAATGTGGAAACAGTATAACCGTATCTCAAAGCTGTATCACTTTGTCATGTCCGGCATTAACGCCCGTTATTTCAGGCTTATCGGCGACTTATTGTATTGATGCCGCCGCCGTTACTCTTACCGGAACTCCTTCAGGTGGAACTTTTAGTGGTACAGGAATCAGCGGTAATACCTTTGATCCTGCACTTGCAGGTGAAGGGACTCATACCATCACTTATGATTACAATGATGGTGGAGTTTGCTTTTATACTTCTTCCCTACCTGTTATAGTAGCCGGATTACCGGAAGCAGCTTTCACAGCTCCTGATGTCATCTGTTTAGGCGATCAGGCAGATTTCCAATTTACTGGAACGGCAGTTGCCGGCTCGACTTATTCGTGGAATTTCGGAACTGCAGGAACTCAAACCGGCGCAGGCCCACACAGTATATCTTGGAACAGTCCGGGTAATTATACGGCATCATTAATCGTTACCACTCCGGAAGGTTGTACAGCTCAGTTTTCTCAACCCGTTGGTGTTTCTAATGTAAGTGTTACCGCTACCACGGGTACCGGCTTTATTAACCCGGGTCAATCGGCACAGCTTACAGCTCTTGCCAATTCGGCCTTAAATGGTTCACTGACCTATTCATGGAGTTTAACAGGCGGTACTATTGATTGTACCGATTGTTCTGACCCCATTGTAACCCCTGTTGACGATAATACTACATACACGGTTGTTGCAACTGACGAATATGGTTGTTTGGCTTCCGCCTCACTTAACATAGGACTGATCTACCAAAAATCTGTCCTTATTCCCAATGCCTTCTCTCCAAACGGAGACGGTGAGAATGATATTTTCAGACTCGCCGGCTTCAATGTTGAAACCGTCAACCTGTATATCTATGACCGTTGGGGAAGTCAAAAATTCCAGATGATTGGAGAAACCATTGACAAAGGATGGGATGGAACGTTCAAAGGAAAGGATGCGGAACTTGGCGTTTATGTATATTATGCCGAAGTAACTTTTACCGATGGTTCTGAAGAGTTCTTTAAAGGCAATGTTACTCTTATAAAATAAAAACGGGGTTTGAACCTATCGTTTTACTCCCGATAATTTTATCAATTATCGGGAGTTTTTTTGTTACATACTTCAAAAATTCTAATACCGGCTATGCTATAATTTTACACCACGAGTTAATGGAAAATGCTTTTAAAATCAACTCCTATAAGCAATCTGAGTGGTTTATTTTGGATATTGAAGGAGTATTTATACGAGCTAATTTTAAATAAAAGGTGGCATTAACACCCAGACGGCATAAGAAAATAAATCGCATTTTTACAAATCTGACATGGGATTCCGTATTTGTAAAAACATTGTATTAGCTTTGAGGCATGATAGATCGTTTGCTTTCAGAAAAGATGCGCAGCCTGGCAACAAAAATGCCGGTTATCAGCTTGACAGGTCCAAGACAATCCGGTAAGACAATGCTGGTTCGCCGTATTTTTAATGATTATCGGTATGTCAATTTAGAAAATCTGGAACAGAGGCAGTTTGCCCAACAAGACCCACAAGGGTTTATCCGTTCATTAGGGGCTGGAGTTGTGATTGACGAGGCTCAATATGCCCCCGATATTTTTTCTTATATTCAGGTTGTAGTGGATGAAACCCGGCGAAATGGGGAATTTATCTTAACCGGCTCCCAAAACTTTCAATTATCTGCCCGGATTAGTCAAAGTTTGGCAGGACGAGCTGCAAATTTGTATCTGTTACCTTTTTCCAACGAAGAACTAAAAAAAGAAAACTTGTTGCCTGATGATTACGAGTTGATTTTATTTAATGGTTCATATCCAAGAATATACGACCAACAAGTATCGCCACAGGATTTTTATCCTTCCTATATCGAAAACTATGTAGAGCGGGACGTAAGACAACTGCTCAATGTTGCCGATTTAAGCAAATTCCAGTTATTTATTCGTTTGTGCGCAAGCCGAATTGGTCAGTTGCTCAATTTAAGTGCAATTTCTGTAGAAGCCGGAGTAGATGCCAATACGGTTAAACGATGGTTTTCTATTCTTGAAACCGGTTTTATTGCATTCAGATTACAGCCCTATTTCAAAAATTTCAACAAGCGGCTTACAAAAACTCCAAAATTATATTTTTATGATACCGGTTTAGTCTGTGCATTACTTGGTATTCGCACAAAAGAACAATTAGACACACATTTTATGAAAGGATCTATTTTTGAAAACTTAATTGTAATCGAAACCATGAAGCAGTTTTATCATCGGGGTATTCGCCCAAATTGTTTTTTCTGGCGCGACAATACAGGAATTGAAATTGATTTGATTATAGAAGAAGGTGGCAAAATCTTTCCGGTGGAAATTAAATCCGGTCGTACAATTCAGTCCGATTTTTTCCGAAACCTCGAATTTTTCAATCGCATTTCTGACAATCCACCTGAACTCGGGCATATTATCTATGGAGGTGATAATAATCAATTTCGTTCTTCAGCCACAGTGAACGGTTGGAAAGATATGCCGGTGTGGTGTGACATACGTTAAAACTATTCGTTCTAATATTATAATTCGCCAATACCCACACTCCCGTAAAAAAGAGTATCCTGCTTAAGCGCCTTTAAACTGAATTTTCGACTAATTCTCTTTTAAACTCAGATACTTCGTAATCTAATGCGCTCCCTGAGCAGTTTCAACAGCCTCCTTTTCGCCCAAATAGCGGTCAATAACAGAATGTGCGAGGTAAATCAATGGTGTAAGTACTACCGCCGCCGTAATTTTATAAATATATTGAATAATACCGACCGAAATAACCTGTTGAAAACTCCAGTTTCCAAGTACATAAAAGGCAAGGAACAAAATCAGAAAACTATCTACAAGTTGAGAAATAAAAGTTGAACCGGTGGCTCTTAGCCAAATCAACTTGTTGCCTGTTATGCGCCGGAAATGATGGAACAGTGTGGCATCTAAAAACTGACTGACTAAAAAGGTGGTCAAAGAAGCAAAGATAATATTCATTCCCTGAGTGAAAATACTGCTGAAGGCAGTATTGATATTATACGGATTTCCACCTAAATCTACGGTATTGTTTTCGACCCAGAAACCGGCAGGAGGCAAACCCGTAACGATATAGATAATCAGGAATCCATAAATAATTGCTCCGACAGATAGAAAGGTAATTCTTCGAACACCTGCACGCCCGAAGTATTCGTTGACCACATCGGTTAGAATAAAAACAATCGGCCACAAAACTACTCCGGCACTCAGATTGATGTCCAGTTTAAGACCTCCTACTAATGGAATCTGTGCAGGTGCCCATCCTACCAATTGTTCAAACGAAAAAATCTTTACCCCTATAATTTCGGCAAGTAAGGCATTGGCGATAAAAATGACAGTAAGCCCTACAAAAACATTGTGTTTCCGTTGTTCAAATGTGAGTGTCATATTTAAAATTTGCGATTAGTCATTGATTTCGTTTGAGCGTACCAATTTACTTCCAATTGCACAATGAAGGCAGCGTTTACGACTACAGTACTCGTTGAAAAGTTGTAATAAGGCCTGCGTTTGATGAGCACTTTTTGTTTTAACGCCTAAAGATTTCCAATGGTCAACAATATGATTGGTTTCAGCAGGTAATTGCTCTAAAAGCTGTAAAGCTTTGTCTTTAAGTTCGGGTATATCCCGGGCATTGCCATAAACAAACAAAACCGGTGCAATGGTATTAATAATTATTGTATAAATAGTCGGGTTTCCCAATGTTTTATTGGACGATTTCGACTCTTTGTCAAAAACATAATGATTCTTCCAATACCCTGAAATAGAAACTGAAAGCATATTCTTGTATGCCTCTTTAGTTTCTGCTTCAAGTATATGTGAAAATAAACCGCTTGCTGATTGATGAAACATCAGTGCAAACTGTGCCAATCGTATAGTAGGGAAATTGGGAGGTCTCAATCCTCCAAACTTCCATAAATGACCGGGTAACGACTTCAACTGATGCTTTTGTTGCAAAAACTGAAATTCCTTTTTCAAGGCAACAGGATAATCGTCTTTAAAATCCTGATTCAATAACCCCGACATGCCAAACAACAAAGCTTCCAACTGAAACAGTTTATCTTTGTATTTAGCCAAAATAATTGAAGGCAAGGATTTCGCCAGCAATTCGAAGGGTTCAGCATTGGCTTTTGCCCCAAAACTACGCGCCAAAAACTGATAAAATGTTTCTTCCCAATTATGCAGATTATTTTCCAGGACCTGCATAATGGGCAGGGTTTTTTGTTCGAGCCGCTCCACAAGGAGTCTGTCGAGCCAATTAGAAAGCACAAAATTATCGGTTTGTGGGAAAAACTTTTCACATGGTATCCACCTCGAATTTCCAAGCAGTAAAAGATAATTCCGGTATAAACGCGGATCTAAAAATTTTTGGAGTTCTAAGGTAGGAATATTGCTTCCGGCAGTATTAATTAAAGGGATATCGTCTTCATACACTACATGCAAGATGATATTCTGATAAGCCCCATCGTGCTGATGTTGATGCTTTAACCAATCGGACGATTTAATATGAATTTCAACGTTACCTGCCCACAAAGTATCGCCAATTTTTATTTTGGCATTAAAAAAGTCCGGACCTGAAGAAGTATGTGATTCACCGGTAGAAACTATTTGAACCTCCTCACCGGTTGTTGTGCGCAATCCATTCTGATTGTACAGTCGCAGTTTCCACACATAAGATAAAAATGCTTCTGTCATGGTGCATCAACAAGTTGGTGAAAGTTGGGTTTCGACACAAATTTATACAAAATAACCTTTTGCGCAACTTTCGTTCCTATTGACTCTTATAAATTAAAAACCTTTCGTAAATCTGTATAAAAGTTACCTTACGGGTAGGAATTCATTTACCTTAAAAGTGTAATATTCCCTTTGAGAAACTCCTGCCTGCCACTGATTAAATTTGCGACTAAAGTAAAGACGTAAACCTCCATTTCCTGTGGCTCACCTTTGTAGGTTCCATCCCATCTTCCCTGTGGGTCGTTTGTTTGGTAAACCATTTCTCCCCAACGATTAAAAATTTTAAGTTCCATAAAAGCAATCCCACTATTTCCTTCAACCTGTAAAAAGTCGTTGTTGCTATCTCCATTTGGTGAAAAAGCATTGGGTACGCCGATATAAATCACAGGAATCACTTGAATAGACTGACAAATAGTATCATTACACCCTTCATCAGTCATAGCAATCAGGCATACATCAAAAAACCCGGTATCTTCAAAGGCATAAATCGGGTTTATTTCAGTAGAAGTTCCTCCATCACCAAAGTTCCACAAATAACTATCTGCAAACTGGCTTTGATTGGTAAAGAAGACGATCTGACCTACCTCTGCTAATTGGTTGCTGTAGGTAAAATCTGCTATGGCATTGGTATAGACTTCTACGGTAGATAAGGTGATGTCGGAAATATTACAGGTGCTCGAATCAATAGCTGTCAGTTGTATGGTGTATATACCGGGGTTTGGATAAGTATGGCTCACCGAAGTTCCCTGAGCGGTGTTTCCATCTCCAAAATCCCATAGATACAATACAGCATTGCCCTCTGCCTGCAAATCAACGGAAAGAGGAGCACAGTTGCTTTGAGGCGGAATTAAAATATCTCCTTCGACCAGGGGAGGAGGTGGCAGAAAAAATGTTGCAGTAGCCGTATCCGGCAATGCACAAGGGGTTGAGACGACCAAAGTTGCGGTAATATTTCCCGAAATATTGTACAAATGAACCGGATTGGCTGCTGTAGAAGTTGTGCCATCACCAAAATCCCAAAGGTATGTTACATAATTTCCATAATTGGTAAAAAAGGAAACCTCTTGCGGGTCACAAATTCCGGGAAGCTGATAAGTGAAATCGGCTACAATAACAGTATCGAGAGCTTCAATATTAAAAATTGCCTGGTCGCTGAGGTTACAACTGCCCGGATTAAAGGCGGTCAGCGTAACTGTGTAAACTCCCGGCAATGGATAGGTAATCGTCGCATCAGGGGTAGTAGCAGTTATTCCATTACCAAAGTTCCAAAGATAACTTGTGGCATTGATGCTATTATTAGTCAGTTGAACATCGAGCGGAATACAACCAAAAACAGGGTCGGCTACAGCCTGTGCAATTACGGGAGGTAAAAGGGTAATTGTTTGTGTTGCGACTGCTGTTACCGGACAAGATGGGATTGTGCTTGCAATATTCAAAGTGATTGTATAAGTGCCGGGTTGATCGTAAAAATGGGTGGGATTTGGGTTTGTACTTATATAGCCGTCTCCAAAATCCCAATTGTATGAAACAGCCGGGTTTCCAACCTGGGGAGATACATAAACGGAAAGTTGAGCGCAGTCAATTGCAGGGGTAAAATCGGCGGTGAATGTTGCCGGATCTATTATGGTAATATTCAGGTAGGCAGTATCGGCAATATTGCATGCACCAGGTTTGGAAGCAATGAGCATCACCGTATAATAACCTGTATCGGTATAGGTATAGCTTGGGTTGGTTTGTGTGCTTGTTGCTCCATTGGTACCTAAATCCCAGAAATATTCTGTCGCACCATAACTGGAGTTTTGAAAATTGACAGTTAAAGGGGCACAGCCAACAAAATCAGGGGCAGCGGAAGCCGAAGCGAGCACATAAGGTGGTTCGAAGGCAAATTTTACCGCCCCTAAATTGCAATTGCTCGATTGATTGACATTTGACCATACTCCCGGTGTAGTTGGGAAAGCGCTTGTTCCACCACAACCCGCACAAACCGCCTGATATATGATACCCTCCTTATCAAATCGGCTTGTACCCCCATCAACATGCTCGGCAGCAGTAGTTAAAAAGCCTCCCGACCCACCAAAATAAGAGGCATATTCAACTGCAGAAGCATCTTCTTTGAGTACAAAGAAATAAAAGTCGCTGCCATCTGTTGAAAGTTGAAAGGCATTAGAGGTAACAGGAAGCCCGTTAGTAGTCGAAGTGGAAACACTTGAATTAACCTGACCTCCCCAACCTGAAACATAAACCCGGTCACAGATATCCACTAAAAAAGCGCTTGGTGAAATGTTAGGACCCCCGTTTCCGTTTCCAAAAACGGTAGAAAAGATGGTTGAACTCAAATTGTTGGTCAATTTATGGATATATTGCCCACTGTTTGGAACGCCATAAATTCCAGCCGGAAAAATTGGATATGCCCCGGTTGTCTGTCCTACCGTATAAACATTCAAATCATCGTCAAAGTCCACAAAAAAAGATTGATCATAGTTGTTCGTACCTAAATATGTTGAAGCTAAAATTGCCGTTCCCGCGGGGTTAATCTTTGCAATATACCCATCAACTATTCCTCCTCGATAGGAAGTATATAAAGCACCCGAAGTAACCGGAAAATTGGTGCTGACTGTACCGCCACAAACATAAGCGATACCGGAAGGGTCAATTTTTACCGAATAGGCTGCATCAGCCGAACTTCCACCAATATAACTGCTATATAGTAAGGTACTGAGATTGGGATTAAGTTTCACCAAAACTCCATCTTGTGTACCCCCGCCATAGTTTGTTTGAAAAGCACCGGATGTTGTTGGAAAATTTGCTGAGCGTGTACTTGAAGCAATAAATACATTTCCGGATGCATCTAAAAAAACTTCGCCCCTCGCCTCATCTCCATAATTATACCTCAGATTATTGGCTAAATTGAACCCATCATTATTGTTGCCGCCCAAAAAAGTTGAAGCCACCAAACTGCTGCCAGTTTGATTTAAACGGGTGATGACTATGTCTGAGCCGTTTACAAACTCAATATTGCTAATAGTTAAGCTGTTGCCACCATTAAATGTGTTGTCATAACTTGCAGTCATTGCTGGATAATTAGTACTACTAGTGGTACCTAAAATCAACAAATGATTGTTTGAAGGATCAACGATTAAACTGTGAGGCAACTCACTGCCTGTACTTCCACCGATATGAGTCGAATAAATCAGGGTATTGCCAGAAGAGGAAAATTTTGCGATGCCAATATCTGTAACAAAGTTTTGGATGCTACCTCCTCCCGAATAACTGATTTGAAACGCTCCTAAAGTTGTTGGATAGCCGGGTCCAAAAACTGCACTGCCCGCATATAAATTTCTCTGATTGTCGTAAGTGGCCGTCAGTCCCCAATTGTCTGCAAGTGAACCAGTAAAAGAAGAAAAAACAATAGTCGGATCAATAATGAGCTCCAAATCTGTTCGGTAACCCTTTGGAAAAAAAAATTTTAAACTGTTGCCTTGTAACCTGAAAACACAGGGCACCTGTATTTCCCTGCCGTTGACATATTGATAGGCATAAGGTTTTTGGTCTATCAAAGTACCGACCGAAGTAATGATCTGCAAATTGCCATCAGGTCCGAGCTGAATATCATCAGTTCCGCGATATTCAACTTCAATTTGATCTGCATTAGCATTGGGAGCCACTATAAAATCATATTTTATTGCTTGGTCTGATTGCGTATAAAGACGCAATTCAATACCGTTATACAGATTTTGGTATTGCACTTCCCTATACATTGGAACAAAAGTGGCCCAATTTTTGGGTTCATTGTCAATAAAATAGTTCCGGTATGCAGAAGATGGACAATTGCCTCTGATTTGAGTACCGATGGAATTGATAAAATTGATTTCAAAAGCATGGCATTCAATTGCTGAAAAATTAAGGTCTAAACCGGGATGATGCCTTTGATGATGCAACATATCTAATTGTTCTACATTCATCAACAGAAACGTGAGCTTTTTAGGTTCAACATATAATCGCCCTGCCTTGATTTCGGCCATCGAAAGAATGTTTTGCTGCCATTGGCCTTTGTTCTCAATAAAATATAGGTGATTACCATGCGGCTCGTCTGCATATTCATGTGGATATGAGGCAAATACAATCACAGGAAAAAGCAAAAAAATTAGAACTGTATGAATGCAGGAATAACAAGTATGTTTAAAAAAAGAGGGAACTTTAAGATGTTGAGTGCCGGTTCGAATGGCCATAGTATTAGGATTAAAGTTTTCTGGAAATATAAACTTCATGAGTTGTTCGATAATATAAACGTTAAACGCTTATCGAGTAGTTAAAAGTTGCTTTATTTTTGCCGCATTTATTTTTTAATCCAATAAAATAACGTGAGGTTGGAATTAAATTTAGATAAATAATAGTGGGGAATAGAAAAAAGAGGTTGTGGTTGATATAATTTTGAGTTTGGAAAAAAAATCACCAACCAACAACCCCTCTATTCTTTATGCTTCTTGTTATAACAAACAAACTGGTATCGTTGTACATAGAGATTGACGATTTATTGCTTGACTATACTAACTGCAATCAATCACACTGTATTTTGGGTCATAAACCTCGGGGACGAAAGCTTGGTTTAAGTCCATCGGAAATAGCCACAATTCTTGTATTTTACCAATTATCCGGTTACAAAACTTTTCAATACTACTATGAACAACTCATTTTGGGCGAATTTAACCATTATTTTCCGAAAGCACCTGGCTATAAGCACTTTTTATCATTGATACACAAATGCTTGCCGGTATTAGTGCTTTGGATGTTACGTTCATGTGAAAAAGCCCTCAAAACAGGCTGTTACTTCATAGACGCAACCAAATTACCGGTATGCCATATACATCGTCAAAGCCAAAATCGGGTGTTTAAAGACATCGCTGCCAAAGGTAAGACCTCCACAGGTTGGTTCTTTGGCTTGAAGTTGCATTTAGTCATCAACCAATTCGGAGAAATTGTTAAGTTTGCGTTTACTGCTGGAAATGTGGCAGACAATAACCACAACTTGCTGCGCTATCTGTTGGGCAACTTGCAGGGCAAATGTGCGAAAGACAAAGGCTATTACACCAAACTCTTTGACGAATTTGTTAAACAAGGTTTACAACTTATCCTAAAACCAAAGAAGAACCGTAAAAATCAATATCCCGCTTTGCCTAAAGATGTCTCTCTCAGTAAAAAAAGAGCATTGATTGAATCGGTAAATGATATTCTGAAAACAGTTTGCAATTTAGAACACACAAGACATCGCAAACCGGAAAACGCTGCTACACATTTTATGGCTGCGCTAATTGCCTATCAACACTTAGATAAAAAACCATCTGTTTTTATCCCCAACGAAAATAATTACACAAACACCATCCAATTTGTTGCTTAATATCACTTAATCCCTTGTAAAATAAGGCTCCAATTTCCAACCTCACGTTAAAATAACGAATAAGTAACGACGATTACAAAAAAACAGTTTGAGTTTTACTTTTCCGTTATCAATGTCATTAACCTTTTAACCTATAAAATTTATTGATTTTTATTTGTCTGATGTACTTTCAATATTACTACATGAATAAAAGATTACAATTTCTTGAGCGCTATTTGTTTTTTTTTCTTGGTCTTAGTATCGTTATCTGCTTTGCCGGTTTTAAATATCCTGCTCCATTTTCTCAAACAAGCATCAGTGACTATATTGACAAATACAAAGGTATTGCTATTTTAGAAATGCACCGCACAGGGATTCCTGCAAGCATCACATTGGGTCAAGGTATTTTGGAATCGAGCTATGGTAACAGTTATCTTTCAAGAAATGCAAATAACCATTTTGGGTTCAAATGTCGTAATGACTGGTTTGGCGAGGTTTTTATTCAACATGACGATAAAGCAGATGACTGTTTCAGAAAATACAATCATGTTTATGAGTCATTTATTGACCATTCCTATTTATTAACTACCAGTAAAAGATACGCCGGATTATTTACTCTTCCCCCTAACCAATATCGCAAATGGGCACAAGGACTTCAGGATGCCTATTATGCCTCCAGCAACAGATACGCTCAGTTCTTGATTAATATTATCGAATTTTACGGACTACATTATTACGATACTGCTTCCTATCAAAGATATGTAATTCATCCTGTTTATGCTGACTTGCTCACAAACTATGAAACCATCTATACTTTAACCCCGGTAGCACAAAAAAGCGAATCCACAGCCGCAAATGCACCAATTTCTGACACCAACAATTTTAATTTGATTTCACTTCAAATTGCAAAAACCGAGAAAAACTTATATGCTGTTCAATCAGGAGAAACGCTTTATAAAATTTCACGAAAATTTAACACCTCTGTTGAAATGATTAAACTTTTAAACAAACTCAGGGATACTAATATAAAAATCGGGCAACAACTGAAAATACCGGATTAACACCCCCCTCTTAGTTCTTATTGCAACTAATCCATTTGGTTCTTCGTGCCCTTTAGAAGTTATATATTACTCTTTACTTTGGTCTTCCCAATGAAGAAAAACTTCAAACTCTGGCTAATTGTAATTCTATGTTTGTTAGTCCTTCCTATGTTTTTCTCTGCAAGAGTTGTTATTCCTGTTGAAGAAACAGTTTTTAATGACTGGAATAAAAATAGTTTTTGGTATTACCCCTGGGGTAAATCGGGTGTACATAAAGGAATTGATATTTTTGCTCCTGAAGGAAGAAATGTTTTGTCTGCAGCAAAAGGTATAGTATTATTCAGCGGAGAAAATAAAATGGGTGGTAATGTGGTGGCAATTTTAGGTGCAAAATGGAGAATTTATTACTATGCACATTTACAGTCATTTCAGGTAAGTCCGGGACAATGGGTCAAACAAGGGGAAAAATTAGGTCAGGTAGGTACGAGCGGAAATGCAGCAGGAAAGCCTCCGCATTTACATTTTTCTGTTGCTACTCTTCTGCCCTATCCATGGAATTGGGACAACTCACCACAAGGATGGAAAAAAATGTTTTACCTAAATCCTGATAGGTTGTTGTGGAAATCATTCGGAAAAACCGAAATTAACTTAAAAAGGTGAAAATAGGTTATTTATTGCTTTTTAATACCTTTGCAAAGGTTTCTGAATGACACCGTTATATTTTTCTCCTCCAACCGATGTAAAACATGAATGCTCCCCAACATGTTATCCTGTTGATAGCAGATAGCCTCCGTTTTGATTCAATATATGCAAACAATGAAATTGGTTTACCTTATTTTCTTAAAAAAGGAATTCAATTTACCCAAGCCCGTTCGAGCGGATGTTGGACTTTACCTGCAACGGCTTCCCTCTTTACCGGGCTCATGCCGCATCAACATGGAGCGACCAGCCAAACCAGATTTTTAAACCCCGCCGTTCCAACTCTTGCTGAACAACTCAAGAATTTGGGATATAATACTTATCAGGTTACAGCAAATGTGGCAACAACCCATATTTTTGGCCTGCATAGAGGTTTTGATGAAATTTGCCGAACGTGGAAGATAGTTCCTGCAAAATTTAACCGGCTTCAGCAATTTCTCGCTCTGATTGGAAAGCCACGTTTAAGACGTATGTTGTTTTCAAAGGACTTGCTGATGAATACCATGTCCGAAGACATTGAAGCCAATAAAACATGGCTGCAATATACCCATCAAGATACGTTGAACGAAGCCCGCAACATTATTGCCCAAAATGAAAAAAAGAACGAGCGAAGTTTTATCTTCATAAATTTTATGGAATCCCATTTTCCATATCATGTTGCTCCAACTTTTCAAATGCTTTCATCCGGCTTTTACAAAAAATTCCGAGAATTGGCAAGCCTCTACAATACGCTAAATCAAACTTTTCTCAAAACCGATCAACTACATGTTAAAGAGGATATGTTGCAGGTATTACGCAAACGACAACGAAAAAGTTGGGAGGCTTTAGCCCCGGCAATCAATGATTTTGCCGAGGAAATGCACAAAGACCGCAATACTCTGTTGATGTTTGCCTCAGACCATGGTGAAAACTTCGGAGAGCAAGGGTGGCTTTATCATTTCAGCAATGTTACCGAAGCAGGAAACCGGGTGCCGCTGTTTGTACTTCCGCCCTACCACCAACAATCTTCAACAGTAGATATAGAAGTAAACACCAAAGACCTATACCATACGATAATCAAAGCCTGTGGAGGCGACACCTTGCAACCATCACTTTTAAAAGAGCCTCAAATGTCGGTTCCCGTTATGCAAAGTTATTGGTACAACAACCATGGCAGAACCCTTCCCAAATACAAATACAATCAGATTTGTTTTGTTAATGAAGGCTCCCGTTATCTTTTTCGTGACAACAAATGGTTTGTTGCACCGACTACCAGATTTACTGAAACAGAAACCAACTATGAACCCTTACCCGGTAATTCCAACCCACTTTATGAGTGCATTGATAACCTGGCTTTACGCAATAATATGTTAAATATACTGTCAGACTTTTCAGCCTTTTCGCAAAAAGTAGGAACCGGAAAATAATAAATCACTGAACCCTCTTTTTCTTTCAACACAATCAACTCTTATAAGCATAACAATGAAATTGGGGCATTTCTTGAACTACCGGAGATAAATCATCATCCTTTATCCATATCATGAATTCCAAATCGTTTTTTCTTCCCCTTTTTGGCTTTTATTACCTTCTTTTACTTTTTTTAATAGGTGCTTGTTCCGGAAACACATCAGCGGATGCAATTTCAACTTTTAAAACACCTGCGACAATATCACCTGAAGAAACAGTGATCCGGTTTTTGGAATGGTATAAATCCAACAGGCACGAATTGAATAAAATTCCCCTTGTTCTCAATTCGACAGCTTTAGAGGATACTACAAAACCATATACAGTAAATTTTGAAGGAACAGAACATTATTTATCCGAATTAAAAAAATGCGGGTATCTATCTGAGAAATATCTTTCCTCCTGGAGAGATTATTTTGACAAAGCGGCACAAAACTGGAAAGACAATCCGCAGTTTGAAGGGCCACCTGACTATTTTGATTATGATTTCATCATGTTGTCTCAGGATTTTACCGAAGAGCTGAAAGAACTTAACCTAAGCAATGCTACCCTCAATCAGATTGAAAACGATTTTGCTTATGTAGTTCTGAATTTCAAAGTCTCGCCTATGAAACTAAGTTATCAGCTTTCGCATAATGGTGGAAAATGGCAGATTGATGATATACAAAATATAAGCGGACAAGAATAAAATGTTTATTTTGTAGCCAAATCTTAGGTTTGATGGTTATATTTACCCGAAATTTCAAAAACAAACAATGAGTAATTTGCTGTTAGAGGTTAAGAATTTAAAGACCTACTTTCATGTAGAAGGAGGAACTGTAAAAGCAGTTGATGATGTGAGTTTTACTGTAAACAGAGGTGAAATTTTGGGTATAGTTGGCGAATCCGGTTCCGGAAAATCTGTTGCTTGTCTTTCAGCTATGCGATTGATTGCCACACCTCCCGGCGAATTTGCAGGTGGTGAAATTATATATCATAAAGAAGACGGCAGCACCGTGGATTTACTGAAAGTGCCATTACACGAAATGCGGCAGTACCGTGGAAATGATATTGCCATGATTTTTCAGGAACCGATGACTTCTCTCAATCCTGTGTTTACCTGCGGTGCACAGGTTGTTGAAGCAATTCAACTTCATCAAAAGCTACCTTTAAATGAAGCCAAAGCTTTAACGATTGATTTATTTGCGAGTGTAAAACTTCCAAATCCACAAAGAATTTACGATGCCTATCCGCATCAACTTTCGGGCGGGCAAAAGCAACGAGTTATGATTGCCATGGCTATGTCTTGCAAGCCTAGCCTTCTGATAGCCGATGAGCCAACTACCGCCCTGGATGTTACTGTTCAAAAAACTATACTTGAACTTATCAACGACTTGCAGACTGAAAAGGCTATGTCAACCCTGTTTATCACCCACGACCTCGGCGTAATTGCAGAAATAGCCGACCGTGTCATTGTGATGTATCAGGGTAAAATTGTGGAACAAGGCTCAGTTCTTGAAATATTTGACAACCCTCAGCATCCCTATACTAAAGGTTTACTTGCTTGCCGGCCTCCTTTGGGCAAGCGTCTGCGAAAATTACCCATTGTCAGTGATTTTATGACTACCGATAGTGAGGGAATCATGCAGGTAAAAGATATTTCAGTCAAAGATATGCTTAGTCAGGTAGAAGTAAAGCCCGAAGAAACTAAACAGCGCCTGAATACCCTGATGGAAACTCCCCCTTTATTGGAGGTCAATCAGCTTAAAACCTATTTCCCATCCAAAAAGAGTTTTTTTGGACGAACCCTAAGTTGGGTTCATGCAGTTGACGATGTCAGTTTTGTGGTACACGAAGGGGAAACACTTGGCTTAGTAGGCGAATCAGGTTGTGGTAAAACAACAATTGGAAGAACCATATTGAGATTGACTCCGGCTACTGAAGGTTCCGTTATTTACAGAGGGAAGTCTATTTTCGACCTAAGCAAGGGCGATATGAAAGATATGCGACGGCACATGCAGATTATTTTTCAGGATCCATATTCTTCGCTAAATCCTCGTATGACTATCGGAGCAAGTATCATAGAACCTCTGCAGATACACGGCATTTTGAACAACGACAAACAACGAATGGAAAAAGCCGCCGAATTACTTCAGACTGTGAGTATGTTTCCTGACCATCTGATGCGATATCCTCACGAGTTTTCGGGAGGGCAGAGACAACGAATCTGCATTGCCCGTGCCTTAGCTTTAGAGCCTGAGTTTATAATTTGCGACGAATCGGTATCTGCCCTTGATGTTTCAGTTCAGGCTCAGGTACTAAATCTGTTGATTGAACTGCGCGAAAAATACAAGTTTACCTATATTTTTATTTCTCACGACCTCAGTGTAGTAAAATTTATGAGCGATAGAATGGTGGTCATGAACAGAGGTAAAATCGAAGAAATCGGGCCTTCTGATGAAATTTACAACAATCCGACTCACGATTATACCAAAAAACTGATTGACGCTATTCCAACAGGAACTCTTGAGCGTATTAAAAGCAGAATGAATAATCGTATTGAAAAAACAATACTATAACCTATTATTTATCGTTAATAAGAAGTTAATGCAAAAACCTGGACTTCAAAAAAAATTTTTTGAAGGCATGACAATTTTTTTTAAACATTTTTGGAGTTAAGCTATTCAAATAACTACCACAATACCTACAAATTTAAGAAAACTACATACACACCTAAACTCTCATAACTCTATGTTTATTACCATCATACTACTTCAGGTTGCTGATACAACCGCCAAAGCTACCTCTTCAAGCGTTTCTCTTTCTTTTTTCGAATTATTTAAATTGGGAGGATTGCTTTTTATGATACCTCTTACTTTATTATCTATTTTAGGGGTATATATTTTTATTGAGCGGTATATAGCAATTACAACAGCTTCCAAAATTGACAGGAATTTTATGGACCAAATTCAGGGGCATATGATAAGAGGAGATATTCAATTGGCCACCAATCTTTGTCAGCAACAAAATACACCTATAGCCCGAATGGTCGAAAAAGGTATTAAACGATTAGGGAAACCCTTGCGCAGCATAGAAGTGGCTATTGAAAACGAAGGGAAACTTGAACTAATGAAACTAGAAAAGAACCTTGCTATATTAGCAACAATTGCCGGTGTTGCTCCAATGATTGGATTTTTAGGCACTGTTACAGGTATGATTACTGCTTTTTTCCAGATTTCCAATGCAGGTAGCAACGTAGATCCGAGTATGTTAGCCGGTGGAATTTACCAAGCCCTGATTACTACTGCAGCAGGTTTAATGATTGGTATCCCGGCATATATCGCTTATAATTTTTTAGTCAATATGGTCGAAAAAGTGGTTTTTAAAATGGAAGCTACATCAGTTGGTTTTGTTGACTTTCTTCAAGAACCGGCTAAATAAACCCATATTTGTTTAATTTGTCTGATTTGCAGTAAAATCAAACTAATAGGAGGTTGACTTTTTTTTTATTCATAAGTCTATTCCATCAAACACCCACATTCGTTATTTCGGCATCTATTTCTTAAATCAGTATTTGTTCAGTTTTAACATCGCCTTTCCGGTTTATCACAAACTAATTGCCATGGCTATCAAACCGTCTAACAAAGTCAATGCTACTTTCAGTACAGCGTCTATGACCGACATTGTATTTTTGTTGATTATATTTTTTCTGCTGACTTCCACTTTTGTCAATCCCAACGCGCTGAACCTCGTTTTACCCAGCTCGCAAAGTAAAACAACTGTAAACCAACCGGTATCTATTTCAATTTCGGCAGATTTGAAATATTATGTCGGCAAACAAGCCGTTGAGTTTGTCAATATACGACCCATAGTTACCGAACAGCTAAAAAATCAACCTGATGCAACAATTGTTTTAAATGCCGAAAAAAGTGTTCCTATCGAAAAAGTTGTCGAAATTATGGATATTGCCAATGATCTAAAAGTAAAAATGGTTTTGGCAACAGCCCCTCTTAAAGAATAAGCCATAAAACTTCTAAGCCATGAACTCATACCTACAGGAAAACGAACCAAAAATATCTACAGAAGGCGCAATTGGTACTGCCGTTGTCCATTTGTTGTTACTACTTTTACTTTTTTTCTTTGGGATGAATGCCGTCATCCCCCCTTTGGAAGAACAAGGAATACTGATAAATTTTGGCAACTCTGAACAAGGTTCAGGTGAAATTCAACCCGTTTCTGACGAAGCTGCCAGTAATTTCTCAGAAGCCACTTCAGTAGAATCAAGTGCTGCGGAACAGCCTAAAACCCAACTGCCTGACCCGGTTATTGATAATCAGGCACAAACTTCGAATGATGATGCTGCTCCGGCGCTCCCCGTAGAAGACAAAAACAAACATAAAGAAACTGAAGAGGTGAAAGATAACAAAAACAAACCCACCCCAAAAGACGATAATAAACCTAAAACCGATAAAGCACAGGAAAACACGCCACAAAATACCAACCCCAAACCCAATGTTGACCCCAAAGCGTTGTTCCCTGGCAACAACAGCAATAACACAACAAGTCAAGGCAACCAAAACAACAGCAACGAAGATATAGGAAAAATAATGGGTAAAGTGGACATTACTCCAAATACTGGAACTGAAAGCCCCGGTATGGGCGACAGCGGAGTAGGATATGAACTCAGCGGCAGACGGTTGTTGGGAATTCCACCAATTCAGGATAACTCGCAGGAAACCGGCAAAGTCGTAATTAGAATAAAAGTTGACCGAACCGGACAAGTTATTGATGCTCAGTTTCAATCTTCCGGTTCTACGACTACAAGTTCCACTTTAAAAAATAAGGCTTTGGCTGCTGCAAAAAAAGCCAAATTTAACGAAGCCTTGGCAGGACTTGAAATTCAAACCGGAACTATCTCCTTTACCTTTAAAGTCAAGTAATATTCTTTCATGAAACACCTTAGATTATAACCGTTAAAGGTTGTGGTTAAATAAGTTTTTTTGATCTTAAAAAATTTAGGTTTGCCACAAGCAACAGGAAAGTTGAATCGGGGTATTAATTCAATCATTCAAAAAAGTTAATGCACTTCCTTGCCATGAAAAAACTCATATTCTTATTTTTACTTACCTTACTATATACAGGCATGCAAGCACAAAATGAAAACCCCGATTTTGATCAGCAATTGGCCGATTCTCTTGGTGCTGATGAATTAGGTATGAGAAACTATTATTTGGTAATCCTGAAAACAGGAAGCAGTACCCTTGAAGACAAAGACCGGCTGAATACAATTTTCAGGGGGCATTTCGATTTTATCAAACAAATGATTACTGAGGGCAAACTGATTATTGCCGGGCCATTAGGCAAAAACGACAAATCATACCGGGGCATTTATATTTTTACTTTATCAACCAAAGATGAAGTCGAAATCCTTTTACAATCCGATTTGTCAGTTAAAGAAAAAATTTTCGACTATGAAATTTACCCTTGGTACGGATCTGCAGCATTGCCAACATACCTTGATACTCACAAGAAAATAGAAAAAAAGAAACTTTAGGCTTAATGTTAAAAACATAAAAGTTCCTTCTTTATATGAATCCTTACATTGCAAAATCTCTTTTTGTTTTCCATTTTTATTAGCGCAAAGATGGTAAGATATATTTGCATTAATTCACACAACTTTTATAGACCTTTTTAATCTTACCCATACCAAATTTCATCTGCGGCAAACAATTCCGGTTGAAGATTATGGTCAATTTGACGTTGTTGAGCAGGTTTCAGCATTTCTATTGCCAATTGCTTGATTTTAGTTTGATAGGCGGGCAATGTCCATTTTCCAAATATTGTATGCGCTCCTTCATATTCCTGAACCTTGTATTCCTGTGTCGTGGTGATATATCCATGATAGCCGTTGGAATAAGAAGCTATGATGGCATGTTTCACCCCTCTATGTTTTAAAATCCGTAAAGCTGAATCTGCTATGCGTTTACCTGCCATAGTGGTAACTTCTGCTGCAATACCCAAAATTGCCAATTCGCCGATGATGATGATTTGTAAAGGAACAATCCTCGGCATCCACGGTGTTCGCCCAAAATATCCTTCACGGTCAATTTGTTTCATTCGTTTGATAGTTTCATCAACTGCTCCCGGAATGATTAGTTTCTGGATATAATACGTCCCGAGAATTTTACCGATGCTCGATTCGATGGTAATTTGTTTGGAACCATGTGATCGGTATTTAAGCTGAATATCTTCCATATCTTTTTTGCTCCTGAACAAACGCAAAACGCTTGTTTCATAAGCCTTTATCATTTTGGGAAGGATGGGTCCGCCCAAACCAAGAAAAAAATTGCTGAATTCATCCAAAGCAGGACGATCATTAGCACCTAAAAGCATGTGAATCCCGACAGCAGAAGGTGCTGTTCTAACTCCTTTTCGTCCAAGAATAAACTCACTGTCCACTTCAATATTTGACATATTGATATACATCAGTTCGTAGTCTATTCCACCTGATAAGGCTTTTTGGTTTATGGCTTGCTCAAACAGGTCTTTGGCTTTTTCAAATTGCAAATACCCGTTTTGACGCGCAGATTCATATTCCTGATGAATCGGAATAGCAGGTTTGTATTGATGATTGGGAGAAACATCACCGGCAGTATCCTGAGCAAAAGCCGTAACAATACTATTATTTGCAGTTTTACGGCGGAGGTGTTTTTCTAAATATTCAGCAGCATAGCCTTTGTTATCATAACAAATCCGATGGTGTGTGTTACCAACACTTGTTGTATGTACTCCAAACCAATTGATTGCACCCAAGGGGGTTCCTCCTTCAGCTTCAAACCGAAGGAGTTTCATGTTGCGGTCAATTGCCAGATGATGATCTTTTTTAAGAAAGGGTTTAGAAACTTCGGGGTTTGCATTAAAAGCTCTGATTGAGCGATTGAATGCCACCGGAATATCTGGTTCAAAAACCCCGGAATTGAAAAACAACTCCGAAGGTTTCAAATTTTGGGCAGCAGATACAATGGCATTTACGGTGCCTGTAACAATATTATTAAAAACTTTCGGTTGAAAGCCGGGGATGGCTACGTTATACAAAACATAATGAGAATAACCGCCGGGAGCACTATGCGTATGTTGAGCACTCAATAAAACATTTGCGTCCTCAAATCCGAGTTCTGGATATTGAGTTTGCAAAACCCTGATTACTTCTGCTTTGACAGCAATTGTATAAAAACATATCTCAGTATTGACTAACGCAACTTTTTTTCCACTTTGTTTGTCCTGTATCACAAAAGCACGGACTGAGATAGGGGTTTCAACATCTTTGACAATATGTGTCGGAACAGCATATCCCATCATCCCTTTTCCGTAAACAAAAGCAGTAATATCTTCTTTAGCAACTCCTACTTCGAACATTATTAAATTGAGGTGTGATTTGAAAAACCCTGCCGATGTTGTTTTGACAACAACGGCAGGGAATATTTTTTAAATAATTGATCAGCGATTGTGAGTTATTGTATATCTGCTGATAGTTTATTTTTTTGAGTCGAGTTGGTTGGAATTTTTTAAAACGGATTGTTTCAGAACAAAATACAATTTAAAACGAATAGCTAAATCTGATATTGTAGCTTCTTGGCGGGTCAATCAACCCCGGACGAAGTGCGTATTCCAAATTTGTCATATTTTTACAGATAAAGGCTACACTTGCGGATTCCGTTACTCTGTAATTTAATCTTCCGTCAATAACCAAAGTGCCACCGTTGTGTTCTTCTCTGAATTCCTGAATACCCGGCAACAGGCGATTAAAGGCTTCGTCAATGGCTTCCATAAAACTATAGTATTGAAGATTCCCACCAATAGTCAGTTTTTGGATAAAAGTACCTTCAATATCAGCTTTGACCGTATGGCGGAATCTGTATTTCAGGATGTTTTCATCAGAAGAGGACAATACATTCTGTAGGGTATCAAAATCCTGAAATGTCGGAGTTATCCATGTATAACCAATTAAAGCATTGACAGGAAGTCCAAACACTTTTCCGGTTCCCGCCACAGTACAATCAAGTCCGAATATACGGGTATCGCCAATGTTGATAGATTGGAATCCGGTTCCGGCGTTACCGGTTAGGGTAACTGGGGGATTTACCAAATCTGCATATTCATTCCAAATATTAAACGTGCCTAACAAGGGGCGTAAGGCTTCATTTACCCCAAAAGTAAACTCCATCATGTTGTTATATTCGTTAATAAAGCCTGACACGTCAATAAATCCTTTCCAGTCAGAAATCTTAATTCCCTGTTTAATTCCTATCTCTCCGCTCCATCCGGTTTCGGAATCCAGGTTTTCGTTCGGGAAAATGCCGAAAGGAACCTGAATGGGTAACCCTTCAACTGAAATATTTCCAAGATTGGTAGAAACATATTTTTCGGCTATAGTTGGGAAACGGTAAGCTTGTCCAAAAGAAGCCCTGATAAAAGTAAATTGAGCTGCCTGATAGTTGGCTCCGGCTCTGAAAACGGGCTTGGCTTCTTTATCTCCTTCAATTTCATTATACTCATAGCGGGCACCGAAAGAAAGGTTAAGTTTCTCAAAAAACTTTTTGTCGAATTGTGCATAGGCGGCTAAATTAGAAGAAGAAAACTTGGCACCTCCTCCGTAAAGTTCAGCATCTGCTTTTGCATAATTACCGACTAACCCTCCTGTAATAGTAAACGCAATGTCTTCAAATCTTTTTTGTGCCTGGGCTTCACCATAGTAAAAATCTGATTTAGTGCTTTGATTAGTGTCGTTTTGGTTGTTGTTTCTATAATATCGCCCTAATACTTTTATTTTAAAGCCGGAGGCAGTAAAGTATTCGACAAATGGATCAAGGGTTGCTTTAAACCCGTTGTTGTTTATAGGAGGAAGTGCTTTGTATAATAAATACGCTCCCTCAGCAGCCGAGCCGCCATCATCTTTATCCCAAATCAAAAAACTGGCACTGGTGTTTTTCTGAATATTAGTATTTACCCCAACAGACAATCCGGGGCGGTTTTTAAAGCGATAGCGGGTATTGACATTAATCCTGCCCATTCTGCCATAATCCGGTCTTCGCCATCCTGTTTCATTAAAAAAATACCCCCCGGTTACTAAGTCAAACTGGTCAAATTTTCTTTTATAGGCAAAAGAACCTCCAGTTTCAATAGGGTATGCACCACCCCACCATCCTTTATTAACAGTATCTACAGGAGCACCGTCTTCATCGTAACGGATGACTTCGTTATCGCGCGGATTTTGATACATTCCGGTAAAAAAGGTTATTTTTCCTTCCGGTTTCGATTTTGGATAGGCTGTACGCATATTGATAATCCCGTTCATAGCAGAAGACCCATAAAGAGCAGATGAAGCACCTTTGATAATTTCAACCTGTTCCAGGTTTTCGATGGGGAGAAAATCCCAGTTTGGAAAACCTGCATCGGCCGTCAACACCGGAATATCGTCCATCAACAGCATAACACGGCTTCCTGCTCCATAAGAGTATCCGCTGCCACCCCTGATATTGGCCTGTCCGTCAACAACATCTACTCCCGGAATGCGCTGAATGGTTTGGTCAATGGCCGTACTGTTGGTATTTTCTACCATTGAAGGTTTGATAACTTCCAATGAAACAGTTTGTTCTCCAAGTTTCTGCTCAAATTTACCTGCGGTTACTACTAATTGATCTAAGAGTTCTGTTTTTTGAGTAATGGCAATATTAAGCGTAATCATATCTCCGGCTAATACTTTTTGGGTTATTTTCCTTTCAGTATAACCAACATAACTGTAAGTAATAGTATAGCTGCCGGCGGGAAGACTAAGAGAGTAGTTGCCGTCATAGTCTGTTTGAGCGCCCCTTGTTTCATTTTCAACCATTGTGGATACATTGACAAATCCTAATGGTTCGCTCGTTTCGTTATCGGTTACTACTCCTTTGATGGTTGCATTTTGAGCAAAACCAGTTAAAGGAAGCAGTGCGATGAAAAAAAAGATAAAAATTTGTTGAAATCTTTTCATAAAGCACCTGTTATAGTTAAATTATTGAGTAAATGAATTGGCTGTTCTGCAATGTATGGGCAAAGTTAATTTAGCTTGTCAGAAAGTTTGTAAGACTTTGCAAATTATACAGAAATCTTTGTGTTAAAAAACACCTTATTTATTTTTTGGCAGCAAATACATTTATATTTTGTCAAATATTGGTTTGTCTGCCTTATTTTGGAATACAACGTAATATTCCTGTTTTTCCTGTCGTCAGGTAACAAAAACCTCTTTTAAATAGTGAACTCATTGGAAAGCAAAATATAGATAATACTGAAAACCTGAAGCCATAAAAAACCAATAATAAAATCTTCTTCTTACTTGCCAAATTCATTAAAACAAATACTATGAAAAACTTATCCTTATTTTTCCTCGTAAAAATTTTTGGTTTCTTCTTAATCAGTATTTCGGTTCAAGCGCAAATTTCAACGCCAAACAATAATGAATACCAAGTAACAACTACACCAAGTATCACTGTGGGATTATGTCCAAAGCCTGATTTGCGTGTAACAGCATTTACAGCAAGGCATGTTACAAAAGGGGAGATTTTTGGAGAAGGGTCTCATCAAATCCGATACTATTATATCAATTACAGGGCAACAATTAAAAATGCCGGAAGTGTTGCAAGTGAAAAATGTAATCTTGATCAACAATTTAGCCCGCATAACCAAAATAATTTTACTTCCGGAGGTAATTGTTTGTCATTTGCACCTTTGGCTGGGAATAGTAGCAGGGATGTTGATGGAGTTATCACAGTTATAGTTCCGGTTTCTCATACAGCCGTAAAATTGCGATTACATATTGATGCTGCCTGTGGAGAACAACTGCCGCTTTATTTAAAGGTAAATGAATGTATAGAGAATAACAATTTCTCTGCCATTGTTACGCAGTCGCTTTTGTAGAGGACCTAAAACTTTTTCAATTTTTTTTTGAAATTATTCATTTTGGTAACAAACCACTTTATCTAAAAGTAAAATCATCGAAAACTGACCACAATATTTTTAATCATTCATAAATCTAAATTTTTCAAATCTCTTTAACCTTTAAAAAACAATTAAAAAAACCATGAAATCAATTTTCACTAAAACCCAAAAAAACATGAAAGACCTAACGTTTCTTTTTTCAACAGTATGCTTTTGTTTACTGATGTTTTGTACAAACTCTCAGGCTCAAAGTATCAATGTTAATCCGAACATTTACCAAACTCCGATTGGACAAAATTTTCCTTATGGAAATTACTTTTGCGTGAAAGCTGACTTACACATAACCGCATTTGCAGTTCAATCAATTACCCCCGGTTCAGTGGTCGGTACAGGTGCTACAGCAACCAAATATTATACGGTAAATTTCCGTGCAACAGTTAAAAACAGTGGACAAAGCGCCAGTGTTACCTGTAACCTGATGCCTGAGTTCAGTCGCTTTAATGAGAATAATTTTTATTATGCAGGATGTCAAACCTTCGCCCCCCTAAATGCCGGTGCATCCCGGGTTGTTGATGGAAGTATGACCATTCGCATACCGGTTTCCCATACTCAAGCCAAACTTCGTTTGTTTATAGATTCGCCTTGTGCTGAAGAATTCTTACCCGCTTATGTAAAAGTAAACGAGTGTAACGAGAACAATAACTACTCCACCATCATCACAACTACTCTTTCCGGACTTTAAGGATAGATTACAATCAAGACATATTCAAGCGGCAATTGTGAGATTGCCGCTTTTTTTATTTATATTTAGCTCCATTTCATCACAAACTTAACAAACCTTAACCATATTTAACCATCGCTTAACACCTTGCAATTATTTTATTGTCCTAAATTTGCCATCGTTACAATATTGTACTACAACCCCCTCATTTTTCACTTTTAAAAATCCAACATTATGAGACGTTTACCATTCTATTTTACTTTGACGGTTTTTATGGCAATCTTATCAGGAATTGCACTTTTTGTACAGGCTCAGGACTCCCAATCGGGAATGAAAAAGTACGAAGTTGTGATTGATAATTCGGAAGCAGGTAAGAGCAACAAAGGTTTTATGGGTGTGATGTTAAACATCAACAAAGATAAAAACATAGAAAACGGTGTTGAAACCGTAAATTCAACTATCACGATTACCGAAGTAATTAAAGACAGTGGTGCTGAAAAAGCAGGTTTAAAAGCCGGCGATGTAATTATGTCTGTCAATGGTACAGATGTGTCGAAAGACAGCGATTTGCTTGGCAAAGCTTTGGAAAACACAAAAGCCGGCGATCAAATAACAATGACTTATTTGCGTGAAGGTCAGACTGCTTCTACGACCCTGGTTTTGGGAGAACGGCCTCCCATGGAAGAAAAGAAAATGATTTGGATTGACAAATCGGAAGCCTCCAACAGCAACAAAGGATTCATGGGCGTGATGTTAGACATAAATAAAGAAGAAACGGTTGAAGACGGTAAAACTGAAAGCAGTTCTACTATTACTATCACCGAAGTAATTAAAGACAGTGGTGCTGAAAAAGCGGGACTAAAGTCCGGTGATGTCATTTTGTCTATCAATGGATCAGATGTATCCGGAGACGGCGATTTGCTATTCAAAGCTTTAGAAAACACCAAAGCCGGTGATGTGGTACGGGTAACCTACCTTCGCGATGGTCAAAAAGCCAATGCTTCTCTAACCTTGGGCAAACAACCTGAAAATCAAATGATGCAGCGAAAACAGGAATATAAAAGCAGCGGCGGTTGTGCAAATATGGAAAAATCTGCCGGATGTTGCGCAGGTGGTGCTAAAGACAGCAAAAAAACTTTTCTTGGTGTAGTAGGTGAAACTTTAACTGCTGAACTAATTGCAGAAAACAACTTTAAAAAGAATTTACAAGGTATTCTAATCAGCGAAGTGGTAAAAGGCAGTGCCGCTGAACAAGCCGGACTACAAACAGGCGATGTGTTGACTCATATTAATAAAGAAGACATGGAAACAATGGAAGAACTTGTTAGAACCATTGGCGCTATGTTGCCGGGTGATAAAGTTACCGTGAAATTTCAACGCAACGGGAAAAACAAAAAAGCAGAAGCGACCTTGTTAGAAAAAGGTAAAATGGAAGGAGGATGTTGTTCAAAAGGTTCAACTCCCCACTGCGAGAGTAAAGAAAGAAAAGGCACCTGGATGGGAAAAGATAATATGGAGAAAGTGATTATCATCAAAGACGGGCAACAGGGCGATGTCGTATTTATGAATGAAAACGGCGAGGAAACCCGGATTAAAATGGTCAAAGTAATCATTACTGAACCTAACGATGATGAAATGCAGATTTTGAGTTCGGCTATGGACAAAATTGCCAATAACTCAGATGCAAAAACCATCACAAATCAACCTGAAGCATTGGGTATCAACAATTTGTCTTTGTTTCCAAACCCAAATCAAGGTCAATTTACCTTGAGTTTTGATGCAGCTTCCAATCAACCGACTTCTGTAAGAATTAGCGACTTGTCGGGAAGGGAGATTTATAGAGAAGATATTACCAATATTGAAGGTAACTATACTAAAGAACTCGATATTTCAAGCAATTCAGAAGGCATTTATTTTCTTCAGATTGTACAGGGTGATAAAATTTTAGTGAAAAAACTGCTCTTACAACAATAGGTTGTTTCAAACATAGTAGTTTTTGTCTTTGTTCCTGGTTGTTTAACTACATCAATACTCCGGTAAACAGTTTTGTTTGCCGGAGTTTTTTGTTATCTGCATCTATTAATAAATCTTAGAAAAAATTTCAAGCGGACTTTTACTCAATATCAAAGGCACTGAAAAAGAAATTTCGCCATACCAAATTATAGTATATCAAACAACGGAGGCTCTGTTATTGACTTCCAAGTTTCAACACTGCCATGCCAGTATGCTTTTTCCATATCAGAATCAGGGGCTGTTATACACATCACAGAATCGGAAACAGGGTCTAACATACTCATCAGGGGTTGAAGGGCATTTTTCAACTGTTCTAATTCTTTCACTGAAAATTTGGGAGCTAAATGCACCGATTTTTGCAAACGGGAACATCCTTTTTGGGTCAATAGTTTTGAAATTTTTTGGCGCAACTTGTCATTGCTGATATCATAACTTATAATATAATTATTCATGCTTGTTTTTTTTCAGGATTAAACTGACTGTTTTTAATACAGTTACACAAAGAATTATGACCACCAATAGTTGAAGAATACCACCCATAGGGATAATTGGCAACCATAAACTATAGTTGTTGTCGCCATCTTCGTTTTTACGAAAAGGATGGTGTGCGTCTAACTGCATTAGTTCTTGTTGGTTTAGGTCTTGTGGATGGTCAAAATGTCTTTGTGTTGGAAGGAATATAAGCGCATCAGAATCTGGTGTTTTATATATCCAGAACCTAACTCCTCCTCTTCCACTGCAAGCACCTCTTCCGAACAGTTCCTGTTTAAAATTGTCCATACAAACTGAACCAACTCTAATTCCGTCTTGTGGCGGATTCTTAATTTTTTGAAAAGTACTGTCTGTTTGGTTAGAAGTACGGTATTTTTCATCCCAATCAATTGTGTCTGCTTCTGTTGTCCGGACGGTATCGTCTTCATTCGAATCGAAAAAAGATTCAAAAAAAGTTCTTAACCAGCTATTAGGTTGTTTCACCTCAGTTGTGTCTCTTACTTCTGAAACAGGAGGTTTTACAACGCCGGGAGAATGTTCGCTTGCATAAATTTGGTTAACACTAATACCCAACCACAGCAAAATGTTCAAACCATAGTTATTAAATGAGGACATAATTGGTAATCTTACTTTGGTGATGAAATAAATTATCGCCTATATTTATTAACCAGCACTAACTATAATTGTCATTTTAACATTCTATTCATTTAGATTTATGTCCATGAAAATCTCAACCTAAATTTTGTTACCCTATATTTAAAATCGTTTTAATTGTTTTATGATTTTTAATCCAAATCCTGATGTTCCGGTTTAAACTGTTTGAGCATAGTGGCAAAACGGTAAGCATCCATTTGAATATGTGTAATCCTCTTCCGGTTTTGTTTTTTATAAAACACCATTTGTTCTGTAAAATTCAGAAAAGAAGATATAACTACATTTTTTGACCTTCCGTTAAGTCTTACACCTTCAGTTTCTGAATGATCAAAATCTAATCCGGCATCTAACCTTCCATTTCTGCAAAGCATAATAGCCGTTTCATCTGCCCATTGGCGGTAAATTTCTACAAAATCATAAGTCATAGTCGGTTTGTTGTATTCATCGGCATGAAGTATGCCACAATAAGGATCTATTCCTGCTTGAATCAAGGCTAAATACACCATTGAATAGGTCATGCCATACAGATAGTTAAGTAGGGAGTTAAAAGGATCAATAGCCGGATTCCGGCTGCGGTTGGTATAAGCAAACTCAGCGGGGAGAAGAGTTGCCAAAGATTTAAAATAGTATTTAGACGCATTACCTTCCCATCCCCGAAAAGTTGCTAAGGTTTTCTCCCAGTTATTTTCTTCGGGAAAAGAAAAATACTTCCATTGTTTAAAGCGGTTTTCCATGTTTATCAAAATTTTTTGACTTAATGTAAACTGATCTTTAAATTCTCTTGGGCAATCTTCTGATTTCTCAAATTTATAAAGTAACTCCAACTGATGTTTTATTTTCTGCATCATTAAATGTTGTAACCAAATCAATGCATCCGGATGAGTACAAAACAGTGCCTGATTTTTTCGGATTGTGGCTATTGACCCAAATTGGCCGCTCCAAACCTGACCTTCGGCCTGTCCAATAGAATTGAGTAATAAAACCGGAATTTGACATTTCAATGCTAACCAAAGTGCTCCTGTACTGACGACAACCCCTTTCGTCAGGTATATTGCACGAATACTCCTTACTGCAAATTGAACAGGTGCTTCAGAATTTTTTGTTCTTACCAAAAACATTCCATCTTTTACGCCCAGATAAGAGCCATAACTGTCAATAAATAATTGCATTTTTTTGAGGTAAATTTTCCAGGTTTATTCTAAATGAGGAGTTTAAGTGGGATGAAGTACTTAAAAGAAGCGGATATTTTAACTCAAATATACTTAAATCTATTGGTGTATTAGATGTATTTCTCTTTTTTTAGCAGTCATCCTGCAAAACCTGCCAGGACTTTATGATTTTTCTTTGCAGATTTGATTTTTGATGATGACATTTGCAGGGCTGTTTACAATATTTAACTTTAGGTTAAAGTTTCTTAAAAAACATAAAAAAATGATAAAAACAAACCTGATTACAGGGTTTTTAATGTTTGTGCTTTCCTTTAATGTCGCGCAAAGTCAGGATTTAAACCTTGCCAAACTCGATAGTCTGGTAGATTTGCTTGCTATGAGCAACAAAGCCTTGGGAAGTGTTGCCATTTCCAAAGAAGGTAAAATACTGTATTCAAGAGCAATTGGACATATCGGCACTCAAAACGGAAAAAAAAAACCGGCTAATATCAACTCAAAGTATCGCATTGGTTCAATTACCAAAATGTTCACGGCTGTGATGATCATGCAATTGATAGAAGAAAAAAAATTGACTTTAAACACCCCTTTGAGCAAGTTTTACCGGAAAATACCCAATGCAAAAAAAATAACAATCAGCCATTTGCTAAAACACCAAAGCGGGATCTTCAATTTTACCGGTGATCCGGAGTATCCGACTTATATGATGTATCCTCATTCGGAAAAAGAAATGGTTTCAATTATTTCTAAACCTGATCCGGAATTTGAACCGGGAACAAAAACTTCATACAGCAATGCCAATTATGTTTTATTAGGTTTTATTGTTCAAAAACTCACTAAAGATTCCTATCAACAGGCTTTGTCCGAAAGAATTACTTCTAAATTAAGACTTCGGAATACTTATTTTGGCAATAAAGCCAACCTCCAAAAAAACGAAGCACGTTCCTATAAATGGCAAATGAATGATTGGCAAATAGAGCCCGAAACTGACATGAGTATTCCACACGGAGCCGGAGCAATTGTATCAACTCCAACCGATTTGACCAAATTTATTGAGGGTTTGTTCAACCATAAATTGGTAAAAGAGAGCAGCCTGAAACAAATGATGAACATGACAGACGGTTTGGGCATCGGTATGTTTCAGTTTCCTTTTGGTGAAAAAAAAGCTTTTGGTCATAATGGAGGCATTGATGGGTTTGCTTCTACTTTGGGTTATTTTCCGGACGAAAAAATAGCCATTGCTTATTGTACAAACGGACAGGCATATCCGATGAATGACATCCTGATCGGATTGCTGAGTATTTATTTTAATCAGCTTTACAACCTGCCCAACTTTAAAACTATAGAAGTTCCACCGGCTTCCTTAGATCAATATACCGGTGTTTACAGCAGCAGTCAAATACCTCTTAAAATAACTGTAACTAAAGAAAAGGATGCTTTAAAAGCACAAGCAACCGGTCAGCCGGCTTTTACCCTTGAACCTGCTGCGAAAGATGTGTTTAAGTATGACCCTTCAGGGGTTGTGATGGAGTTTCTTCCGGATAAAAATCAAATGACTCTAAAACAAGGCGGAGGAGTCTTTTTATTTATAAAAGATTAGATTAGAGGGGTGTAAGGCTATTCGTCCATGTTTTTGGTAGGCTTAAACTTATAACCAACCCCCTTAAGGGTTTTAATGTATCCTTTGCCCAATTTTTCGCGAAGTTTGCGAATATGTACATCAATAGTCCGATCATTGACAATCACATCCGTACCCCATACTTTATTTAGTATTTCTTCGCGATTAAATACTCTTCCGGGTTTGGAGGCCAGCAAATACAAGAGTGCAAATTCTTTTCTCGGAAGCTCAATCGGTTGGCCCTTCATGGTCAGGGAATGTGTAGTTTTATTGATGATTAAATCAGAAACCTTCAAGATTGCTTCCTCATCATCCGTTGTTTCAACTTTTTGAAAGCGACGCAAGAGTGATTTTATTTTACTAACTAACAAACGGGGCCGAATGGGTTTGGTGATATAATCATCAGCCCCCAAATCGAGTGCCATGACCTGGGTAAATTCCTCGCTCCGTGCAGTCAGAAATACGAGTATGGTATCTTTCAGTTCAGGCAACAATACCATTTCTTTGCAGGCCTGCATCCCATCCAATTCGGGCATCATGATGTCGAGAATGATAAGCTGCGGAACATGCTTTTTGGCCATTTCTATAGCTTTCAATCCATTAGGGGCTGTAATTACGGTGTAATTTTCTTTTTGCAGGTTATACCTGACAAACTCCAGTACATCGGGTTCATCATCGGCAATGAGAATCTTAATTTCGTTTGGTTCCATTATTTGGGATATTTGTTGATGATTAGCTTTTTTTACCCATTTTTGCGCTAATAAATCAACATATTCATTTTTTATCCTCCACTAAATTCAGGACAAATACTTTCCAACTATTGGCATCCTTCTACCCACTCCAAAAGCTTTTGACGACACCCTGAGTATTGGGGGTGTTTGATGCCGCTTAAATTCATTGATATTGACCAGTCTTAAAGTTTTTGCCACTAATGCTTTGTCAAATCCCATTGCAATAAGTTCATTTGGGCCTTGTCGTTTTTCAATATATTGATACAATACCTGATCTAATTCGTGATATTCCGGTAAAGAGTCGCTGTCTTTTTGATTAGGTCTGAGTTCAGCAGAAGGCGCTTTCACCAACACATTCGCGGGTATGATTTCTTTTTCACGATTGATATACCTGCATAAAGCGTAGATTTCCGTTTTGTATAAATCACCAATTACCGAAAGCCCTCCGCACATATCGCCGTATAAAGTACCATAACCTACGGCCGTTTCACTTTTGTTAGAAGTATTCAGGACAATGTATCCAAATTTGTTTGAAAGTGCCATCAGGATATTTGCCCTTATTCTTGCCTGTATGTTTTCTTCAGTAACATCAAAGGGCTTGCCTTCAAACAAAGGACCTATGGAGTCCATATAACTTTGATACATATCCCTGATCGGCACTATTTCATAAGGGCTACCTAAGTTATTTGCTAAATGAATGGCATCGTCTATCGAGTGATCGGATGAATACTGAGAAGGCATCAATACAGAACGCACATTATCTTTCCCCAAAGCATGAACTGCAAGTGTAAGGACTAAAGCAGAATCTACACCTCCGGACAATCCGAGGATGGCTTTCTTAAATCCAAGTTTTGAAAAATAATCCTTAATGCCCAATACCAAAGCGCCGTAAATCAGTTCTATTTTTTGCTTGGGTTGTTCTCCTGTTTTATCATTCGACAATGCAACCGGAATATTGTTATCCGGTAATTCATAATAACGCAAAGCTTCTTCGAAATAAGGTAATTCATCAATTATGTTACCGCTTGCATCCATCACCAGAGACCCACCGTCAAAAATCAACTCGGTCTGTGCTCCAATGCAATTTGAGTAAAAAATTGGCAAATCATACCGCCCGGCATTTGCTTTAAGTGTATGGATGCGCTCATTTGCCTGATTGAAATGAAAAGGCGATGCTGAGAGGTTTATCATCACATCGGGACGTTGTTTGACCAATTCATCCATCGGACAGATTGGGTAAAGAGGGTTTTCGTTGCCCACGTTCCATATATCTTCACAAATTGTCAAAGCTATCCGTTTACCTTTAAAAACAAAAGTTTCAAACGTTGTGGAAGGCTCAAAATACCGGTATTCGTCAAAGATATCATAAGTTGGCAGCAAGGCTTTGTTCGCAATATGCAAAACTTCGCCATCTGAGATAAAATAGGCAGAATTAAACAAATCTTTTCCCTCTGTTTTCGGATTTACCGTTGGGCATCCTACAGCAACGGCAATCCCTTTACTTTGTGCTTTGATTTTTTCCAATACCCCGTGGCAGCGATTGATAAAATCAGAAAATTCAAGAAAATCGCGGGGAGGATATCCACATACCGCTAACTCACTGAATACTATTAAATCCATCCCGTTTTGACGGGCCTGATCAATAGCTGCTAAAATTTTAACTGCATTGGAATCAAAATTTCCAATATGATAGTTTTGTTGTGCAATTGCAATCTTCATATTAAAACTTGTGCCCGCAAAGATAAAACGAATGAACAACAAGCAAGCAAAATTTTTTGTGTAAAATTTACACTTTGACAGATTCCAACTAACTATAACCTAAAAGAAGTTGAAATGGAATCTTAAAAAAAACAAAACTGCACAACCTGATCTGATTTTTGACCAGATAAAACTAATTATCCGATTCTTTAGAGAGGAAAACTGAGTAACTTATACTCAATCAGGTTTTTAAAACCTCCGGATTAAATTGAAAATAAAGACTCTTTTTTCAAAATCAGTTCAGGTAATTTTTTTTGCAGACGATTAAAAAAAACTTCCATCAAAGTACATTATCTCAATAGTTCGTTAAAATAAGTGAACTATACTCATAATCTACCTTTACTAAATTTAATAAAGTTTGGTAATCAATATGTCGGCATAACCTTATTACCTTAGTAACCGAGTACTTTCTTATTATCAAAACCTTATTACCTTATTCCCATAATAATAAGATACTATGTTAGTTTCAAAGGGAATTGATAAATTTTTTTAGGATTTTTTAAAAAAGTTTTAATTTTGCTGTTGGAAGTTGTGACTATTCGTTTAGGACATAGCTATCCTGTGTAGCAAGAGTTAATTCTCTTGCTACTTTTGTTTTGTATGAACACTTACAATATATACGCTAAATCTGTTTACCCGTTGGTAATTTTAGATAGCGTTATTATTATGCAAACGTATTTGCATTTTTAGAACTTGCACTGTTTTCTTTTTTACAGGCAATGTGCAAGCTTATTCGATTTGGCAGTAGTAGCTTCTACCCGTTTTTGATGGTAATGACTATCAAAATCTTTTTTGTTTTTTTCCATGGAACACATTAAACAGAGCAGTTTCCTGCTTGCAGCCGTGATGCCTTTCATTTTTATGCCACTCTTGTCAGTTATTCGGTCAAACAAGTCTTTGATAGGCATATTATACCTTACTGCTGATAGTGCCGGCATATAGAGTGCTGCTCTCAAAAAACTATTTCCGTGCTTTGAGATGCGTTGTTTGCCTTTAAAAGTGCCGGACTCTCTTTGTACTATATCAAGTCCTGTGTACTTGGTAACTTGCTTGGCATTGTTAAAATTCTTAAACAAATTAGTTTCAGCCAGCACAATCGTAGCCGTGATGCGCCCAATACCCCGGAATGCTGACGGCACGCTTAACTGCCTCTAACAATGGCTTGTGTTTACTAACCAATAGTGCCATTTCTTTTTCTACCGCCTCTATCTGTTTTTGTAGGAGATTGACAGACTCTTGATTTCGTCCAAGCGTTGATTTAGAGGGCATGGAAGACCTTAGCATGGCATGTGTACGATTTTTCACGACTGTTTTATCCGCTATTAACCGACCATGTTCTCTGCAAAGTTGTTTGAGTTCGTACACCTCTGCTGATGGCGGCTCCCAACGGGCTAAGGTCTTCTCAAGCCCATTTTAACAAGTAAGCGGGCATCTATACCATCGGTTTTTGACAATACATTTTCCGATTTTTTGTATGCCATCGCTCTACTGGGCAATACAACAGTTACAAAAGCTCCTGACTTGTCCAAATAATAAGCCAGATCCTCATGGTAAATGCCCGTAGCTTCCATCACAAAAACACGGTTAGTACAGTCTGGGTGGGTGAATTTAGTAACATACGCTAACAAGGCTTCATGACCCTGATCATCATTGGCAAAGGTCTTTTCCTCTCCAATATGTACCGTTTCCTCTATAGGCAGTTTGTATCCAATACGAACCGAATGGCTCTTAGAAGATACATCTATGCCAATAACTTCTTTTTTTGTGGCACTATTCTTTTAGCACCCAAGTTCTCAGTTCCTTTTTTCTTCATCTTATGCAAGATTTAAAGTGAAAAAATGGGTTAAACTACCTAATACCTCACTCCAACCATCCTCGCATTTCTATCCGAGATTATGCTTTTTCATCCTTTAGATGATCGATATCTCAAAATACTATTCGGTCTTCTGAACAGGATTGCGATATATCTTTGTGTTTGATTATCAAGGTAATAATGCCTCTCCTCTTTCCGAGCTTAACCCACACATAATAGCACTTCTATCTTAAAAAGCACTACTTTGCATCTATCGGGCAAACATACGAGGTAATAAGGTTGGAAAATTACTTGATGACATGTTGTTACAAAGGTAATAAGGTTTTGAACCAATATTAAAATGACCGTAATTTTGACATCTCTGATTAATATTGTGAGTTATCAATAAATCAGCCAACATTTTTGATCTCATATATTTGAGCTGTTATGCCGCTTCACTTTTAACGAACTATTGTTATCTTGCAGTAGGAGTGAAAGGCGAACTGGTTCAAAGATTTTACCATGACCAAAATACTAATTGAAAATTATTCACCACAATGGGCAGAAACATTTCAACAACTTAAAACAGTTTATCTCCAAAATTTGGGCAATCTTGTTTCTGATATTCAGCATGTCGGCAGTACTTCTGTGGTAGGATTGGCTGCAAAACCCATTATAGATATTGACATCATCATTGATGACCCCAAAAAATTAGATGCGGTAATTGAAAAACTTGCTGTCCTGGGTTATGAACATCGGGGTGATTTGGGTATAAAAGACCGGGAAGCATTTAAGCGAAGTTCAGAACAAACCCCTTTTGACGGCTCATTCAGGATTTGGGAAAAACACCATTTATACGTTTGTCTTTTAGGCAGTATCAGTTTAAATAATCATTTGGCTTTCCGTGACTTTTTAAGAAACCATGCGGACAAAGCCAAAGAATATGGAGCACTGAAAAAGAATCTGGCTCAGAAATATCCTTTTGATATAGATTTATATGTGGATGGTAAAACCTCGTTTATTATCAATATTCTCCAGTTAGCCGGATTTGTTCAAACAGATTTAGATGATATAGTAAAGTCAAATACTATCCCTTTAAAGAAGTAACGGGAAAATAAATTTTGGGTTTTCAGATTGTTTTAGGTGTTTTTCTTTGTATTCGGTGTAATTTTAATTTTCAATAATTCTGAAAATAATTGATGATAGTCGGTTATTTTTTAAATAAAGTATATCTTAGCATTTACTTTTGAAAAACCAATTTTTAAATAAGAAATAAATTTAAAATATAAGTCTGGTTGTTTAACACGTTCAATAATTTATAGCTGTTTTTTGGTTAATTCTAAGATTGGGTCATTTAATTCTGATGATTAGCAAAAGATTGAAAGTAGAATTTGTTTTTTTGTGAATGATAGAGTTAGGCTACGTATTTCCTAAATGCAAATAGCGATTTCACCTCTTATAAATACTTAATGTCAAATAATACTAACCTTCTAAAATGCAAACATCATGAGTAGTTTTTTAAAAATCATCAAATGGGCCGGGATAGCATTAGCAATAATAGCTATTTTTTTTATTGTATTTGTGCAACTTTCCTGGAATAAAAAATACGATGCGCCATACCCTGAAGTAAAGGCAAGTACAGATTCGAGCCTGATAGCAAGAGGGAAATACATAGTTTACGGGCCTGCACATTGTGCGACATGTCATGTATCGAAAGACAAAGAAACTGAGGCTGAAAACGGGCTTGAAATTCCATTAACCGGTGGTCGGGAATTTGACTTACCAATTGGAACCTACTATAGTTCAAATCTTACTCCCGACCCCGAAACAGGAATTGGAAAATTAACTGATGGAGAGATAGCACGAACCTTGCGACATTCAGTTGGAAGTGATGGCAGAGTGATTGTACCCTTTATGCCATTTCAGGGATTAAGTGATGAAGATTTAACAGCCGTGATTTCTTTCTTGCGTTCACAGGAACCGGTAAAAAATGAAGTTGCTAAAACTAAACTGAATTTATTGGGAAAAGCAATATACGCTTTTGGGGTTTTAAAACCTGAAGGACCTAAAAGTGATCCTCCCCAAAAAATAGCCATTGATTCAACTGTAGAATACGGCCATTATATCGCCAACTATGTGGCTAATTGTGTGGGTTGTCATACGGCAAGGGATATGAAAACAGGAGAATTTATTGGGGAACCATTTGCAGGGGGGCTAATGCTTGAACCAGAACCGGCTAATAAAAATTACGGGTTTATAACACCCAATCTTACTCCGGATAAAGAAACAGGCATTATGGCTCATTGGGATGAGGCAACATTTATCAAACGATTCAAAGCAGGTAAATTGCTGCCGGTAATGGGAATGCCTTGGGGATCTTTTTCAAGAATGAATGAAGTGGAGTTAAAAGCAGTCTATCGCTATCTTCAATCTTTGGAACCGGTTAAAAACAAAATTCCAAAGGTTGTTTTTGCTCCCGGAGAAAAATTCCCACATTAACTATTTTCTTATCAACAACTTATTCATAAGCCGGTTTTAAAAATTCTTTTGTAAAAGCTAAAATGTAATTGTTAAAATAGCATTAAACAAAACAGCATTAAAATGGGGTTAGATTTTGAAAACAAACTAACAATCAGAAGGATAAACCCGGCTGAAAATATCCCTTACGAGTTGCTTTTAATGGCCGATGATGCTGTGGAAGCAATTGATAAATATATTTATCACTCGCAAATCTTTATTTGTGAAATTGACAACCGACAAATTGCCTTATATGTGTTGAAAATAAACAACGATCAAACTGCCGAAATTAAAAACCTTGCGGTCATTCCAGAATTTCGGGGTTTTGGCATCGGAACTTTTCTGATCAACCATGCGATAGAAAATTTAACAAGCAAAGGAATCAAGACATTATTTGTCGGAACCGGTGAAACTTCTGAGGGCCCTTTAAAACTATACCGGAAACTTGGCTTTACAGACTATACTGTAATCAAGGATTTTTTTATAGACAATTATCCAAGACCAATTTACGAAAACGGAATATTGCTGAGAGATATGATTGTCCTAAAAAGAGATTTGTCTCTAAAAGATAGCACTATAAAGTAAAACTATTAAAAAAACTTGTCCGATATTTGTCTCTAAAAGATAGCACTATAAAGTAAAACTATTAAAAAAACTTGTCCGATATGACTTTAGTCATAAAATCTCACTTTTATACCGGCCTATCTTTGTAAGGAAATCAGTAATGCCCAAAGACAATTCAAAAATCACGATAAAAGAAGACATTACTACCAATCACTAAATATTTAACACATGAAAAAGATTGCTATTTTTCTAAGCCTTGTAATTTTCTTAGCTGCATGTGGAGGTGGGCAAATGACCCCTCCAAATCAGCCTACTACTATTAAAAAGACAAGTTCCTCTCCTGAAGACGATATGCTTGCACAAGGAAAAGGAATCGGAGAAGTTAAAAGTGTTGAACTCGGAACGCCTCTTGATCAGGCAAGGGTGGGTCGGGGTAAATCAATTTATGATATGAAATGTTCGGCCTGCCATAAACTAACCGCAGAGCGGGTGGTTGGCCCCGGCTGGTTAGGGTTAACAAAAACCCGAAAACCGGAATGGATAATGAACATGATTACCAATGTGGAAGTCATGCTCGAAAAAGACCCGGAGGCACAAAAGTTGCTGGAATTGTGTCTGACCCGTATGCCCAACCAAAACGTTTCAATCGGGGATGCCCGCGATGTGCTTGAATTTATGCGACAGGTTGACGGGGAAAAATAGAGTTTGAATGCCCTAATCTTTTCAAATCATTTCACTACACTCAAACTAAATATTTTCCAAATACCCTTTAATCCTGCTACTGTTCAACCATTTTTTAACTATTCAAATACTTAAACGACTGAATTATGAAAAATTCATTTTCGATGAAGCAATGGCTGATAGGCTCGCTTATTTTTGTAGCCATATTGGCTTTCGCAATAAACGGTTGTAAACCCCAAAATATGGCAACAGCCGTTACCGGGGATGCAGCAAGTAAAGTTTATGTAGCTCCCGGTAAATACGACGAATTTTACAACTTTGTTTCCGGTGGTTTTAGCGGTCAAATGGCTGTTTACGGACTGCCCTCCGGCAGATTGCTGAAAGTTCTTCCCGTGTTTTCAGTTAACCCCGAAAGTGGTTATGGGTATAGTGAAGAATCAAAACCCATGCTTAATACTTCACATGGTTTTGTTCCCTGGGATGACCTTCACCACCCAGAACTTTCTCAAACAAATGGTGAAGTTGACGGCCGTTGGATTTTTGGCAATGCAAACAATACTCCTCGTATTGCCAGATTAGACCTGAAATCTTTCAAAACAGCCGAAATAATCGAAATCCCCAACAGCAGTGGAAACCACTCTTCGCCGTTTATTACCGAAAATACAGAATATGTGATTGCCGGCACGCGGTTCAGCTATCCTATGGACAACAAAGAAAGCAATCCCGATGTGTCAATTGATACCTATAAAGACAACTTCAGGGGCACAGTTTCTTTTGTGGGAGTTGAAAAAGAAACCGGACACATGGATATCGCTTTTCAAATATTGTTGCCCGGGGTGAACTTTGACCTGAGCCATTCAGGAAAAGGTCCTTCAAGCGGTTGGTTTTTCTTTTCCTGCTACAATACCGAACAAGCCTATACTTTATTGGAAGTAAACGCTTCGCAAAAGGATAAAGACTTTATCATGGCGGTTAACTGGAAAAAAGCTGAAGAATATGTAAAACAAGGTAAAGGCAAAAAACAAAAAGTTCGTTATGCGGTGAACAGATTTGATGAACACACACATACCGCCACTTCTACTATTAAAGAAGAAGTTTTGGTTTTAGACCCGAAAGAATTGGCCGACATGGTCTATTTTATTCCTTGTCCCAAATCTCCGCACGGTTGTGATGTAGATCCTACCGGACAATACATTATTGGTAGCGGAAAACTGGCAGCGACAATCCCTGTATTTTCATTTGCAAAACTGCAAACAGCCATTCAGGCTAAAGATTTTGACGGCGATTTCGATGGTATTCCGGTTGTAAAATACGAATCTGCATTATATGGTGAAGTTAAAAAACCAGGACTTGGCCCGCTTCATACAGAGTTTGACGGCAAAGGAAATGCTTATACTTCTTTCTTCGTTTCTTCCGAAATCGTCAAATGGAATATCGAGAAACTGGAAGTTTTAGACCGCGTACCTACTTATTATTCAATTGGTCACCTTTGTGTTCCGGGCGGCGATTCTCAAAAACCGTTTGGCAAATATGTGATTGCATACAACAAAATTACCAAAGACCGCTATTTGCCCACAGGACCGGAGCTCACCCAATCAGCGCAGCTATATGACATTACCGGCGATAAAATGCAGTTGTTGCTTGACTTTCCGACCATCGGGGAACCCCACTACGCACAGGCATGTCCGGCAGATTTGATTGCTAAAAACTCGCTCAAAATTTTTAAAATTGAAGAAAACACGCATCCCCGCGCTGCTAAAGGCGAAGGTCAGGCCAAAGTGGAACGAAACGGCAACGATGTGCATGTTTATATGACTTCCATACGTTCTCATTTTGCTCCCGATAATATAGAAGGGGTTAAATTAGGCGACAATGTCTATTTTCATGTAACCAACTTAGAGCAAGATTGGGATGTTCCTCACGGATTTGCAGTTAAAGGTGCAAACAATGCTGAATTGCTCATTATGCCCGGCGAAACTCAAACCCTGAAATGGACACCCGACAGAGTTGGAGTGTTCCCCTTCTATTGTACCGACTTTTGCTCGGCACTGCATCAGGAAATGCAAGGATATTTGAGGGTTTCTCCGGCAGGCTCAAAAGTAGAACTCAAATATTCAATGGGTAAAACCGAAAAACCCGAATAAATCTTTTTCTAACTGATTATTATGACGAAGAACAGGGCTGAATAAGTAGTAATTTCTCTGCAACCTTGCGGGTGAAAACAAGCCCGCAAGGTTTTTTTTCTAAAAAAAACATTATGCACAAACTAACTATAGTTGCCCGAATAATCGTAGCTGTTGCTGCACTTTTATTAATAGCCACCTATTTTTTACCGGTATGGAAAATTCAACTTTGGGCACCTCAATATCCGGAAGGGTTGGTGATGAAAATTTGGTTAACCGATATTTCCGGAGATGTCAAAGTTATTAATGGTTTGAATCACTATATCGGAATGAGAACCATCGAAAAAGAAATGTTTCCGGAATTTACCTGGCTACCTATCATTATTGCCGTTTATATTGCACTTGGTTTGGCAGTCAGTTTGTTTAACCGGTTCAGAGGATTGGTAATTTATGCAGCACTGCTTGTAATTGGTGCTGCGGTTGCTATGACCGATTTTTATTGGTGGAGCTACGACTACGGGCATAATCTCAACCCTGATGCGGCCATTGTTGTACCGGGTATGGCATATCAACCCCCGCTTTTAGGTTATAAAGTGTTACTCAATTTTACCGCTTTATCTATTCCCGATACCGGAGGATGGGTCATCACCATTTCCGGAGTGCTTGTTTTTTTGGCATTGTTTTATGAAATTTACGTATCTCGCAAACACCGCTTCAATACTAAAAATGCGACGGCCGTCATTTTGGTGTTGAGCAGCTTGAGTATCTTTTCTTTTACCGCCTGCGAAGTAAAGCCAAGACCCATCAATTTTGGAAAAGACTATTGTTCTGTTTGCAAAATGACGTTGATGGACAAACGGTTTGGCGTTGAAGCTGTTACAAATAAAGGCAAAGTGTTTGTTTTCGACGATTTGGTCTGTGCTTCAGAATGGATTAAAAACGACAAAGCCAGGTATGACAATGTTGCTTTATGGCTAACCGTTGATTTTACCCAAAACGGAAAACTGATTGAAGCCACAAATGCACATTACCTTCACAGTTCCGAGTTTAAAAGCCCTATGGGTTCTAATACAGCCTGCTTTGAGCATCAGGCAGATTTTGACAAGGAGAAAAACCTGACCAATGGCGAGGTTACTTCATGGAGCAAAATCATGAAAACACGACAACTGAAATAAGGATTAGAGTTGTTGTTCTTCTCTTACACTGCATGTTTTCGACCCGGATTTTTTGATGTTTTACTTTTATCTCCATGCAAACAGCTAAATTAATTTTCGGACTTCCGGTTATTTTAATTTTCTTTTGCAGCATCGCTTCTGCACTATTCCCTTTAAATGCCGCAACGCATACAGTTTGTCAGGATTGCCCGTTAAACCAATTGCAAAATGCGCTCGATTTAGCAGAGGCCTGTGACACCATTCTTGTCAAAAAAGGAATTTACCAACCTGAAGTACTGGAAGTTAAAAAATCTATCGTTCTTATAGGTCTGGATTTCCCTGTATTGGATGGACAAGAAAAAAACGAATTGATAGCCATAAAAACCAACGATGTAACTATTTCGGGGTTTGAAATTATCAATGCTCCCTTTTCAAGTTCAAGAGAACTGGCAGGCATTAACGCCTACAATGCTTCCAATATTCACATCACCAATAACCGGTTTAGCAATACCTGTTTTGGGATTTACCTGGCTAATGTTGCGCATTGTACCATTGAAAATAATTTTCTGACCTCCAACAGCGAAATTGAGTTAAACGCCGGCAACGGAATACATGCGTGGAAATGCGAACACCTGCTCATTAGCAACAATGAGGTAACCGGACATCGGGATGGAATTTATTTTGAGTTTGTAACCCAATCTCAAATTACCGGTAACCATAGTTATGAAAACCTGAGATATGGTCTGCACTTTATGTTTTCACACGAAGATGAATACCGGAACAACAGTTTTGTCAATAACGGAGCCGGAGTTGCTGTGATGTACACTAAAAAAGTAACCATGTTAAACAACCGGTTTATCCACAACTGGGGAGACAGTGCTTATGGATTATTGCTGAAAGACATTACCGACAGCCATATTGAAAACAACTTGTTTGACCAAAATACCACCGGAATTCAAATGGAAGGAAGCAGCCGGATTGTGATTACCCACAACACTTTTTCTTTCAATGGTTGGGCAGTTCAGTTACAGGCAAGCTGCGACAACAACAATTTTTCAAAAAACAATTTTAGCGCTAACACTTTTGATATAGCCACCAACGGCACTTTGGTACTCAACGAAATCAACCACAATTATTGGGACAAATACGAGGGATATGACCTGAACAAAGATGGAGTTGGAGATGTGCCCTATCGCCCTGCAAGTTTATATGCCATGTTGGTTTCTGAAATGCCATTTACCATTATGCTGTGGCGAAGTTTTGTAGTTTATCTGCTCGACCGCATGGAAAAAATTATTCCGAGCATCACACCAGAAAGTTTAATAGATTCTAAACCTTTAATGAAACCGGTAAAACATGATCAGCATAGCACAACTCCATAAAACTTTTGGCAACCTGAAGGTGCTTAAAGACATCAATATAGCCTTTGACCAAGGGCAGGTTGTTGCGGTCATAGGCCCCAACGGCTCGGGCAAAACCACTTTTATCAAATGTCTGTTGGGAATGGTGATGCCCAATCAGGGACAGATTTTTTTTAACGGGAAAATCATCAACAACGACTGGAGTTATCGAAGCCAGATTGGATATATGCCTCAGATTGGCAGATATCCTGACAATATGAAGGTCGGACAGTTATTTGAAATGATGAAAGACATTCGCCACAACAGTACCGGCAACACACAAACAGACGAAGATTTGCTCAAATCTTTCAACATGGAAAGCATCTTTCATAAACCCATGAGAACTTTATCGGGAGGAACAAGACAAAAAGTAAGCGCATGTCTGGCATTCCTGTTTAACCCACCGGTCTTGATTTTGGATGAGCCTACAACCGGCCTCGACCCGCTTTCGGCCGAAATATTGAAACTTAAAATCGCCCGTGAAAAGGAAAACAACAAACTCATCCTGATAACCTCTCATATCCTGAGCGATCTGGATGAATTGGTAACCGATGTAATGTACATATTTGAAGGAGATGTGTTTTTTTACAAACCCCTCGAAGAATTAAAAACAGAAACCGGCGAAGAAAAATTAGGCAAAGCCATCGCAAAAATTATCAAACAAGGACATCAAATTTTTCAGGCCTGATTGCCGGTGCACACAAACCAAATTTAAAACTTAAAGAATGTATAAATATGGAAACTTCTGTCATCAAACAACGAACGATCGGTGAAATAGTTGCCGAAAACTACCATGCAGCAACCGTATTTGAAAAACATCAGATTGACTATTGTTGTGGAGGCAAAAAAACGCTAAATATGGTATGTCAGGAACGGGGCTTGGATCCGGTAAAGTTGCAAAAAGAAATAGAAGAAACCAATCTCCCTTCTGAAATGCCGCCTTCACAAAATTCTTCAAAATGGAGTTTGGCTTTATTGGTCAATTATATTGTCGAAGCACACCACCAATACATCAAAGAATCTATTCCGGTCTTGTTAAAAAATTTAGATAAAATAGCTTCAGTGCATGGTAAAAATCATCCCGAATTGTTCATCATTCACGAGATATTTAAAACCTTAAGCGTTGAACTATCCGAGCATTTACACAAAGAAGAAACTGTTTTGTTCCCTTATATCATTCAGTTGGTAAAAGCCGAAACAGAACATACAAAACCCGAATTGCCGGTTTTTAACACCATTCAAAATCCACTCAGAATGTTAGAAACTGAACACGATGTTGCCGGAAATTTGATGTTCAACATCAGAGAACTCAGCAACCGGTATTTTCCTCCTGCAGATGCCTGCACAACCTATAAAGTAACCCTGTTGAAACTTCAGGAGTTTGAAACAGACCTCCATCACCATGTTCATCTGGAAAACAATATCTTGTTTCCAAAAGCTGTGAAACTGGAAGAAAGTCTGAGAGCCAATCCCTAAAAGGGACTGCCTGACATTTTTTTACTGATTTTTGAGGACTAAAGTTGAAAACCTGACCTAAATGGGGGCAGGTTGAACAGCTTTTTGCAACTTTACATCCGGATTCTGTTTGGAAAAAAAGATAATAAATGGGAAAAATCATCAAATACGTACTGTACGATATACTTCAAAATAAAATCATTATTGCCTACACGCTGTTTTTATTAGTGGTCAGTGTCAGTATGCTGAGTTTGGAAACTGATCCGAATAAAGGTACACTCAGTTTGCTTAATATTATTTTAATCGTACTCCCTTTGGTGAGTATTGTGTTTGCAACCATTCATTTTTACAATTCGTATGAGTTTATCGAATTACTGATAGCTCAACCGCTCAAGCGCAGTAAAATATTGTTGAGCCAGTTTTTGGGAGTTTCTATTGCCTTGCTTTTGGCTTTTGGAATAGGGGTGGGATTGCCATTGGTAATTCTTGGTTTTAATGAAGCCGGTACTATGTTGCTGCTTTCCGGCGCTTTATTAACTGTAATATTCACATCTTTAGCTTTTTGGGCCTCCGTTATCACAAACGACAAAGCCAAAGGAATAGGAATTTCGCTGCTGATCTGGTTTTATTTTTCCCTCATCTACGATGGGTTGGTCTTGCTTTTATTGTTCAGTTTCAACGATTATCCCCTCGAAAAAGCGGTCATGCTGTTTACCGCCTTAAATCCGGTTGATTTGGGACGAATCATGATTCTGCTTAAATTAGACATCTCTGCTTTAATGGGATATACAGGAGCCTTGTATAAACAGTTTTTTGGAAGCGGTTACGGAACCATGATTTCAACTGCGGTCATGTTAATCTGGGCGGTAATTCCCATTGCTTTTGCAGTAAGAATTTTTAACCGGAAAGATTTGTAATCCAAAGAACAGGTAAAGAAAGTAGCTGCTTTGATTAAACGGATAAGTAACTAACTTAGTTGTTTTATGGAAACAACCCTGTAAACAGAAAAGTGAAATTAGTACTTGATTTTCAGTTACTGAAAATTAAGAAGAATCAATTCCAATAGGGTTGTTTGGCTTATAAATATGATGCGGAATGCAAATTCAAATCTAATAGTTGCAAAGAAAATACAACCTGAAAACATGTAATTCTAACTCATGTCAATCAAAACAAATCCAATTTAGGCAGGTTAAACACCCCCTTCCCCATCAGGAAAAGCCAATTTTAAATCAATTTTATTAAAAAAGGAAATAAGAAACGAACCGTTTCTTACTTCATTCTTCTTTAAAATTATAATTTCCCTCTTTAAAATTGACTTTTCCAAGGATAAAATGTAAATTCTTTCCCCTAAAATGTCAATTAAAATCTTACCAATTGAATTTTGCAAAGTTTTTGAAATCAGAAATGAACCGTTTCTTACTTCGTTCTTTTTTAAAATTATAATTTCCCTCTTTTAAATTGCAATTTTCACTTTTAAAATTGCAATTTTCACCTTTAAAATTGCAATTTTAATTGACAAAAAATACATTTTTTTTTTGGTTTGATTACTAATGTATCTGGTGTCTTTTTGAGAGAGGCGGTTCAAAATGAAAGCAAGGTCAGGCATTTTGAGGTATGCCTCCCGGTTTTTTGATGCAGGGTTACCAATTCTTGAAGTTGACAAACTTTGTTTACTTCAAATGCTCCATTTAAGTTGATTAGCCTTGTCTATGACAAACTCATTATTCTCCCACGAAGCAAGTAAAAGGAGGCGGTTGGGGATTTAGGGGTAAAAAAGGGTTGTTCATACAGGAACTAAGCCCTAACTTTGAAGCAGCAGTCAACAAATATATTATTTCTATTCGGGTATATCGTCTAAAAGTTCTTTCAACTCCTCATCCGATATATTATTTACTTCTGATTTATCATAAATAGCAAGCAAATAAAGCGTTAAAGCCACGACCATAAAATGGGTAACAATGCGTGCTCCACTTCGTTTCCCGCCGCCCTTTGATTGAATACTTAACCGAATTTTTATAGCAATTTTTCCCAAGCGATACCCCTTAACTTGGATATTCTGCTAATTTTACTACAAGTTCAGAAAACTCATTTTTCAAAGAAGGGTATTTTTTTACCAACCTTTTCAACTCTTTTCTAAACTTAGGAACGGCAATAATATTATAACTCATTTAACAAATCTTGTATAGTTATGCCGGTAAGTTTACCTTCCTGTATCATTTTTAGCTCCTCAACTGCCTTTTTAATGTCGCCTATTGTTTTTGCCTTTGCTTCGGTAAGGGGTTGAATTTTAACATAAGGTAAACTTTTAAGAACTTCCAATAGCGAATTAGCTTTGTTATCTTTAATTTCAAGCAAAACTTTCATGGTTTTTTTTTAAAAAAACAACCATTTATGCAACTTTGTTCTTAAACAAATTAAACACTTTTTTTTAATATTTATCTTCGATTGTTCTCTAATCCGGCGGCACGACCTCACCATTAAACCCGACTGCATTAAACAACTTTTTTCAAAATAGCAATTAAAAACGGTATTGACAACATTGAATACGCCTACGATGCCAATGCCTATATGATTCATTGATGCCAACAAAGGCATCATTCATGATACAATACAACGCGCATCAACCTGCATGAGACCATTAACCACTTCCAAAAATATACTCTGCCAACTTACCCTGCACCATCTCAACTTAAATATAGATTGGATGTTATCAATTCTAAGCATCCTTTCAAATATTTTTTCCTCTCCATTAATCCTGTTCAGTAAATTAGTAGGGAAAAGTGTTTGTTGGTTTGTTAAGTTACCTTTGTGGTTGTTCCGCTTGATTTTTTGGTAGGTATCCGGAAAAAAATCACATCCTGAAACTCAGATTATACTATGATCTTCAAAGGCTCAAACATTGAAATCATTGATTTTTCGGACGAAATCTGCGAACCGATTAAAACATTAAACTACGAATGGTTAGAAAAATATTTTCAAGTAGAAGAGGGAGATGTACGTTCGCTTTCTAACCCTAAAACTGAAATTATTGATAAAGGAGGTTTTGTTTTTTATGCAAAACTGAACCATGAAATTGTTGGCACTGCTTCACTTCTGAAAAAAACGGATCAGATTTTTGAATTGGGGAAAATGGCAGTAACAGAAAAAGCACAAGGTTTCGGAATCGGAACGCTTTTGTTGGAACACTGTTTAAAAATTGCAGGACAAATTGGCGTTCAAAGGCTCATTTTATATTCAAATACTAAACTAAAGCAGGCAATTCATCTTTACCGCAAATACGGGTTTGTTGAAGTTGAATTGGAATTAGGGCTCTACGAAAGGGCTAATATTAAAATGGAAAAGCGCTTATAACTTCAGCAGACTGAAGTTAAATCTGCCTTGATATCACAAATTTGGTGTTTTGTAATTTTTTGTGTTTTGGACAAAATCTCAGAAGTTTGTCGTTTAGAAACATGGGGGATTTTTGAAAAATTATACCTGCGTCTGTTTCAGTTACTGAGCAGTTTTATGCTTGCTGCATTTATTTTCATCCCAAAAACATCACAAAAAATTCCAAAAATTGCCGGAAGGCCCAAAGAGTTTTTAGGTTCAATGAATCCAATGTTTTAAGTAACCACATGCGGCAATTAATAGCGCAATAAAGGCAAACCAATGCGTTGAAAATTCGGTTGCATTGCCGAAAAATCGAAAGACGAAACATCTCCGTCCATATTTACATCGGCTTCTTTATAGCTGCTTAGTTGTAAAAATTGCTGCTTGTATTTGGTGAAATCTCCAATTGTTACTGCTCCGTTTGCATCGGCATCACCCGAATAAAGAAGGGCTTTTGTTCCTGACAAAATTTGCTGATTATTGCCATAGGCCTTGGAAACAGCCTGACTAAAGTCGAATGTGTTTCCGGAGTTTGGCAATACAACCGGCACATCGCTGAGAACTGCGAGATGATTTCTATGGCGAACTGCCACAAAACAGGTTGTGTTTGGCGGAATATTGTTAAAAACTACGCCTGTTGCGCTGCTTCCGTTTACATCCGTTATCCATCCGTCATTTAACAAAACAGCGGCCTTTCTGGCTATCAGCATTTTGGTGGCAGTTTCTCTCAATTCTATTAACACCCAATCTACCATATTAGCAGGTTTTGCAGAAGGGGAGGCAAAAGACTCTGTGCCGTTGTAATTATAGGGCGGCAAATTATAAGGCTGAGTTAATGGAATAATGTTCAGCGTGTTAAGGGTAGTGTTCATCAAATCGGTTGTCTGATTAAAGGCACCTTGTAAAAAAGCTTTGACAAAAACGGGCGTGTTGCAATCCTGTGCAATGGTTATGGTAAAATTTTGAGAGCACCCTCCAAAACTGTCTGACGTGTATTGAATTGAATAAATACCTGCCAAACTGGAAGTCAATAAAATTGCTCCTGTCTGGGCATCAATAGTAAGCCCTGCAGGTGTGGATGAAAACACTCCTCCGGGATTTCCGGTAATCACCGGAGTAACAAAACCCTGAGCTTTGCAATAAGTATTCCCGTTCGGAAAGTAAAAACCCGCATTGCAACTGACAAGGGCGGAATAGGCGCAGATTTCAAAGTCATCTATTCCGGCATACCAGTCCCAGCCATTCCCATCATTATAGATGAATCTCACCTGAAAATCCGGGTTGAGGTAGGGTGTAATGTCAATATCTGCCTGTGCATAATTGCAACCCCAAAATCCACAGTTGCTGTTAAAAGTATAAATCACATCTTCCCATGCACTTCCGCTCCATACACGAACCCTGAAAAACCCGCCTATCGTGTTGAAATTGTATTTAAACCGGAGCGATGCCGCAGAATAGTTGTTCATATTGATGACCGGAGAAGTAATCATCAGGGCTTCACCTCCATCTGAATCATAAGCATCATCGTCAAAAAACATCATACAGGATTCGTTGATGCTGTTGCCATCTGTAGTTGTTCCAAACTGCCACAAAGCAGCCGGGTTAAAACCTATGGCACTATTACTCCAACCTACAGGAATGGAACAACCATCAAAATTTTCAGAAAATACGGTACTACATTCACACTGTGGACGAAAACCGGTATAAGTACTGCTTCCGAAACAAAGAGAAGGGTTCAGATTGTCAGAAATGGAAACGGTTATGGTCATATTTCCGGTTGCCGGAAGATTGGGGATTATAACTTGCTGAGGGCTTCCGGAATAAGTTTGCGGGTATTCAGCTCCGTTTACTGATACAGTAAACTGACCCGACAACTGAAGATAATTGACTGTTAATGCGAGATCATAAGTGGCAGTTTGAGAATTGCAGTTTTGGGGTGTCAGTGCACTGATAAACAAATTAGAAGTTCTGAATTGTTGAATTCTTGGCGGTCCGAGTTGTCCGTCTCCGCAGTTTGCATAGGCATAAACCTCGTAGTAGGTACAAGGTAGTAACCCGTTTAATAAATAATTAACCCCGCTTTGCGCGATGGTTTCAAAAATCCAGACCGATGTTCCCTGCTGTTTAACTCGAATCAGATAATCGAATGAGGTAAAAGTATAGGTAATAAAGCCTACATTAGCCGAAGTTGGGGATAACGGCAATCCGAAAGCAACATAAGGAACAATTGCACTGATTGTGGCAGTTGCCGTATTGCTCAATAAAAAACCAGAACAAATACTTTGCAACTCCACCGAATAGCTTTTACAGGGTGATAACCCGTTGACTGTATAAGTATTGGTTGTAACTGCGGTATTCACCAAATAAACAGCACCTCCCGTTTCTTTAATCCTTACACTCACCAAACTCCCCCCGTTAGTCCAGTTAATGACCGCAGTGCCTGCACTGGGTTGAGAAACCATAATATTTGCAGGGCTGCTAACGGCAGGGATGTTCAGGGTTTGAGGATAGGCGGTAATATTTCCGCTACAGACAGGCAGTAGTTCAACTTCATAATCATAACATGCAGACAGTCCGCTAAAAGTATAGCTCTCTCCGGAAACCATAGTTTGTAAAATCCAGTTAGCCTCGCCACTCCGTTTTATACTGACCTGACATTGAGGTGCATTGTCTTGCCAGGTCAGGGTATTAGTATTACTGTCGAAGGCAATCTGAGTTGCTGATAAACAAAAAGGGCAATGATGTTCTAAACAGGTGCGGCTACCGAGATGGGTTTGTATTAAACTGATGGAGTTTGACGAAAATTCGGTTAACGTAGGAAGAATAGTTGGCTGCATGAGGTATAAGGAATTGCTCGGATCGTGGGTTGCTCCAAAACAATGACCAAGTTCGTGTGCCGATAAAGCTCTGAGCGAGTTAAAGTTTGCACTGTAATCCTGCACCAGACTATACCGGTTATTGGTACAAAGTGTGCCAACCGGTGAAACACCCACTACACTTCCCGTAAAATCGCGGTCAGTCCACAATTGTGCTACATCAAAAGGTTGGGAAAATCCTCCGGCGTTTCCCCATGCGGCAAAAGATGTTTGCAGAGCAGCCGGATCCAGTGTACTGCTATACCCATCACAGGTTTCACAACCCGAAACCACAATTTCAGTAAGCAAAAAATCTATACTAAATACTGCATAATTAGGCTGTACAGCATTTAAAACAGCATTGAGGTGTTTGTGTACCTTTTCCGGGCTGCCTTTTTCCTCTAACAACAGCCAATCGGCTGCAAATGTGAGCTCAACTGTTGTACATTCGTTTAATTGTTTGTTTTCATCGTCTTTTTCTCTGGGCTTGTACCCCTCATGAATTATTTTTTCAAAACAATTGAGCGGATGAGTTTGAATAAAGTCGTCCTGTTTATAGATCAAAAACACCTCTTCTTCAGCTCCTGAAATCCAATAGTTTAAAGGTTCAATCATCAACTCAATTCCTTGAGGATTGGTAACAAATCCGTAAATAAACCCGGGATCAACCGATAAACGCACTTCTCCCCCACCCATCAGGCTGCCTTTGTATGCAATATTTGTAGGAGTTGGTAAAATTTGTTTCCCCATTTGAGTTTGCAAAAAAAACTTAAACCCATTGCTCCGCATATCGTTGGGTGTTAAGTTGAGGTTCCACAAATCTTCTCCCAGATATAAGGTTAGATTCAACCTGTTATTCCTCGAAAACTTAAGATAGTTGCTTATTTCGGATGCAGGGATTTTAAACAACCGGTATTCTCTGATATGTTTGTCTATTTTAGACGATATTGACTCAGTTGGAATAACTGGAATACCATAAAATTCGGATTGAGCGAACGTTCTAACAGAAATAAAAAAAGAGAGTACACTCAAAACAGCCAACCCATAAAACCGGTACATAAAAAAAGATATTTTGCCTAAAGTTAAGGGATAAATCCTGATTCAACCCTATGCACAAGAGACAAGTATCCTGATGGGCTTTCGAAGGTATGGTAAAAAAAACAAAAAACCAACTGACACAAAAGCATCAGTTGGCTGAAATTGGTTAAAAAATGACTGTTTATAAAACAATTACATCCACATTACTAAGAAGTTCATAAATTCATGTTTCAATTCCCCGTAAAGGCGTCTGAAAATCTGCATATTATCTCTCATTTCTTTGTGATCGGGGAAATACCGATGTTCAATAGCAGTCGGATTCTTCTCGGTTTCAGTTATCAGATGCCCTTCATGTTCGTTAATTTGATGGCGATATTCATCAATGACCTCATTTTGGCGTATAAACTGATTCTGAAAATGCTCAATTTGAGCCTGAACTTCATGCTTCGTATTTTTCAGGGACACATCCCCCAACCTTTGTTGAAATATCTTTAATTCTTCTTTGTAAAAACTAAGTTCACTTTCCCAAATCTTGTGTTCAAAATGAAGGTCTTTCAGATAAATATGTTTTGCATTCATTGTGCTTTAATTTATTGTTAAAATTCTATTGTGTTTATCTGCTGCGAAGGTAAAGTTATTTAGCAGTTTTATAAATGATAAAAGTCACTATGGAACTTGATTTTTTACTCCGTCCGTTTAAAATGGGTATCCAGTTATAACATTGCCAATAAAAAAGTAAAAAGGCATCTCAATATCTAAGAGATGCCCAATTCCAACTTAAAGAAGAGAAAGTAAAAACATGGGTTTGTTTATCTCAACATAAGTTATCCTGCTTCAAATTAAATAGGCTTGATGCCCATAATCCTTTGCCAAAGTTCCCGGAATGCATCCCCCATTTTAAAATCTCTTCCATTATCATCCCTGCTTTGATGCATTACTACATTTCCGTCGGGGAGTTTTTTAAGATTAAAAGCGAAAATAAACTTTTCCGTACTACCTTCAAAACCCATTTTTCCGAATTTCAAGTCATAAAATCGAACTTCATCCGGATTATTATGCGGACGTACTGCATAATATCCGTTGCTGAACCACTTAACCCTGTCCACAGCATAGGAATCCTGAATACCGGACAGCAAACTATCGTTTCGGGCAATAAAGTCATAATGTATATGGCGGTCTTTGTCAAACAAGGAATAATAACCCATATAATAACCACGGTCCACCTCAACCACCGCATACCATAAAATGCTGTTAAGCGGGGTTGTTGCACTCATAAACCGCTGATAGTCTATCTTTTGCTCATGAAGAGAATTGGCAAAAATGCGGTCAACATAAACTTTAGTGCCCAAAGTAAACAGCATATAAACGCTGCTGATAATTAATCCGGCATAGTTAAGTTTCCTGCGCAAAGGGTTTGTGCGGTTAAAAAACATTGCAAGAATAAGCAGCAACAAAAAGGGAATGGTGTAAATAGGGTCAACAATAAAAATATTGTTTAACCCTACCCTGTAATCGCTAAAGGGTAAAAATAGCTGTGTGCCATAAGTGGTAAAAGAATCCAGAATAGGGTGTGTAATAATTCCTAACAGAAACAATTTAACCCAATCCTGAAGGGTAGTTTGAGCAGGGTGATTTTTATACCATTTCCAAAACAACCAACCGAGAATAGGCCCTACTATCAACGCAAATAACAAAGAATGACTATAGCCTCTGTGAAATCCCAGCCTTTGCACATTGTCCAACAAAGGGCTAAACATCACATCCAAATCCGGAATAGTTCCGGCAAATCCTCCCCAAAGAACTGCTTTATTGCCAATTTTTTTGCCAAGTACCGCCTCTCCGATAGCAGCACCAAGGGTAAACTGTGTAATAGAATCCATGCACTGAAGTAGAAATAAATAAATCAAAAACAACTTTTGCAGAAATACGATTACAATAACTCCAAATACATGGTAATAGTTTTGAAGTACAACCGCATATCTCAAACAAAGTAAGTTGCTTCAAAAAACGCTTCCATAACAAGGAAAGTCCTTACATTTGTAACATCAATTCAAATCTTTAACATTCAATTTTCTTCACTAAAAAGAATATGCCCGTTAAATACACAAAATCCTTTACCCTCCGGTATTTTATCATTTCCGCTTTGGTCATTAGTGCCGACCTGTTCCAAAACCATACCTTAGAATACTTTCTGAAGCCACTTTTGATGATCAATCTGATGCTGTGGTATTGGATTAATGCACCAAAACCGGCAGGCAAACTGACGATTATCGTGTTGGTTTCTTTATTTTTCTCTTGTTGCGGTGATGTATTTTTGATGATCAAACCTACTTCTCAAATTTTATTTATCAGCGGGTTAGTGTCATTTTTAGTAGCGCACCTGCTATACATCAGGGCATATCGGCTTACTTCTCTGCCAATCACACAAGGTATATTCAGAAAAAGTTGGTGGCTTTTGATTCCGTTTGTTGTTTTTGAAATTGCTTTGCTCTATTTGCTGTCTCCAAATTTAAAGGATTTAGCCATACCTGTAAGTGTATATGCAACAGTTTTATTGTTAATGGCTGTTTATGCATTGAACCGATACGGGGTTGTACCTGAAATTAGTTTCCGGGCTGTTTTTATCGGAGCTTTGGTATTTGTAGTTTCAGATTCTCTGATTGCAATCAATAAGTTTTATCAACCGGTACCTTTAGCAAGAGTCTGGATTATGGGAACATACTGCCTCTCTCAATGGCTGATTGTTTGGGGACTGATGAAAGGCGACAAGTGGTAAAAAGTTAGCTGAAAAAAATGAGCCTAAATCTGAACAACCAGCTTTCCGGTTTTTGGGTAGTATTCAACTTAATATCTTTGTGTTTTTTTTAATTTTAAGGTAAAATTCTTAAGCTATGTACAGGTTGATGTTGATATTTGTTTGGTGCTTGATGCCAATGGCGTTTCTTTATGCAGAAAGAGGGGATATCATCAGTTTCACCCTGATGGAAACCAAAACAGTAGCAGAATTACAGACCGAAGCTACTGCAGCCACCGGATTACCTCCCTCTCTTTTTGGATTTGAATATGATATTGCTGCCTATAAAGTGTTATATGAAACGGTTGATTATGATGGCATGTCTTCCACCATTGCATCTGCTTTGGTTTCATTTCCAACCAATTATCCATGTGCCCCTCCAATGTGCACTTATGGTCATGGGTTAGCCCTCAAACATTGGGAGGCTCCTTCCTCTCTTAACAATATTTACTCGTTTATCGGAAAAGGGATTGCTTCTAACGGATATATTTCACTAACCCCCGATTATATACATCTGGGCTATGATGCTTCGCCGGGGTTTCAGGCGTTTATGCACGCAACCACCGAATCAGCAGCTACCATAGACCTGATCCGTGCAACAAGAACCTATTGCCAAAACAGCGGCATAGATTTTAATGACCAATTATTTATCAGCGGATATTCACAGGGCGGACATTCTAGCATGGCTACCTGTAAACAAATTCAGGAACATCATTCCGATGAGTTTTCCATCACAGCAGCTATGCCGGGAGGAGGTACTTATGACCTTTCCGGCATTGCTGCCGACTCTTTGGCTTCTCCGACACGAACAACCGGAGAACCTCATGCTTTTTGCCTGATTAGCCGCGCTTATTACGAGATTTACCAGCCAGAGTTAATCAGCATGGGCATCACCACTCCTTTTTTCGACTATTTTAAATCTCCCTATGACTCACTCCTCACACTAATTTTGGATGCAACCAACCCCTTTGCCAATACTTCTCTTTTAGACAGTATTCCAAACCGGATGCTGGAGGATATTTACCGGGAAGAATTTTTATATAATCCTGACTTCTGGATGCGTGATTTTCTGGCCTTTAATGATTTATACGACTGGTCTCCACAAATGCCGATGCGATTGTTTCACAGCGATGCCGATGTCGAAAATCCGTTTCCGAATGTGTTATTTACTCTCGAACAATTTGGACTCAATGGTGCTGCTGATGTTGAGTTGCAAACGGTAAGCGGATTTAGCCATTCAAATGCAGGGCTTTATCACGCCCTGGCACTTCGTCAATGGTTTGGATCGCTGCGCGAAAGCTGTGCAATTGGGATTCATCAGGAAATACCTGAACTCCTAAAAGCAACCGCTTACCCGAATCCTTTTTCTGATATTTGTACAATTGACTTAAGCAACGTAAGGACTCAGGTTTCGGGATGGGAACTTTTAACAATTCAGGGGCAATCTCTTCAATCTGGAACAGTTGCTGGAGGTCAGCAGACTATTTCCTTTTCATATCAAACAAATGAAAAGGCACAGATTTTGGTCCTTGTTCTTAGTTCTGTCAATGGACAACAATCAGGAATTCCATTAATTTATCAACCACAACTTCATAAATAACCGAAACCCAATAAGATGCGGTATAAATTATTAGGCAAAAGCGGGCTTAGGGTTTCTGAACTCGCATTGGGAACCATGACATTTGGAGAAGATTGGGGTTGGGGAACCGCCAAAGAAGATTGCCGATTGATTTTTGATACTTACGCCGAATCAGGAGGCAATTTTATTGATACTGCAAATTACTATACCAAAGGTAACAGCGAATCAATTCTGAGCGATTTTATTCAAACTGACCGCGACTATTTTGTTTTGGCAACCAAATACTCGTTGAATATGAACCCTGCAAACCTGAATGCAGGAGGAAATCACCGGAAGAATCTAATGCAATCTGTACATGCGAGCTTAAACCGCCTAAAAACTGAATATATTGATTTGTTATGGATTCATGCCTGGGATTTTACAACCCAACCTGAAGAAATAATGCGTGCAATGGATGATTTGGTGCGCATGGGTAAAGTTCTTTATATCGGCATTTCTGATGTTCCTGCCTGGATAGTTGCAAAATGTAACACGCTTGCCGAATGTAAAGGATGGACTCAGTTTGTTGGACTTCAAATTCAATACAATCTGCTTGAAAGAACTGTTGAACGCGACCTGTTACCAATGGCTGATCATTTCGGACTATCTGTTTTGGCTTGGGGACCTCTTGCATCCGGTATTCTTACCGGAAAATACCAACCAAACAATCTTCAGCCGGTTGAGGAAAAAAGGCTGAAAGAAAACAACCCCAGGTTAACGGAAGCCAATTTTGCCATTGCGGATAAAGTTGTCAGTATTGCCAAAGATATAGGCTGCACGCCTTCGAATGTTGCCCTGAATTGGATTCGGCAACGTGGTAAAAATATCATTCCCATAATTGGTGCCAGAAATTTGAAACAACTAAATGATAACCTCGACTGCCTAAAGGTAAATTTACTACCCGAACAAGTAGCAGCTCTGAACGAATGTAGTACAGTAAAACTTGGTTTCCCGCACGAGTTTTTGCAATCCGACAATGTAAAAAAACTGTTATTTGGTGAAAACCATAGTAAACTCGATTTCTAAATTAAAAAGTCTGGAAAATCAAGTTTGATAATTCGGTAAATTATCAAGCCTGATTACTACAAATTCAATTTAAAAACAGGAGTCTTGTACAAAAAACAAAGGATAGGCAACCTATTTCATTGATGATTGCTTAAAAAACCAAAAAAAATAAAGGTTATCATTACAACGGATTTTTTTTTACTTATCTTTGCAGCCAATTTTTACGATTTTACAAACCAGTATCAGCAATGGAACAGATATTGAAATATGTGGAGGAGCAGTTAATACCCAAAGTAGAAACTCCAGAATTTAAAGCCGGCGACAATGTTACCGTTCACTACAAAATTATTGAGGGTGAAAAAGTTCGTATTCAGCAATTTAAAGGAATAGTTATCCAAATTAAAGGAGGTCCTAAAAATGCCAAACGAACCTTTACCGTCCGAAAAATTTCGAGTGGTATCGGGGTTGAACGCGTATTCCCCGTTTCTTCTCCTAATATTGAAAAAATTGAAGTGAACAGATATGGAAAAGTTCGCCGCGCACGTTTGTTCTATCTGCGTGATGCTCAGGGTAAACGTGCCCGTATCAAAGAACGCCGGGTACTTACAGGAGCAGATGCTAAAGGTAAAAACGATTAATTTAATGACTTCTTTGCATTAAACCGGAATGGATATCAATATCCGGCATAACATAATCTCCTAAAAAAGGGCGGCAACCAATAACAGGTTACCGCCCTTTTCCTTTTTATGCGATTTCAGGAAATTCAAATTTACCGGACAATTAGCTTAGAGGTGGCTTGTTGTGTTGAGGTCAGCACTTGAATCAGGTAAATTCCTTTCGGCAAACCTGAAACATCTATTTCACAAACTTCTGCAGATTTGTTAAGGGTTTCTTGTTTCCACACTGACCCATTTAAATCAAACAAAGAAATACTAATCGGACCCTCAATATTAAATAAAGCCAACGAAACCAGGTTGTTTGCGGGATTTGGAAACACCCTAAAAGCTGATTGCAGGTTAAAAATAGGGGTTTCACTAAAATCACCTGCAACAGAAGTAACCACTGAAGTTCCAATTTTTGTCAGAAAATAATCGTATTCTCCTAACGAAGTCAGTGTATCGGCATCGAAATTGGTTTGAATATCAAAAGCACCGGCAAAAAACAATTGATTCCCCGCATCAAAAGCAAGTGTGTTAACCGTTTCGGAATTTACGCCACCGGCTGTTTTAATCCATAGAATTTGCCCATCCGGATTTAATTTGGCTAACAAAACATCATCCGCACCCTGCGAATTCAAAGTGTCTGATTGATAAAAAACAGTTGGAGAAAAATTCCCGGCTAACCAGGCATTCCCATCGGCATCAACACTAAGTTGGCGAGCAATGCTGACACCCCAGCCATTGACAGGTGTTATCCATTGAACTGAACCGTCTTCTGTTGAAAAACGGGCAACAAAAGCTGAGTTGACACCGGTAATTTCTATGGTATCATTATTCACGGTCAAAGGTTCATTGGTCTGCCCGCATACATATAATTCACTGTTAATCCCTGTTGCTATACTTTGTAAACTTTGTATGCCGGGATAAGCCATCGTTTTGAGCCATTCCACATTTCCATTTGAATCAATTTTGGCTATAAAAGCATCTGTTTCATCCAAAGACTCATAATAATAGCCTCCAAATGTCATATATCCGGTAAAATAACCAACAGCATAAGTATTCCCGTCTAAATCGGTATTGATCGCAGCTAAAGTGATGCCTGTTTCATTATTTCCCAATTGATGCCACAACAGTGCTCCATTATTATCATATTTAACTACTGCAAAATTGTAAGAATCCGGTGGTACAACAATCAGGTCATGAATATTTATAGTATCTCTAAAATTAAAACCCAAATAGGCAGAACCAAATGCATCGGTCGCCAAGCCTGCTGAATTTGCATTTCCATTACCCCCAACCTGAGTTACCCATTGTATATTGCCTTCGTTGTTCATCATAGCAGTAAACACATCTGAATCAAATTTGCCGGAAGTTTGTAAAGGAACATCATCTAACATCAAAGTGTCTGAAAAGATGCCGGTTACAAAAAAATTGCCTTCACTTCCGGATACAATGTGCGTAGCGCGGTCATTCCCCTTTCCGGTGAAGGTTTTCTGCCAGATTGGATCACCTGAATTAGTAAAAGCTGTAAGTAAAATATCGGAAGTGTAAATCGTATCAATCAAGATATAGGTAGTATCAGTTCCGGATAGGGTGTCAATACTTACTGAAGGAGCAATAGTATGACCGGCAGCATAGATGTTTCCATCTGTGTTGGCTGTAATGCTTAATATTTCATCTAACCGCGTACTATTTCCTGAAACAGACCAATCAAAAGTCTGAGCCTGAACGAAAACAGAAGATAAAAAAACCAGAAATATAATAGCCAATAATAACCGGGAAAAAAGGTCCATTGGTGATTTCATTTTTTCGTTAAAACAAATTTATTTTTTCAACTTTAGCACCATCAACTAAGCAGGATAAACATAATCGTGTAAATACTCATATAGTTCGGTTAACATGCCCTGTTTTGTTATAGTAGCATGTTCTATGATAGGGCTACTCTTTTGCAACAATTCAGCTAAAACATGGTCTATTAACAATTTTCCAAAAGTTTCGGAGGAGTCGCGGGGCAATTCATTAGGCAGGTTATCTATTGCCATTATATCTATCGTATGAGGTTGGTAAGGGGTATCTTCTCCCTGAGTTTTGGGGTTATATCCCATAACCGGATTTCCGATCGTTGTTGCTCTCAAAGTAGCCGGAACAGACCCATTAATGTCGCAACTGATGTCTGCGATTACTTTAATCTTAAAATCAGGGCTGTTCATGTCAGATTTGGTAAAAAATACCGGGGCTTTGGGACTCCAATAAATACCGTTTATCATCAAATCGGTTTGGCTTGTAAAAGGCAGAAAAGTGCTGTAAAACAATTGAGGATGATGATAAAACTCATGTGTTTCGTAACTGTGAAACTTTTTATGCCGGTATAAATCATGATTATGCAAATGCACATAAACAGGATAGTCATATCTGTTATTTAAATATTCCTGTACTGATATATGTTTTATCTTCAGGAAATCTAAAACCTCTTTTGCTCCAGTCGCTACTCTTCCGGCACCTGTCAATGCAATTTTCATTGGTGGTAGTATCAAACGTTCATATACCCTTTTTAACTGTTCATAATCCCCACATTCATAAGCCGGTGGCAAGTTATATAGGCCTGTTTTTAAGCCGTAAGCCTTCAAACCGTTATGTGCACCAACAATTCCTGCAAATCCTCCAAACCCGATGATTCTTTTTCCGTTGGCATACCGGAGACATTCATAATCAATCAGCTCGATGTTTTTTTGGATTATCGTCTGTAACAGTTTTTGATTCGATACCTGCTTCTTAATGGTATGAGAAAAAAACAGGTAAGTTTTACCTGCTATCAACCTGTCTGGCAACGGTTCTTTCACTCCCATCAAGATATGGCATTTAGTGAGATCTTCCTTGACTTCAATTCCTGCCTGTTCATATTCAGAATCGGCAAAACATCGCTGTATTGAAGGCTGTACACTTATACTGACTTCCGGAAAGTTTTCTTGTATAAAGGAACATTGACGGGGTGTTAATGGTACTCGGTTGTCGGGAGGATTCTTTTCTTCCCTTATTATACCTATCAGGGTTTTATTCATGAGGGCAGTTTCTAACTTTAGCGGGCGCAAAAGTAACAATTTGTAACGAAACGACTGCAAAAATCGTACAGTGCCAATATGAAAACGACATTCCCTGCGAAAGGATATGATAAAAAACTTTCTGTAGTTACAGGTTGTTTATATGAACATATCCACATCCTTTTAAAACCGGTTTAAATGCAATTGTATGAATGCAGACAAGTTAGAACGCATTGCTATTATTCTAAAAACAGTTGCGCACCCTGTTCGCTTAGGTATTGTTGAATTACTGGAAGCTAACGGCAAATTATGTGTAAACGAAATTTGTGAACAGCTCAAAACAGAACAATCGCTGACATCCCATCATTTGGCCAATATGAAAATGAAAGGTTTGTTACATGCTGTAAGGGATGGGAAAAACGTTTTCTATTCTATTAAAGAAAAAGAAATCACCACAATCATAACTTGTCTCGAAAATTGTAATTGCAATATGAGGTAGTATTTTTTTGTAAGGCAAATTAGAGAATTGTCTTAAAATCAAAGTTCAAACACTTATTTTGTGCGGCCTAAGTTAAATTTCCTTAAAAACATGAAGTTGTCATCATATTTTTGTAGTTTTGTAGTTAAATAAAGCGACTTGTTTAACTAAATACTAAATCAACATAGTTGACAATCAAAAAGTACGATTTTCAGGTATGAAATACTCAAGCTAAGAGGGTTATTTATTTTTTTGATAAGAAGTATAAAAGAAATACCTTTGACACATGAAATTTAAAATAGAACAATTTTACGACAAACAATTAGCTCACGCTTCATATCTGATATTAAGCGAAGGAGAAATTGCATTAATAGATCCGGGGCGAAACCCGAATCCTTATTATGAATTCGCACAGGCACATCATGCAAATATTGTCGCCGTTATTGAAACACATCCCCATGCCGATTTTGTAAGCAGTCATTATGAAATTGCTAAAGCAACAGGGGCAACCATTTATGTGAGCGAATTGGTCGGAGCTACTTATCCTCACGAGACTTTTGATGACGGAGACATTATTACTATTGGGAAAACGTTTTTGCGTGCCATCAACACTCCGGGACATTCACCGGATAGTATTTGTGTTTTATTGAGCAACGAAGAAGGCACTGACTTAGCCTTGTTTACTGGTGATACCTTGTTTATTGGTGATGTCGGCCGTCCTGATTTGCGCGAAAACGCCGGCAATATTACGGCTACTAAAAGAGCATTGGCCTTGCAAATGTTTCACAGCACACGCGAGCGCATTATGCCTTTGCCAAAACATATTGCCATACTTCCAGCACACGGAGCAGGTAGTTTATGCGGTAAAAATCTAAGTGAAAATCTAAGCAGCACATTAGAAGAACAATTGCAATCTAATTACGCTTTGCAGGAAATGGAAGCTGAGGAATTTGTTAATATTCTGTTGGCTGAACAACCTTTTATACCCAAATACTTCGGTTATAATGTTGACCTGAACAAAAAAGGAGCTTGTGGTTTTGAAGCAAGTATTGCACAAGTGCCTCAGTTACCTTCAGATACTAAGATAAAAGAAAATAATCTGGTCATTGATGTCAGACCTCAGGAGGAATTTAAAAAAGGGCATATAAAAGGTGCTATCAATATACAAGTTAAAGGTAAATTTGAAACATGGCTTGGTTCAATTGTTGCCCCGGGAGAAAATTTCTACCTCGTTGGTTCAACTACTGAAGAAGTAGAAATGGCAGTCAAAAGAGCAGCTAAAATTGGTTACGAATCTTATATTACAGGAACTATTGTTAACCCTGAAAACTGTGATAGTCAAAGTCCGTCAATAAATATGGCCAATTTTGAAGAGTACCTTTCAGATTACACAATCTTAGATGTCAGAAACCCAAAAGAAGCTGAAAATAAAATTTTTGAATCAGCTATTCAAATTCCTCTTTACGAGTTGCGAGAAAGAATTAAAGAAATTCCAACCGACAAACCCGTTGTTGTTCATTGTGCCGGTGGGTCCCGATCTGCTGTTGGTGCGAGCATCTTACAACATGAATTTTGTGACGAACAAGAAGTTTTTGACCTCAGCGAAGCTGTCAAAACTTTTAATTCTAAAATAACAAATACAGAAACCGTTAATTAAATATTTTTTGCACAAACTGAAAGTCTTAAGACAAATCTGATACAAATATATTCGGGGAAGGCAACTAAAAACCACAAACTGCCTACTCTATATAAACAAAATGGTTTTTTCAAAAAACAAATACCATTTTAAAAAACCAATTGCCACTTAATCTTAAAACAACCCAACTTTTTTATGTCATCGGAAGAATTTAATACCGCAGTTGTTCGACTCTACGACACCATAAAACCCTATGCTGTCAGTTTGACTAAAAACATGATTGATGCCGAAGACTTGATTCAAGATACAATGACCAGAGCATTCAGGTATAAGGATAACTTTAAACATAACACCAATCTAAAATCATGGTTATTGGTTATCATGAAAAATATTTTCATTAATCAATACAGACAAAAAGCTACTCGCAAATATACCCTTGTAGATCCGGTTGAGCAGTTGTATCAAATGAATGTTTCTCATACTACTTTTAACAGCGGAGACTCGGATTTAACAATTGAAGACATCAATCATGCAATTGCACGTTTACCAAAAGCTTATCAAACCACGCTGTTAATGAACGTACAGGGCTATCAGTATCAGGAAATAGCAGATGCGCTGAATGTTCCTCTTGGAACAATCAAAAGCCGTATTTTTTGGATTCGCAAACGCCTCGCAGAAGAACTCAGACCTTATATTAACCGTACCGGTAAAAAGGTAGAATACTCGTTGAACTGATCATCGTTCACTTAAAGCAGAATAAAAAAGCGTGTGGTTGTTTTACCACACGCTTTTTTATTTTAGTGAAACTTTGACCACTTATAGACTTTGGTTTGAGTAGCCCCCGAAAGTTGAACCATATACAAACCTGATGATAGATCCGGAACCTGAAGCAAATGGCGGTTCTGACCCGGTATAATTGCCTCAAATGTCTGGCGATAAATCAAACTTCCGGCTGAGTTGTAAACAAACAAGTCTAACATTCCTGATTCGGTTTCGGGTAAAAAATAAAAAAGCTCCCAACCGGTATTTGGTGACCATGCTATATGTTTAATAGAAAGTGCAGTTCTATTTTCAATAGCAGGGTCAACACCAATAACTGCAGGGCAATCAAGCTCAGTTTCCAAAGTATAAGTATTCGTATTATTCTCCGGATCTGTTACTTCAATTTCAAAACTGAGAGTTGAAGTTTCACCCGCTAAGGCAGTATATGAATCTCCTGATTGAAGCGCTCCCCCATTGATAGTATATCCCAAAACATTTACTTCATATTCTCCAACCTGTGAACAAACCTCAACACTGACAGTACAGGTATCGGCAGGATTTATGACAAGGCGGGCACTTTCAAAGGGGTCGGGATATATTGTTACGTTAAACGGTAAAGCTGCGGGAGCGCAGCCGGATGGAATATCCCATAACTCAGCGTAAAAGTAATATTGTTGCTCTTCGCAAAAACCGGTATTGTTGGCAGTTAAAGTTATGCTGTTTCCAAATTGTCCATTTGACCAATATGTGGCACTACTTGATTCAGGGTTGGTCACCAAAGCCGACAAGGTATAATCCTGTCCGTCATAAACGCTTACCATTCCCGTAGTTCCGGTTGGATAGTTGATTGTAGGGCAAGGCGGAGTTGTGCATGAAGAATTAGTAAAGGTATCGTAAAAAGTACAGCCCGAATCATTTATGCGAAGCGTTACATTATCGTAGAATGGAACATTGGTAACTATGCCTTCATTTGATTCGTTCAGAAAAATTGGCATATTCATTACTGCATCAAAAACAGAATTAATAGAAATACCCGAAACTGAAAACGTTAAACTATAGGTCATACTACTAATGTAGCAATTTTGTTCTAAATATTGGACGGAAGGCGAAGGAAGAAGGATTATTTCAAACTGATGCCTTTCACCTTCACAATTCGTTGCGGGTTCGTATAAAGCCATATAATAAGTGCCTAAAGCAGGCGGATAAAAGGTAAGTCCGCTATTAATAAGAGTCCCCCCCACAGGAGCATCGTAGATTCGATAGACATAAATACCACCGCTGGGAGCTTCCAAAAATTTTGGGCCTATTAAAAAGGGATCACAAGCATAGTTTATAGCCGGCAGAGGAATGGCATCCGGCAAATTACACTCGACATAAGTATGAAAGGCTGAGGCTTCATTATTTGGAAAGCAGGTATATAAAGAACTCAAAACGGGATTAAAATCTGTATTGCCCGAAAAAGCACTATAGATGCATGTAGCACCCAAATCGGATTTTATCCAGGTTTGATCGGTTGTAAAACATGCTGCATTTGCCCAACCTGTATCTCCGGGGTTCACTCCTATTTGCCCAAACACATCCACATTATAAGCGCCATTGAACAAGGCGACTGCATCGTTTCCGTTAAAATTTAAATTAGAAGAGGTAATATCAGGGGTAAGACCGGCTAAATCGGCGCTCGGATGTGCTATCAATAAATAACTGTTGTGATTTAACATGCCTGATAATGGTACTGTACTACTTACCGTTGTACTACCATTGCTGTAAATCCGTACACTATAAGCCGATAAATCTATAGTTGCGCCGGTGCCGTTATAAATTTCAAGATATTTATTGAATGATGAACCTTCCATATAAGCAGAAATAAGTAAGTCTTCACAGCTTGAAGTATTATTGCGTAAAGCTCCCGAATTTATCCATTCTTTAATTATGGCAATATTGGCAGCACTCACACTTCCGGAAGGAGGCATATTTCCTCCTGAGCAGTTTGGGATAGTCGGATCAATTTTAGTAACGAGCGGGCTACCATTCGCATTAAATGGAATAACCGCCTGTCCGCAACTGCTACCGCCCGAAAACAAACCATTGTAACTGATATTTAAACCGCCTGAATTGGGATGGCAACCTCCACAACCATGCATACTAAAAATATTGCTGATGTTTGGGGTGTAATAATAAGGTTGTGAATAAACTTTAAGAGAAAAAAAACAAAAACACAGGGCAAGAAAAGTGGTAAAAACTGGCTTCATAAAAAATGGCAATTAAAGTTGGATATTTGATTACTTGAATTTTGTTAAATAATTTTGATGTCGAAAAAATTACTTAACTTACAACCCATATTTGTACTTATCGGTTTGCTTCTTTTATCACAAAAAAAGTTAGGTATATGACAAAAGTAATTACAACCCTACTTTGTTGTCTGTTTTGTGTTCAATTCCTTACAGCACAATTTAGTCCGAATGGCGAAATTGAAGATATCCGTGAGTTGTCCTCTAAAATAACCGTTCCATTTACTATGCCCGATGGCACTCAATTGATGACCGACATTACCTTGCCAATTTTAAGGGATTCACTGGTCATTAACCTTAATATGAATGTGCCAATTTTAGGAAGTGTGTCCGGAAAATTGCAAGTCTTGCCCAAAGGCACCTGGTATATCATTTATGAAACCCTGAACGGTGAACCCAACGACAACCCTTACCGCGTACCTATCATTTTAACCCGCACACCTTATGACAAAGAAGGAGAAGATATTGTAGGCTCGGTTGTTTCGGTGATGGGCTATGGATATTGTCAGCAAGACATGAGAGGGCGGTATTCTTCAGGAGGTGTTTACTTACCTATGTATAGCGATGGATGGCGTAAGGATCCTTATCATCCGGACATCAAACATGTTTTGGACATCACAGAACTGGATGATCCTCGAAACGGCAACTTTCACGAAGATGGATACAATTCCATTAAATTCATTACTGATAGCCTGACCTATTCTTATGATATAGATACAGATGGTATTCCTGATTTTACCGATTTACTTTGTAATGGAAGTGTCGGTATGTTTGGCGCATCGGCATTGGGAAACACACAGTTGCAATCTGCCTTAGCCCATAGAATTGACCCAATGACCCGAGGTCTTAAATGCCTCATGCCAATCGTTGCAGCCAGCGAACATTATAAATGTACAGGATATCAAAACGGTGTTTTCCGGGACAGATTGGTAACCGGCTGGCTCAGAGGACAAATTTTTAGTGGAACTGAAGATGATTTTATTGATATAGACACCGATCTCAACAACAATATCCATACTTCTGCCGATTATGGATTAACCAATATGTTTGATGCAGCAAATCTTGCAATTGATCATTTTGTCAGTGTAAGATACAACAATGGGGTTTGCAGCTATTATCCAAACGGAAGATTGCGGGGCGATATGGATGCAAGCCGTGCTCCTGTTAATGCAACAGGAGAAGGTGATATTGCCGGTGAACATAGTAGGTATGAAAATCTGGAAGTTCCTGTTTACCATGTAACCGGATGGTGGGACATATTCAACGATGGTCAGATAGAAACTCATCGTTTGACCAGACAGCATATCGGCCAAACTAATCGCCAACTTCAAAAAATAATTATAGGCCCGTGGGCACATCAAACAATAGGTAGCAGAACTACCGGAGATTTAACCTACAAGGAAAATGTTGCCGATTTCACCAAAATAGATATCAGCGATATTGACATAGACAATATCCCTGTTTCAGCTATTATCAATTCTGAACTTATCGGTTGGTTCAGGTACAATCTGAACTATAACAATTTTGCGAATATTGGCGAACCACGGGTTCGTATTCCGGCAAGCCAAATGTGGCAAACTGTTAATAGTTCTTTAGGGCAATTACAAGTCCGAGTTCCTGCAAGTGAATACCGGATTGATTTTCTTGACTTTTTTAATTTTATCAACGGAGCAGGCGGGTTAGATGCAGTTCCTGTTGAACTGACACTACCTTCGGGTGGAAACATTACTCTTAATGTAGCCATTCCGACTTTAGATGAACCCTTAATCAATGGATTAGACGGTATAGAACTTAACAGTATCCCTGTTCAGGATTTTCCTAATATTCCTGCCGTCAGGTTTTATGTAGTTGGGCCGGTTAACGATGGTGTTCCCGAAAATGAAAACGTTGGAAACTATTGGCGAGGCTCAGAAACTTTTCCCCCCAGCGAGAGTATAGAAAATCAAAAAATGTATTTACATCAGGACGGTTCCATTGATTTAACACCCCCATCAACTGACGAAGGTGTTAAAATGTATGTTCATGATCCGGACGATCCTATTTTAACCATAGGAGGCGCAAACATGATTGTACGTACTCCTCAGGACGATCGCGACAGTCAAGGTCAGTTAGATCTTGCGGATTCCCGTTACGCCCCTTATTCTATGGATCGGGAAGGTGTAGTGCATTTCATCAGTGAGGCCATACAAGATTCTTTAGCCATTATAGGAAATCCTGTATTCACACTTTATGCCAAAACAAATCCCGGAGGAACCATGAGCGGTCCTACTGATACTGACTTTTTTGTTCGTGTTTTAGATGTTTATCCGGACGGAAGAGAATTATTTGTGTTTGAAGGCTGTATCAATGCCCGCGCTCGGGAATATGCCCGTTCTATTGCCGAAGGGCTTGAAAATGACGAAGCTCCTTTTACCAACATTGAAATCGGACAGGTTTATGAATACAAATTCGCCATGCAACCCATAGGGTATGTTTGGGGGAAAAACCACCGGATAAAAATTCTAATCAGCAGCAGCAATTATACCCGTTATCAGGTAAATCCCAATCTTCCAATAGAAGATGGAGAATACTTCAGACGTAAACCCGGCGATGGCAGAACTTATACTTTCAATGGTGTTGAAATGACTCCCCGCACTGCCGTACAAAGGCTGCATTTCTCCCCCCAATATCCAACCAATATAGATTTACCGGTATTGACCAATGGTAGTATTACCGGCATAAATCCCGCGCCAAACAACAAACCTAATGCATTTACAATTTTAGCCTACCCAAATCCTGCCAATGAATTGCTGAGTATTTATCCATCGAAAACTGCAAATTATCAACTTTCTATAAATACGCTTGCAGGTCAATCGGTTTATCATGCTCAGTTTTCGGATGCAATCAGCATTCATCTCGGCAACTTTAACCCGGGTTTGTATATTGTAACTGTTACTAATCAAGATACCGGAGAATCGTCCATGCAAAAGGTTACAGTGGTTAAATAGATATCAAAAAAAAACGATGAACTCTTATTCGGGTTCATCGTTTTTTTTGTTAGAGAGTTTTACTACAGAGTTCTTGTGGTAATTCAAATGACTTAAGTTACCCAGGCAGTTCAAGCATTTTTAATTCCTCCTATTAGAATAACCGATGCTTTAACAAAAGAATTTGTCTCTATAAGGGACCTTTTTTGTTCTGTTTATCAAACTAATTCTGCTTTAAAGGCGACTTGGACAATACTTTTTCGAGGTCTGAAATAATACCCATATCGCTTGGTCTTTTGGCATTGCTGTCTGCAATAATTCCATCAGCATCAATTATCAGGTAACGAGGAACCCCTTTTACATTATATTGAAATCCGGCATCAGATTCTAATGCACTTGCTAACAAATGTAAACTGGTATCACTGCTGATATCTTTAGTTCTAAGGTAGTTTGCCCAAACTTCCTGACTTTCATCAACAGAAATATAGACAAACGCCACATTTTTATGACTAAACCTTTTTTTCAACTTCTCTGAGTACGGGAACTCTTTAATACAAGGTCCACACCAGGTAGCCCAAAAATCAACATATACGACTTTACCTCTTAACTGAGAGAGGGTTATAGTATCGCCATTCAAATTGGTCAGCGTAAAATCGGGTGCTTGTTGACCGGCTCTGATTTTATAAGATTGGTCAAAAATTTCAGCAAGGGCCTGATTGAAATTGCCAAAAGGACAGGCGATGATAAATTCATCAAATTTTGGTGCCATTAACTCTACTTTACTGTAAGTACAAGCATCGGCGATGCTGATGGCCTGAACAAAATAGAGCGCTTTTCCACTCAGTATTTTTTTTGCAAACTCGTATTTATCGGCATAAAAGTTTTCGGGATTGTAAGTTGCCCTGTTTATTGACTTGTTAAATTTATGCGTTACATACTTGAGCAGAAAATCTGTATAGACATTCAACTGCATGATTTCTTCGTTATTAAAATCAACTTCGCTCAAAAAATCATAATATCCGTCTGGTAAAACGGGGGAGATTTCATTGGTTTTGAAACTGTATGCAACCGGAAAATCCATCAAAACCGCTGCCCATTCTGCTAAAATCTGAGCTTTGACAAAGTTCTCGCAAAGGGCTGTAATTATGTTTTTTTCTTTAAAATCACTCAGCAACTGCTGCTTTTGTTTTTTTAAATCGTTGGCGTAAATGATAAAATCTTCCGGCGATAACTCGCTCATTTTTTGGGTAGTAATGCTTCGCTGGGTAGCACGGTTAAATTTACGGTAATATTCAGTGGTTAAGCGGCAGTTTTCAGCTCCTCGTCCTGTATATTTTATGGTATTGACTAAATCAACCCCATTTAATGTAATAGTTAACCCGTCTTCCGGATGAATGAAAACCGGTACACTTTGGTTGGCATGAAAAATCCAGGCGAATGTGGGATATTCCAAAGGTAGCTGAATGGTAAACTGACCGGTACTATCAATCTTAGAAGCAAAACTCAGAATGTTATTATTGATTGGATTATCCAGAATATCCAGACTTATCAAAGCATTCTGAGCTTTCGTAATTTTCCCGGAAATGGTAACTAAAGTTTGAGGTGTTTTTCTCTGAACAACCGGAACAATAGGGGCTATATCAGGTTCAACGATATTTGTAAGCTTGATAGGTTGTTTGTTTTTACCCTTCCTTTTTTGAGCGTTTGCAGTCTGAGGCATTAAAATCACCAAAGTCATAAGAATCGCAACAAAGCCGGGGAAAAAGCGAAATAATTTGCACATGAAAAAAGGCTAATTCAAATTGACCAATACAAAAACTGAAAAAATCGTATGATTTTAGTTGGTTGTGTTAAATGACCAAAATAAGCAATAATCACCGATGTTGTCTTTATGATTTTTTGATCTAAAAGACAACCAATGTCAAATGTTTTATACCGGCAAGTGGTATATCCATCAAATCTGACTAAAACTGTACTTCCTTTATTCTTAAATCTGTTAAAAATTTGCGGTCAGCGACTAAGAATTGGTTGACTCTACAATCTAATTTTCGCAAAGTTGGAATTTTAAAATCAATTGCTTTTAAGTTGCCTGCTTTAAGTAGATTATGAGAACAGTCTAATCTTTCGAGATTTTCGAGATATGGCAACCCATTCAGCGACATAAGTTTATTGTGGCTGCAATTAAAATCGGTCAGGTTTATCAGTTTCATAATCCCGTTTATATTGACCAGTTCATGCCCGCTTACATTCAATTTAGTAAGATTGGTTAGGTGTTTAATTCCCGACAAATTAGTTAACTTAAAGGTCAGTGTATTCTTAGTAGTATTGTCCAGGTCTAAGGTCTTCATATACACTAACCTCAATATGTCGGCATCAGTAGGTTTGTTGATGGATTCTATATTACCCATAGCCACATTGAATGCTTTTTTCCACTGGGGTTCTAATTTACTCCACCAATTAAGCCTTTTGTCTTCTGTTTCAAATTCTTCGGGCAGGGGTAATTCTACTTTTTTTGTTTGCTTGCCCCCTGTTTTAACATTCTTTTTAGCTGTTCCTTCTTCAGGATTCACGGTTGGTTTATTTGTGTCTTTTTCAGTCATTTTTTTGCTGTAATTTTCTGGTTTAGATATTTTAAATTCTTTTTTTTCGGTTGCTTGAACTTTATGATGCTTGGTTTCTTCTTTAACTACTTTTTCAACTACATTCTTTGAAGTTCGGAGATGAATAAGTTCAGTTTTCTCTTTTAAAGCCTTTACTGATTTGAAGTCTTTGATTAACAATTGTCGAGTTTCTTCATCTATTTTTGCATGGGGGCTGTTTTCAACCTCAATGTTTTTGTTTTTCAGATGCTCTTTAACAATATCAATTTCAACGTTAATTTCAGAAGCTACTCTGGTTAATCTATATGCCTTTCCTCCTATTTGTTTTGCCGGTACTACCATTTTTTTTTTCTGCAAAACTATGGTCTCACTTTTTCCGTTCAATTCAGTTTTTAATTCTGTCTTGGTTTCGGGAATTATCAAAACCGGAACAGGGTCTTGCACTTTAACTGCCTTTTGTTGTTTGGTACTTTTATTGATGGTGTTGGCTGCTTTGGAGGGTTGTTGTTGCTCTTTTTCGTTTGCTTGCTTATCTAATTCTTTGGGAAGTTTTAGTTCTGATTCAACAGATTTTTTAGAAGGTTTCTTTTTTAATGTTTTTTGCTTATTCTCAGTTTCAACATTTTTCTCTATTTCTTTTTCAGGCAACGGCGATTGAACTTCTGGTTTTATTTTAGATTTAAGTGCATTGATTTCTTCCTGATATGCCTTTTTTAAGGTTTCCAATTCTGATTCTGCCTTTTTTCTGATAACAATAAGTTCTTGTGCCTGCTGGTTCAGCTTTTTGTTGGACAACAACAATAACTCCTGCAGATTTTTAATTTTTTCTTCAGCAATTTTCACCTTTTCTTCTTGTTGTCTTAGCAACACTTCTGCACCCGGTGCTACAAATCTAATCTGACGGGCACATTCCCCTTTGCTGTTGGTACCAATGACACATTCAATTTCCATATTTTTGGTAATTACAGAATTGTCAACGCCCTCATCAAAATAAGATTTTCTGAAAAACAACCGCTGGGGTCCATCTACTATTGAGATAAATCCCGTTTCTCTTACCTCGTCATAAATTGAAATGACCCCTTTAAAAAACTTAATGGTTGCAGGCTTAATAACAACATCTTCGGCAAACAGTCCTTTTTCTGTCTCTGAAATTTTAAATTCAACCTCCTGTCCTTCTTCAAAACTCAGGTTGGAATCTGATGATTTTGTAAAAGCAATATCTGTTTCTTTCAAAAATGTGATTCCTCCCCATCCCCTTTGGTTATTGTAAAACTTAACCACCCCATTGTAATGCACTTTGGGGGGATTAAGAACCTTCTCTAATTCTTTGAATAGTTCGGAAACCGATTGGTCTAACCGTACATTGATGTCAAGATCGAACAACATTAAATGTTCTCCATCTGTTGTTTTAATTACCTCGCCCATAAATAAGCGGGTGGGTCGGTAATCGCGATCTTTCCAACGATAACGGCTGTATTTAGGATCTGAATAGTTATCATTGCTGATAACATTTCCATTATACATGTCTGCAAGACTCAAAATATAATCATCCGCTCTTTTGCCACCGCTTACCTGATGAAAATTGCCGTTATTGAGCATATAGTTGTAAATATCCCTTTCATCGGGTGGTAGCTTATGTGCGGTATTGGCATCAAAAATACAAAAGAACGGTTGTTTCTTGATTTTTCTGAGAATTAACAGCAATTTCAAAAGAACAGCTAATGAAGGAACTTCGGGGTTGCTCCAATAGCAAACATTCGTTGCGTCAATGTAATATGTGGTTGTTTTATTTATTTGGTTATTTGTCGTTAATTTACTCATTTTAGTTGGTTTGAAAAATCTGTCCAACCAATTGTATTGATGGCTTCTTTGAGAGCTACTAAAAAAACAAGCGAGTTGAAAATCGCTTCTTGCGTTAATATGTTTATGCTTAGTTACTTCATTTCTGTAGTCTGGTTACTTTAAGTTGATGTAACAACATATCTGATTAGTATGAAGAGGTGGGTGAAGCCTCAAAAATTTAATTGGTCTTTTTGTTAATGCTTTTTTTTGTGGTTTTTTTTTAGAAACGCAATTTTGCCCGCATTATTGCTTAGTTTGTTTTAAAAAAGATATTGTTTTTAAAAACTTACTAATGTTTGTTTTCTTGTTTTCTGTCTTTCAAAAAGCAATCTTTTCAAACATCTACAAATTGCAGTTGCAAAGTTAGCATTTTTCTAATTCAAAAAATACTAACCAATTCAACCTCTAAACACCGAATAGTGATATTTGGTTTAAAGGTTTTTTTGAAAAATTGTATTTATACTAATTAACACCACATTACAGGTCTAATCTATATGCTTAAGGATATAGTTGGGGTTAAGCATAGTTAGATTTGAAATTATTTGTTAGCTGATGCAGAGGTAGCTAACGATGAATTTGAGTATATAATCAGGCGAAGCATTTTGCAAGTTTGTAAAACTGCTCATTTTGATGTTATCATTCATATTCTGCCGGATATCTGTACAAACCTTTCTGTTTTCTTGTTTCTGTGTTATTGATTTGATTTAAGTGCTTTATAAGTTTTAGTACAATTTACCTCTTAAAACGTTTGAATAATTCAAAGAATTACCACGAACCTCCGGCACCTCCTCCTCCTCCCGAGCCGCCACCAAATCCTCCAAAAGAACCTGAACCTCCTGAAAAACTTCCAAAATCACTATCTCCCCAATGAATAATTACAGGCCCCGTTCCGCTAACTCCCCTTCCGCTAAAAGTTCTGCCTCCACCACCTCTCCTGTTTCTATTGATATAGGATATCATAATCATAATGAACATGTATATCAAAAATATGGCGACAGCTATCCAGATATCAGCATTTTTGTTTTCTGCCGAATCATCCGGAACAAACAACCCCGATAAAATTCCGATGATAGCGGTTGTAGCTTTATCAATACCTTCATAATAATTTCCATTCCGAAACGAAGGTATCATCTCTGTTTCAATAATGCGTTTACATCTTGCATCAGTCAACTCGCTTTCTAAACCATATCCTGTGGTGATAAAGGTTTGACGTTCGTTTGGTGCAACCAAAATAACAACTCCGTTATTTTTTCCGGCCTGCCCGACACCCCATTTTGACAGAATTTCCTGAGCAAAATTGTAAGGTGCATCACCGCCCAGCGATTGAACAGTAACAACCGCTATTTGAGTAGAAGTCGAATCATCATAAGCAACCAATTTTTTTTCTAATGCGGCCTCCTGATCATCAGGGAGAACATTAGCCAAATCATTGACCAAACGCGGCGGGTTCGGCCGGTCGGGTATCATTGAACCGGCAAAACCTGCATACAAATTAAACAAGGTGAATATAACAATTATCCAAACCTTTTTTATGGTTAAAAATCGGTTATTTATCATCAACTGAAGTTTGGTCATAGGTTGTTTTAGGGTAGCAAATTTATGGAAATGAGATAAAATCAGCAATAAGATGGCATCTCCTGACAATAGTTCGGGATTAACAATTCGTTTAATCACCAAATGAAATTTCATCCGGAAGTTCATTTATATCGTTTTCCTGATATGGGAAAAATTCGCGCAATTTGTTTCCTGCAATTGTAATGCCTTCTACTAAACCCTTAGAATACTGTTTGGCAGAAAAATACTTTAGTACTTTATCTCTTATCTCTTCCCAAAAATGTTCGGGAACTAATAAATTGATGCCTGCATCTCCAATTACAGCGAATTTATGATCCTGAACAGACAGATAAAATAAAATGCTGTTTCGCTGTGCTGTTTTATGCAACTCCAGTGTTTCGAAAACAGATGCCGCCCGGTCTAACGTTTCTTGAGGGCAATTGTCTTCTATATGTACCCGTACTTCGCCTGATGTTTGGGTTTCAGCATCCCGAATGGCACAAACGATATCAATTTGTTCTTGTTTTGAAAAAAAGTCTTTAGCAGTAAGCATTTTTAGAAAATTGAAAGTCAGAAAGCATCAATACCGATACCTCAAAAAAACTGAGAATCAGTTAAATACAAGTAATAAACCAAACTTGCTGCTGTATTTATTTTCCGAAATCAACAGTCGGTGCTTTTTCGCTTCCTTTGTCGGCTTCAAAATATCCTTTTTCTTCAAACTTAAACATTCCTGCAATTAAGTTGGACGGGAACTTCCTGATATAAGTATTATATGCCTTTACCGTTTCATTAAAGTTTTTCGTTCCACGGAAATACGGTTTTCTGTGCCTTCTAATTGTGATTGTAACTCAATAAAAGCCTGAGTTGCTTTTAGTTCGGGATATCTTTCTACACTAACTAACAGACGGGAAAGTGCGCCGCTTAATTCGTTTTGAGCTTCCTGAAATTTTTGAATAGATTCAGGGGTCAATTTACTGGCATCTACTGTTATTCCGGTTGCTTTTGAGCGTGCTTCAATTACTTTGGTGATGGTTTCTTGTTCAAAATTTGCAGCACCCTTTACCGTATTCACCAAATTGGGAATTAAATCGGCGCGTCTTTGATAAGCATTTTCTACTTGTGCCCAACCGGATTTTACTTCTTCATCAAGTGCAATCATCTTGTTATACCCACAAGAATTGAACAACAGCATGACCGCAAAAAAGACAGAAATTTGAAAGACTTTTTTTAACATTGTTAAGTTGTTTTTTAAAGTAAAAATAAAAAGTTCTGCAGGATTTCAGGTTCTCTTAAATCCATTTATTTATCTAAGGCAAATTTTAAGAAAACACTCAAATCTAAAACTAATTTACTTATGGTATAACCAAAATCAGCTTAAAACTGTTCCCTGAATTTTTATCCTCATTTAAAAAAATCAAAAAGGGGGTAGTTACAAGCTGCAAAGTTGATTTCTAACTCCTTGCCTGATACTGTCTTTACCCTATTTTGTAGGTTTGTATAAGCCAATGAAATAGTTTTTTTGTCAAATCACAAGTTTTAGTGTTTTTGTTCTCTTTATCACAGATATATCCCTCAAAATCATTCATTGACAAGGCTAACATCAGGAACTAAGCTGCCTTTTGGCTGAACCCTGTTTTAGTAAAAAAAATATAAGTGGCAGTTTTGAGGATTATTATCAATTCCTTGTTGAAAAATGAAATAAGAAACACTTGATTTCCTGTTTAAAAAAAAGAAAATGGAATAAGAAATGGGGCATTTCCAACTTCATTATTCTTAAATGAAGTAGTAAATGGGCCATTTCTTGTTTTAAAAGTTTTTAATAAAACAAGAAATGATCCGTTTCCAGTTTCATTATTTTTAGATGAAGTAAGAAATAGGTTGTTTCTTGTTTCATAAAAGAAAAACGAAGTAAGAAATGGGTTGTTTCTTGTTTCATAAAAGAAAAACGAAGTAAGAAATGGGTTAAAAACTGTTTCAATAAGTTTTAGAAAGTCAATTTTATTCCTTTTAAAATCAATTAAACCGGGTATGTTATTAATTTTTTGGAGGAGTTTTACTGTGAAATAGTTTTGAGGCAAGAAAAGATAAGCTGTAAAAGCAACGGCCCGATTTTAAATCTGTGAAAGCAACTATTTTCTTTATGTTCTAAGCCCGAAAAACCTTAGAGTAGATCTTTCTTCCTGGTTTTGCCGGTTTAGGAAAAATTCGATTTACGTCAAAATGTAAAAAATTCAATTCTTAAACTTTGTTAAGTTTGGGTAAAAAAGGCGATAAACAATAAAAAAAACAAGGCGATGGAACTTTTTTATCTATTTTTGCTTTCTAAAATAAAGATGTATGAGGATAGTAAAAAACCCGATAGCCGAAGGGATGCTCAAATTATCTATAGCAGGAGATTTAGATGCAGGCTCTTCTATGGAAGTTGACAGAGCTTTTAGCGAAGCGCTCCAAAACAGACAATTCAATATTTTAATTGACTGCAAACTACTCGAATATATTTCATCTGCCGGATTAGGAGTCTTTATTTCTCACAAAGATGATTTTGAAGACAACAAAGGGTCGTTTATCTTTTTCGATATGAACGAAAAAGTTTACAATGTTTTTGAGCTACTCGGCTTACACAATATTTTCAAAATAGTTTCGAATGAACAAGATGCCAAGAAGTTGCTTTCTTATGAAAAAAATTGAATTTACCACATCTTGCTCCAAAGACCGGTTAAGCGAAATTCGCGGTTTTGTCAGAGAGCAATTGGCGCAACTTCATATTTCTGATGTGGAAAAAAACCAAATAGTATTGGCAGTAGATGAGGCATGTGCTAACGCCATCATTCATGGAAACAATTGCGATGAAACCAAAAAATTAAAATTATTGCTTGAAATAGGGACCAACAATTTGTTAGTCGAAATTTCGGATGTCGGAAAGTTTCGGCCAAACGAAATAAACTGGTCCACCCGAAATGCAGTTGCGGAATCTTTACGCCACAAAAACCGGGGCGGATTGGGACTGGCACTGATGAACCGGATTATGGATAAGGTTAAGTTTTACAGCAAAAACGAAGTCAATATCTGTTTGTTGAGCAAACGGATTAAGAAAACTTAGCTCTTTTTTTGAAACGTCTTTCAGTTTATAGTTTCAATATTGAAATGTTGACAAAAGCTGCTTGAATAAAAACTTGTAATAACTAATTGATGAACCGGCTACTTTTAGCCGGTTTTTTGTTTGCTTAATTTTCTCAATGGTATAACTTTGCAAGCATAGTTAATCTGTTAGTTTATGACGAACCATATTCATAATTTTCTTAAAGCTTGCTGCTCTGTTGCCTGGCTTATGTTTTCGGTGATACTTTATGGTCAGGACTATACTTCATACATAGTCGGTGATACGGGTGATGTTTCTGCCACCACACAACCGGTTTATGCGTTGATGGGAGGTGCTTCAGAAAATGATTCTGCCATGGTCTGGTTTTTAGAGCATACCGGTGGCGGAGATATTGTCGTTTTGAAAACTGAAGGTGGAGACGATTACAACAATTACCTGTTCTCACAATTAGGTGTAACCCTGAACTCTGTTGAAACCATTGTTTGTCATAGCCCCTCTGCCTCCAATGACCCATATATTATCAACCAATTGAATAACGCAGAGGGAGTTTGGATTGCCGGTGGAAATCAGGCAACCTTTTTAAATTACTGGAAAGATACTCCGGTTGAAAATACCCTAAATTATCTGATTAATGAAAAACAAATACCTGTAGGTGGAATTTCTGCCGGCATGGCTATTATGGGTAGTGTGGTTTTTACACGCGAAAGCGGTGATGTCGTCTCTCCTCAGGCACTTTTGAATCCCTACAATGCCAATATGCTTTTTAGCAAAGATGAGTTTTTACAAAACCCTTTGCTTCAGGATGTCATTACAGATACCCATTACAACAACCCCGACCGAAGGGGCAGGCATGTTGGTTTTTTGGCACGAATTGCACAGGATTATGGCATATCTGCTTATGGAATCGCATGTAATGAATATACGGCTGTTTGTATTGATTCCGATGGCAACGCCTTTGTTTTTGGTGAGTTTCCGGCTTATGAAGATTATGCTTATTTTATTCAGGTAAATTGCCTGTTGCCCAATCTGCCTGAAGTATGTACTGCAGGACAACCTCTAACCTGGAACAGAAATCAACAGGCTTTATTGATTTATAAAGTTCCCGGCACAGTTGAAGGTTCTTACTCATTCAGGTTATCTGATTGGGAAACAGGAACAGGTGGTGAATGGGAGAACTGGTATGTCAATAATGGTCAGTTTTACGATCTTGCTGATGCAGAGCCTGAATCTTGTATCGGAACCAATATATCAGAATTGCCTTTTACAAGCTCTTTCCTTTCCTGTTTTCCAAACCCTGCGACAAACATGCTGACCATAGAACTGTCTGAAAAGTCTGCTACATTTGGTACTTTACGGTTAATAAGTACAAACGGACAGGTTTTAAAAAATATAGTACCCGAACAACATCAGGTCATTTTAGATATAAATTCATTAAATTCCGGAGTTTATTTTCTGCAATATACTTCAGCAAGCGCTAATCAAATTATACAATTTCACAAACAATAATTTATTTGCCGGATTTTTTAACCCCCGAATATGCCAAATCAAAAGAAAAGTAAAAGAAACAAAGCACCGGTAGAAGTTTGGATTGTAGATCCAATCAAACGATTTATTAATAATAGCACCATGAGTGGTATTATCTTGTTTTCCTCTGCGTTTTTAGCGCTCTTGTTGTCAAATTCTCCCTGGCATGAAGAGTTTCATCATTTATGGGAAATTGAATTTTCGATCCGGTTTGGAAATTTTGACATCACCAAAAACCTGCATCATTGGATTAATGACGGCTTAATGGCTGTTTTCTTTTTTGTGGTAGGGTTAGAGTTGAAACGCGAAATAGTAGCCGGTGAATTGAGCAGTCCTAAAAATGCCGTTTTACCAATTGCAGCAGCAATAGGCGGAATGTTTTTTCCGGCAGTTATTTATCTGTTGTTCAACCCTGAGGGAGACCCTCATAGTGGTTGGGGAATTCCGATGGCTACCGATATTGCTTTTGCTTTGGGGGTATTGTATTTATTGGGCGATAGAGTTCCTATTTCTCTCAAAATCTTTCTCACTGCACTGGCGATTGCCGATGATATTGGAGCGGTTTTAGTTATTGCCTTATTTTATACTTCCGATATAAATTTTTTGAGTTTGCTGACGGGTGCGGGTTTTCTAACGATTTTGTTGTTAGCTAACATAACAGGTGTACGAAACACCTTGTTTTATGCCATTATAGGAATAGGCGGATTGTGGCTTGCATTTTTAATGTCGGGAGTTCATGCAACCATAGCCGCAGTTTTAGCGGCTTTCACCATACCCGTTCGGGTAAAAGTGGACGAAGCAACATTTACCGAAGAGTTGAGCTATTTGCTTGAAAAATTTAAAGAGGCCCGTCCTAATAACGTTCCAACCGTTACTGATGAACAACTGCATATTTTAGAAGAAATCAGGGATGCTTCAAAAAATGCCTTAACACCGCTTCAAAGACTCGAACATGCCCTTCACCCGGTCGTAGCGTTTATCATTTTACCCATTTTTGCTTTGAGCAATGGTGGAATTACCTTTACAAGAGAGGTATTGACTCAATTGGGTAGTCCGGTGATGTTGGGAGTTTTTTTCGGACTTTTATTGGGAAAGGTTATTGGAGTAGTTGGAACCGTATATACAATTACCAAACTCAAATTGGTTTCGCTTCCAACAGGAATGAAATTCCGCCATGTTTGGGGTGCAGGTTTTTTAGCTGCAATCGGATTTACGATGTCATTGTTCATATCGGGTCTGGCTTTTAAAGACCCGGATTATATCATTCAGTCAAAAGTCGGGATTTTGTCTGCCTCTATAATTGCAAGTTTTATCGGCTATTTTATCATCCGATCGGCAGCTTCAAAATAAAAAACCTTTCGAGTGATAAAGATTCCTTGATTTTCAAGCCAAATAAAATGGCAACGGGAATATTGATATCTGTGGATTTTTCTAAAAAACGAAAATTGAACTCCGACTCTTACTTTTTCATAAACTGAAGAGCGTTCATTGCCTTGCCCGACAAACTCATTTTAGACATGGTCTTGAGCATTTTTCTCATTTCTTCAAATTGCTTCATAAACTGACTGACTTCTACCACATCATTTCCGCTTCCCGCTGCAATTCTTCGACGACGACTTGGGTCTATCAGGTCGGGATTGCTTCTTTCTTCGGGAGTCATGGATAAAATGATGGCTTCGAACCGTTTAAACTGAGAATCGTCAATATCCACATCTTTGAGAGCTTTCCCCAATCCGGGTATCATAGAAGCCAAGTCTTTGATATTGCCCATTTTGCGAATTTGGTTCAATTGTGACAGGAAGTCGTTGAAATCAAATTTGTTTTTGCTGATTTTCTTTCTAAGCTCCTCTGCTTGTTTGGCATCAAATTGTTCCTGTGCTTTTTCTACAAACGATACAATATCGCCCATGCCCAAAATTCTTTGAGCCATACGGTCAGGATAAAACAAGTCAATGGTATCCATTTTCTCGCCAAAGCTGACAAACTTGATAGGTTTATTGACCGTGTATTTGATAGACAAAGCAGCTCCTCCTCTTGTATCACCGTCTAATTTGGTAAGAACTACTCCGTCAAAATCTAATTTTTCGTTAAACACATGAGCGGTGTTAACCGCATCCTGACCGGTCATAGAATCGACTACAAACAAGGTTTCATCAGGATTGGTGCTTTGTTTTACTGCGCTAATCTCGTTCATCATTTGTTCGTCAACAGCCAAACGTCCGGCGGTGTCTATAATTACCAAATCAAATTTGTTGTCTTTGGCATGTTGAATTGCGTTTTTAGCAATGGCAACCGGATTTTTACTGCCTTCTTCAAAATAGACAGGTATCTCTATCTGACTACCCAGGATTTTTAATTGCTCCACAGCAGCCGGACGGTAAACGTCTCCGGCAACGAGCAAGGGGCGTTTTTTTCGTTTGGTTTTTAAAAAATTAGCCAGTTTTGCCGAAAAAGTCGTTTTTCCCGAACCTTGTAAGCCTGCAATCAAAATCACTGAGGGGTTACCTGTCAGTTTTACATCGCTGACGGTTCCACCCATCAACAAGGCTAACTCATCCTGCATGATTTTGACCAATAACTGTCCGGGCGATACCGCCGTCAGTACATTTTGTCCGATTGCTTTGTTTTTAACTGTATCTGTAAACTCTTTCGCAATTTTATAATTGACATCCGCATCAACCAAAGCCCGGCGGATTTCTTTCATCGTCGAAGCTACGTTGAGTTCATTGATGCTGCCGTGCCCTTTTAAGGTTTTAAACGCTCTGTCTAATTTTTCCTGCAAATTTTCAAACATATCTTTAGATCGTTTTTGTCATTTAATATCAATTCCGCTTTACTGCTTTCAAAACTTTTTCGTCTGCAAATGAAGGTTACTTATTGTAACCCCAAACACAAACCGGATTATAGTTGTAAAACGGCTGCAAAGTTAGCGATTCCGGTTAATATTCGGGTGATTTTAGACTTTGTAAAAATTATTGCGCTGGGTAGTCATGTGATTCGTCCCTAACAAATTTCTTAAAAGTTTGCTTGCTCCCTCTAAATCCAAAAATTCCGGATGTTTGTCGAACCCATATTTCAGGTAGTTTTCTTTCTTAAATGCCGATTTTTGGAGCATGTTTTTGTCCTCAGAGCCTAAATCAAACAATTTTTTTCCGGTTGTCGGTGGTACTTCTAAAAGCCAGACTAAGTAATCGTCTAAAACTCTTAAAATATAATCCCAATTATCATAAATACTTTGAACCAACCCAAGGTCTTGATGGGCATCTTCAAAAATACAGATTTGCATGATTTTTTCGGTAAGATCCGGTTGTTGATCTTTGACCGTGATGGATGAAAACAATTGGGCAAACTTGCCCTTAAATGCAAGTTGATTTACCGGTGAGCCTATAATCAAATAATGATAAGTTTCCGGATATAGTGAACGCATGACTTCCGTCAGTAATACTGTAAAAGTAGCGGTCAGTTTTACAAGATTGCCATCTTCCGGAATTTCGACCGATAAAATCATCGCCCTGCCTAATTTGTATTGCCTTACAGGAACCTCGTTGTTTACAATGGCCGTATAGGTATGTGCATCCTGCATTAAACTGATGTCGGTGTTAAAAGTCAGATAGCCGTTTGTTTTAACGTCAAAAGCACCTTCGCAAAGTTCGAGGGTAATTTTTTTGAGCAGAATTTTTCTTTGTGAATCATTCAAAGGCTCATCCAAACGGTAAAGGGTAACTTCCAAATCAGGATGGTAAGCTAAAACCGGTACCGGAGCTTTTGAATTGACAAGCATTTTATAGTTTAACCGGTCATAACCCTTGACCATACAAGATTTTCCGTCAAAGGAATGAATTTGAGAGGGCAGGTAATTTTGAAACAACAAGTCAAATGAAATAACATGTACTGTTTCAACTCCCTGTACAATTTCAATTTTCTTTAAAAAAAACAGATTGAGATCCTCTTTGATTCTGGGCAGCAGTTTATATAAATTAACCTGTTTGAACGAATCGGTTTCCCGGTCGTGTTCGTAAATAGATCGAATAGTCAGGTAATTGGAGGCTACAATATCAATATCAAATGCCAGACGAATTAAGGTTTGCAACTCCTGTTTTACAAATATTGCATTGGGGTTAATCCAAACAATCGCCTGAAGGATTTGGCTTTCAGACAGTTCATCAACAACTAATCTTTCCAGCAAAGTTCTGGCAACTTCAAACCTGCTGGTCATCCTTTTGGAAGAAAGCGCATAGAGGGGAGTACGCCAGAAATATTCGATATGCTGAACAAAAAATTCTCTCAATAAATAAGGAGGGGAAGCAATGTGCAAAAACAGATTTTCTTTTGCGTAAACCTGCCATTTTCTCAAAGCAGTAACTAAATTAAATTCTGCATCTCTGACTAATAAAAATGTATTAGTTCCGACAGCCATTAAGTTTCCTACCGCACTGCATTGTATCACATTGGTTCCCTTGGTTTGCAACGTTCGGGGAGCCACAATTGAGGGTATCAGGCTTCCCACATTGTTGTCGGTTTCTTCAATGTATTCGTAATACGGCAATTTTTCGTGGTTGGCAAATCGGATGTCTGAAATTTGTTCTCTCCTGGCAATCAAAGCAAGTACTGCTTCTGCTCCTAAAAATCTTTCGATATGTCCGGTCAATAATTTATGTTGAAACCAACTGTTCCCTTCTAACTTCCAGAATAAAACAAAAGCAGATTCAGACATGCTATGGCGCATTCTCACCTCTCTCAGATTTCTTTTAACTTCCAGATTGTGCATCACTGATGCCTGTAATGCTTCCCTGTAATCGGCTAAAACGATGCTTTGAATTTTGTCGAATTTGTTTTTCAGGATATTGAGAAGGATATTATTGGAAGTCAGTGCTTCAGAAAAAATTTCATCTCCATTTAAAAACAGGATAGTTTGCAGGTTTGAAAACCAACTATGTCCGATTATATTTTTTTCCAAAATATCTTCGGCAGAAGTTACAATAATACGGGAAGTAAATCCTACATCTTCAAGTCGGCTGAAAGTATGCACCCTGAAAAACTCTCGGTTGCCGGTCAGTCTGAATATCCATGAGTTAATCCAGTCAACGATTTGCTGATGGTATTTTGAGTTGGGATAACATCGTTTAGAAGTGATTACCAGAATATTTTCTCCATCCATCAGACGGCGTAAAAAAACCGAAAACAAGAGAGGGGCAACTTCGTCCAAAACCACATCATCTATCAACATATCGTTTTTGTTGACCAGATTTTGCAGAATATCATAATCGTCCAAAGTTAAATTGTACCCAATATTCATCAGACTTGTTGCCTCAATAATGTCCACTGTAGTCGGGGCAGGTACTTTTTCTTTTGGAGGGGCAAACGACCAGGAAAGCAGTTTTTTGTCTTCCCAAATCTTTTGATATTCAAACCAAAGTTGAAGATAATCATTGGGAATTGTCGTTTTTTCAGGCAACTGAGCCGGAGGTTCGGGTTGTTCTTCAATCCGGGGATGTGATAAATACCAATGCATTTCTAAAATAAGAAACAACGCAAACAAACAAAGAGCCGGAAGATTAATCAAATGGATATCAAATCTGTCAGACAATATTTTGAGGGCAAACAAAATTAAAAACATCCCCAATACAATCCAGGCAAGATACTTTGCATACAGTCCGGTAAACACCCATTCTTTTCGAATCACTATTCCTCCTTTATCATCGGTTTTATAGGCTATCGAAAACTTTGGCAAAACAGGAATCTGACCTGCGGTTTTCTTTTTCGAAAAAATCCGGCTTCCTTCGTTTGCAATCAGTTTCACGATACCAAATATGCCAATCAGCAAAAGAGAGTACATGATTTCTGTATATCCCTGGAATATAGGTAAAAAATCACCCTGTCTGATTAAATAATCCACATCAATATAATATTCGTAGATTGCCAACAATACCATTAAAAGACCAATAAAAGGAATCCAATATTGCTTCCATCGTTGGCCGTAAGGCTGGTTTCCGATGGCCAAAAGCAGATAAACGCCTAAAAGGGTAACTCCTATGTAAAGTAATATTTCCATGAAATCGTATAGGTGTGGAACTAAAAAATAAAGAGCAGGATTTTTTTAAAGTTTTAATCTTTGTAGTTGAGCAATGAACCGGTTTTACTATTTGTGGAAAAGAGTATCTTTTGTATAAATTAAATCCTGACTAAAAGAAACCATGCTGATTAAACGCGCACATTTTGAGGTAATCACGTAAGTAGTGTTTTCAACCGAACCCACTCTGAACTCCTCCCTTTGTCCGGTAAAAATATAAGATACCGGCATATATGCCAAGTTTGCCGATGGTGGAAGGTTTATATCAGGTTCAGTCATTTTCTGATTATACTCTGAGGTAATGTTGTTGGTGTTTTTTCCAAAAGCATTGAGTATTTTGCTCGCTATATTTTTATGATTTTGCAAATTTCTACGATGAAAATCGTAAAGAATGTTGATTTGTTGCTGTTCTAACTGAGCTTTACAAGCACGATCATAATTTCCTCTGACCACATTCAGATTACACAGCGATTTCAGATAGACTTTCTGACGGTCAAATTCATTGTTTATATTTGTGCGCCTTTCCTGTGCGCCATCAAATGTATATTGTAAAATACGCCGGATGTCTTTTCTGTGTTTTCTGCCGGCCAACCAAATCGCCAAAAAAACAGGTGCCAACATAAAGCCTAATACCAAAGCATAATAGGCCAGTTTAATCCCAAGTGGTTCGAACCGAATATAGACATTGGTAAAGGTAACCCCTAATATGATGATGCTGACAATTACAATCCATGTCAGTTCAACCATGCTCGGACGACTAAACAATAAAGGTTTTAACTTCCCTTCCTGTTGTTGGCTGAAATCATCCCAATCGTCGTGATAGGCTTTTGATAAAAAATTTTGTTTGGCTTCTTCTTGCAAAGTTTGTCGCTGACGTTCCAAATCCTCCACCAAATTATTGATCTGATCAACCGGTTTTTCTAAAGCATCTGATTCTGACTTAAATCCTGCATTGATGCAATTCTGAATCTTTCGCTTGGCCTGAATGCTGTAATCTTCCAACTGTTTTTTTAACTCTTTATTCCACTCATTCCATTTTAATACATCTCCATTTGTTCTTAAAAACTCTACCTGCAATATTTGAGACTGAACTTTTTCCAACACTTCTGTGCATCCGCAGTTATTGTTCTGAAAAAGTTTAATTTTAATGGGAGGGGGAACACTGTAACGATTGTTTAATTTAACCTCCAAATCATATAGCTGTACCCAATAATCTCCTATCAGCTTTATCAGTTCCGGTTCATTCAGGCTTAAGGTAACCGTATAGTTTTTGCCGGATAAACTGACAATGATGTCTTCCTGCTCTGCAATCAGGGTAAGCAGGAAAGACAGTTTGAGCAGGCTTTTTTGAAAAAACACATCGGGATTCATAAAAAAAGGCAAGCGCATCAATCTGAACAGGTCGTTTTTCAAAGCAAAAATTCCAAATTGCTCACTAAAGCAAATTTTTAATGCTCCCGAAGGTAAAAAATTGGCATATCGGGTAGGATCGTTTTTGGTGGTTTCCAATCTTTTAAAAAACTCGTTCTTTATCTCCTTCAAAACTTGCTCATCAATATATGCAATCTGTTGATTGGCATTAAAATCCTTTTTCTGAAGTTTGGATGGCTGTAACATTTCTTCTACTTTTTGAATAATGTTATTGACCACTTGCATTACATCTTGTTGCGTGTTTTGAGGAAGTCCTGAAAATCCGTTGTTAATGACAATGCTATTGTCTAAATTAATACGCCGCCAGATTGAATCCAATTCCATCATTTCTGCATCAGTTGTAATGAAATTTGCAGAAGACCGGATATAACCAAAAGCATCCAACTCCCAACATTCTTTATAAGACTTGCTTGCTCCAATCGAAGGAATCGCCTCGTCTTCATTGACCTGGTCAAGGGCAATTATGCGGGTTTGTGCCGGACGATTGGGAAACTGCCCTGCTTCTAAAAACAATTTTCTGATCAGCAACATTTGTGCAGAAATGCTGTCTCGGTACGGCGATTGTTGTCGGGCATCAATATTGATTAGAAAAACAACCTGCCATTTGACAAACCCGCGTCTTTCCAAAGTTTTTCGCACTTCCATAACCGATTGCTCCAGGCGTTGGGATACAGAGGCGGTGGTTGGAAAAATCAACTGTATTTTTTCCTCATTTATCAAAGAATATAAAAAAGGTTCGGCATGTGCCATGCCCGGAATACCGGGATGTAGATTGACGACAAAAGTTATCATGTTGCTGAGATAAATAGGGTGTAGATGGTCAGGTTTAGGTTAAAACACAAGATTAAACGATATAATCAAATCTTAAACGCTCCGGAAGGTTCAATTACAGATTTACATGATAAAAAGTAATAGATGAAAATCAAAAGTGGTGAAATAATTTAGATTTAACCTTTCGGGCAATAACCTGTATTGAATCAAACCTAATTGGCAAAGATAGGTTGTATCGTTCAAATTTTTACTTATAAACAGATTATATAAACAAGTGGAGCGAAAATGTATTAAATCTATAAAAAAACCATGAGTTTTTTGAAACAACTGATTTTTATCCCCGGCTTTGTATCCGAAAACAAACAGAAAAAAACTAACTTCATACCTTGGTATATATATATCAACTTAAACATCACTCTATCACCGTCAAACATTGTCAGTTTGGAAACCTGTTTCAGAAAAATTAACTTTGCAGATAAGGTTACCAATTCCCTTCTCATATTGCTCTTTCATCATTGACATTATAGATGCTAATTCGAAAAATCTTACAAACCGATAAGTCCAAAACAACAGTTTTAATCCGCTTGTTAGTCGGTGCCGTTTTTCTTTCTGAAGGTATTCAGAAATTTCTATTCCCAGCCATTCGTGGGGCAGGGCGTTTTGAAAAAATTGGACTACCCTACCCTGAGTTTTTAGGCAGTTTTGTAGGATTTTTTGAAATTGTATGTGGCACTTTTATTTTAGCAGGATTTCTGACACGCCTGTCTGTTATTCCAACAATCATCATCATATTGGTGGCAATAATGACTACAAAAACCGATATTTTAGTTAATCAGGGATTTTGGGAAATGCTGCATAGCAGCCGTACAGATTGGTCTATGTTGCTTGGCAGCTTTTTTTTACTTATCAAAGGTGGAGGGAATTGGTCAGTTGACCAAAAACTAAATCAAACATTTTAGCCCATGGAAATCTTTATTGTTTCCCTGCTCGCCTTTTTATTCGCTGTACTTACCTTCTTTTCAGGTTTTGGATTGGGAACTATGTTGACTCCCATTTTTATGATTTTTTTTCCTGTTGATTTAGCGATTGCTTTAACCGGTGTTGTGCACTTTTTTAACAATATTTTCAAACTACTTTTGGTGGGTCGCAAAGCAGACAAAGAAGTTTTGTTGCGTTTTGGTGTCCCTGCTGTTTTGGCTGCCATTTTGGGTTCGTGGTTATTGCTTCAAATTCCTGATCAAAAAGCCTTATTTTCTTACCAATTGATTGGTCATTCATTCGAGGTGTATCCGGTAAAACTATTGATTTCTATCCTGATCATCATTTTTGCAAGTATGGACTTGATACCTTATTTTAGCACTCTAACCTTTGATAAAAACAAACTTCCTGTCGGAGGTATATTAAGCGGATTTTTTGGTGGGCTTTCAGGAAATCAGGGGGCTTTGCGTAGTGCTTTTTTAATAAAAGCCGGGCTTTCCAAAGAATCTTTTATCGGAACGGCAGTTGTAGTTTCAACTTTTGTTGATATTACTCGTTTGAGCGTCTATGCCACAAAATTTACCAAAGCAGGACTTGGTAACAACCTGCTCCTTGTAACTTTTGCTACTTTATCAGCCATTGCAGGTGCTTTTCTTGGAAATAAACTGTTAAAAAAAATAACCTTCCGTTTCTTACAGGTGTCCGTGTCTATTCTGTTAATTATTGTTTCCATTGCCTTGGGAGCAGGATTTATTTGATAAGCCCTTGCGTTTTTAAAAATACTCTTGGCTTTAACTTGTATTAATTCCTTTTATGTACATCCCTAAATTAAATTTGATGACAGACCACAACGAAATTGTCGCATTTATGCAACAGTTTAGTTTTGCAATCATCATAACAACCAAGAAGGATTTGCCAATTGCTACACATTTGCCTTTCATAGTTACTGAGGAAAATGGAAGCATCGTTTTGTATTCTCATTTTGCAAAAGCAAACGAGCAATGGAAAGAAATAGAAAACCAAACAGTTTTGGTAATATTTTCAGAACCTCATGCCTATATCTCACCAAAACACTACGAAAAAGAACTAAATGTTCCGACCTGGAATTACTTGTCGGTTCATGCTTATGGTCAGGCAAAATTAGTAGTTGAACCCGATGAAGCGATGAACCTGCTGAACAATACCATCAGCAATTTTGATTCATCTTATCTGGAACAATGGGAAAAACTGCCCGAAACCTATAAAACTGGAATGATGAAAGGAATAGTCGGTTTTAAAATAACTGTTACAAACCTTCAGGCAAAGAAAAAATTAAGCCAAAACAAAACTTCGGTCGAACAACAGAATATCATCAACGAACTAAAGCAAAGCAGCAATTCAAACGAGAGACAAATTGGTGTATTTATGGAAAAGGAGAAACTCAGTTAAAGATTCAAAAGTGTTTTATAGTCTTAGTTTTAACATTTAATTTTTTAAAAACTTATGAATACGATTTCAAACCCGGTTGTGTATTTTGAAATTCCGGTAACCAATGTTTTAAGGGCTATTCAATTTTACCGGGCAGTTTTTGGTTTCGAATTTTTTACCGAAAATATTGACGGAAACGAAATGGCTCATTTTCCTTTTATTGAAAACGGAACGGGAATTAGCGGTTCGCTTGCAAAAGGTGAAACTTACAAACCAACCATTAATGGCACTTTGGTCTATTTCGGCTGCAACGATATAGACCTAATTCTCAACAAAGCAGTCGAAAATGGCGGGAAAGTTCTTTACCCAAAAACCTCAGTTGGTTCCATAGGATTTGTTGCCGAATTTCAGGATTGTGAAGGGAACAGAATAGCTCTGTATTCAAAGCCCTTAACTGATGAAGTATGAACTTTATTTTTCAAACTAAGAGGTTGAGTTTACGGAAGTTTGAGTTGACAGATTCAGAGTTTATAATCGAACTTTTAAACAGCGAAGGGTGGATACGGTTTATAGGCAACAGCAATGTTAAAACTGTAGATCAAGCCCAAAACTACCTGTTAAACAGCCCTCTAAAAAGTTATACTTTGAATGGTTTCGGCCTGTGTATGGTCGAAACCATAGCCGACAAATGTCCCATCGGTATGTGTGGTCTTGTTTTCCGCGAAAATTTGGACAAACCCGATATTGGATTTGCTTTTCTGCCTGCATATCACGGTAAAGGATATGCTTACGAAATAGCAAACGCCACCTTAAAATACGCTAAGGAACATTTAGATATTCCTGAGGTTTATGGCATTACCGTAGAAGATAACCACAAATCAATATCATTACTAAACCGACTCGGTTTTAATTACCTAAAAAATATCAACTTCTCTAATGACAATACTCCTTTAATGCTATTCAGCTCTGATAGCCATAAATCCTAACTTTAACCCTCAAACTGGTTAATCCTAAAAATCAATTCCCGGTATTGTTTTTAAATTGCTCTATTGAATCAAGACCGGTTTGTGTGGCAAAAAGAGAAAGTTGTTTTGACAGTAGCGTTATATAATATAGGATTGTCGTTTCTTTATCGGGAGAATGATTAAATAATGTGGCTTCTTGAATCCAAAACCTACCTATCAAAGTAAGCAAAGACACAAGGAAAGCAATATCTTCATCAGTTGACTGAATTTGTCCTGCCTCAATCAATGTTTTAAAGATTCTTGTAAATCCTGCCACTCTATTATTATAGGTTTCTTTATAGTTAAACGAATCCGCTGATTTTAGCTCTGACTGAATGTATTGATTACCTATAAAAACTCCTCTGTATTGATATTGAGATTCAAATATACTTTTCATTAGTTGGAGAAAATGACTTAATGTGGCATCCTTCTCAAAATATTCTTCATACAACGAAGAGTTAGCATCTCTAAACTGATTTAGCAATGCAATTAAAATATCTTCTTTCTTTCCAAAATGGTAAGAAAGGTTACCGGGGCTTATATCTAAATCACGGGCTATCTCTCTGACTCCCACATTTATATATCCTTTCTCATTAAACAATAACAGGGCTTTCTGAAGAATTTGCGCTTTCGTTTTCATTTTTTGAAAAATTTAGCACAATGTACTAAAAATAATTTGCAAAATTAGTACGATGTACTATTTTTGCAAAAAACATTATGAATTACCCATTTGAATTGCCACATACCATTCGTTCTCCATTTGGTGAAGTACTGATATTTCATGCTATTGAACATGAAGAGGGTGTCCCAAAAATGATTGTGTCCAACAAATTACAACCCGGATCAGGTCCTCCATTTCATGTTCACTTCAAACAAGATGAATGTTTGACTGTAATGACCGGTTTGATGGGTTATCAGATTGAAAATCAGCAAGAGGCTTACCTTAAAGAAGGAGAAAGTGTCATGTTTCCTAAAGGAGCTATGCATAGATTTTGGAACGCCGGTGAAGTTGTTCTGGAATGTAGTGGTTATATAAAACCGGCAAACACGATTGACTATTTTCTCACCGGAATTTACCGGTCAATGGAAAAAGCAGGCAAACCTGAAGGTGACCTTTTTGACAGCGCTTTTTTAATGACCCGCTACAAAACAGAGTATGATTTAAAAGACATTCCTGTTTTTGTAAAAAAAGTAATATTTCCGGTAACTGTCTTTATAGGAAACTTGCTCGGCAAGTATAAACATTTTGAAAACGCTCCTAAACCAATTAAATAATAAACAATGAACAACACATTACAACATCGTCTTTGGATCTTCTCAATGGTCGCTGCACCTGTTCTAATCTCTATCGCTCAGTTTTTTTGGGTTAATGGATTGCTGACCATAACAGCCGGATGGATTCAAGTATTGAGCTTTACCTTTTGGATAGTCGCATTGCAGGGCATGTTCTCTTTCCTTAAAATTGAGTTGCCTAAATATGCAGTTGTTGGCTTTTTAATAGCTGTTTATGCCTGTATCGGAGGTGCCGGGTTTGGTTATGATGGAATTTACACCAACGCTTTTGGATATACTACTCAGGCAGAAATTGATGGGTTAATTGCAAAAATCGGAGCAGGCATAATTCCTGTTTTGTTCCTGCCTGGGGCTTTGTTTCCTCTAAGCCTTGCAGTTCTTGGCATTCAACTCATCAGAACCAAAAAGATTGCTCCCTGGATCGGTATATTCTTGTTTGTTGCTGCAATTGGATTTCCACTTAGCCGTATTCCCAGAATAGATATTTTGGCACATTTTGACAATTTACTGCTGATCGTTTCTCATGTTTTAGTTGCAATCAAAATAAAAACCCAATAAACTTTGGAATTAATAACTTAATCCTGTCGAAGCGATTTTTACTATGGAAAAAGTTCGAATAACTGGAGTTTGGGTATATTCGACTTAAGCATTTATGTTTTTTTTACGGAATGTTAGCGACTATTATTTCTCAATATCCAAATTGGATTCATAAACTTCCGGAATCTCTGACAACGACAAATGAGTTTTATCTTTTAAATACAATTTGGTCAATTGTTGCTTCTGTTTCTTTATTGCTTCTTATTCCGGCATTATTTACCCTTTATAAAAATCACTTCTTAAGAAATTTGAATTGGCCTGAGCAATTCAGAAAATTACCGGTTAATGATTGATAAATATTTAATCTACAAAAGTTCTTAATCAATTTTATCCGGTTTTGGTTAATTTTGCAGTTTGAAGTTCTTAAGGTATTTCGTAAGAGTTGTTACCTCAAGTCAAACTGCTTTAACCAAAAATCACCTCATGGCCAAGTCAGGTAAAAAAGATACTAATTCGGGCATTAAAGACTCAAAACTGCCAATTGTTGATAAAGCGGAAGAAGAGGAGTTGTTCCCTGAATTGAAAAAAGCATGGAAGGATGTTCGATGGGTAGGCTTTTTTGTGTTTTTGTTTGTGTCTATTCCATCAATGGCTGTTTCCACTTTGCTAACGAAGTTGTTGTCACCAACTGCTATGAATGCAGAAATGGGACAAAATCTTTTAGAAATTGCCTTAAAAACTGCCCCGTTGACTTTGGCGGTTATCATTATAGTATTTATTCATCTTCGAGACTGGATTGAATTTGGGTGGGGATCGCTTTTTCTTAGCATTTTTGTTCTGCTCGTCACCACGCTGTTGCTTAACAAACAAGGGTACGAAATGATTAAACTGGCTTGGGCTCAGTCAACCGGAAACGTTGCTATTACTTTTTTGTTAAACCTGTTGTTAGGCTATTTAGGCATGTATTTTTGGTGGCCTTTTGTTTGTTCTTTAGTTGTCGGAACTTTTGGAGCTTGGGCAACCAACCGTCTGATTACTGCAATTGAGTAATATTCCTCAAAAAACGGACTTTGACAATATAAACACGACCAAAAGTCTTTGTAAATGGCTAAAATATAATGATTTTAAAATAAGATTACTTCGAAGTATAATATTGTCCATTCTCACTAATTTTTTGATAATTCCAGGCTATAATGTCTGTTGATACGCTTAAAAAACCTTTGATAGCATCAACTTGTTTTATTAAAATGAAACAATCAAACCGGTTTTTTATCGTATATGTTTGGGCTATTTTAGCTGTTTTCTCCTCTTGTGCAAACAGACAGGCATCCCCATTAACAAATTCTGCAAACAAACAAACCTCAAATAAATTAATGGAAACTCACAATTTAAATCCATCTGCAGTACCTGACTCTATTGAAATTGCAACCCTTGGCGGAGGTTGCTTCTGGTGTTTAGAAGCTGTTTACCAAAGTTTGGAAGGAGTCTTAAAAGTAGAATCGGGATATATGGGTGGTACCATTAAAAACCCCTCGTACAAAGAAGTCTGTACCGGTAAAACAGGTCATGCCGAAGTGGTTCAGGTTAGTTTTAACCCCAACCAAATTGGCTTTAAAGATATTTTAGAAGTTTTCTGGCATATTCACGATCCAACTACACTCAATCGTCAAGGAAATGATGTTGGAAGCCAGTATCGTTCTGCTATTTTTTATCATAGTCCGGAACAAAAAGCAATTGCTGAACAATCTAAATCAGAAATATCCCTGACCGGACTTTGGTTAAATCCGCTTGTTACTGAAATTACAAGTGCCACCGATTTTTTCAAGGCAGAAGATTACCATCAAAATTATTTCTCAGAAAATCCCGATCAGCCTTATTGTGTTTATGTGGTCAACCCAAAACTGGAAAAATTTAAAAAACAGTTTAAAAATCGGCTCAAAGAAGATATTGCAGAATAAAGGCATTAAAGATTGTATAAAAAAGAGCCAAATTTGGGTTGAAGAAGCAGTATAATTTTTTATTGCCAGACATTCCGGTTAAGACTGTCGGCAATTGAAATCATATCGCCCGTTTCGTAAAAATCATTGTAGATAAAGTTGGGATACCTGCCTGTACTCATTTTACAATCATCAATATGTTGTAAAAGTGAGGCTTTGGAATTAACAATAACTGCTGAATCGTAGCGGGGATTTATCACGGTAATAAAATGATTCAGCAAATATAAATCATGATCAATATTTCCCCTGTTAACAGAACACGAAAAATCGTACCGGCTTTGAGCCGAGTACGGATTGTCAAACATATGATTCCAGTTACTTAAAATTCCGGGTAAATTGTTTGGATTGCTAACATTAGCAAACACCACCAAACGCCGTTTACTATCAATCATCTCCTTTAAAGTTGGCCACGACTGATTTGATTGTTTGATGAACAGGTAATCACTTAGCTGAGTGAATGAAAATGCATCAAGTAGTTGGTTGATATTCGTATTTGTATCTTCAATTGTGATTGTAATTACTTCATTAGGCTGATTGTCCATAAATTGCTTAACTTCCAATAATATATCTGTAAAAAACAAACAGCCAAAACCGGGAAAATTGTGATAAACATAAATTGCGCTATCCACACAATAAGCATCTCCTGTAAGCCACCACACATCTAAATTCAGGCATCTGATACCATCTTGTAATTGCTGACTGATATTTCGTTTTTGATTGGCAACTAAGTTGTGAAATTCCGGTTCATATGCAAATGAATTGTGTGTACCTGCATAGGTATGTTGAGTATAAATATGGTTACAGAAATCAGGGCTACCATTACAACTTTGTGAACTTTCCAGAATTATTTCTTCTCTGCATCCACCGGAAATTACAGAGAAAAACAGAATTACAAAAAGAAACCAATGCTTTACAGCCTGTAAAAAGTTGCCAGAATATCGAGAAAACAAATTCATTTTTGCGCTATTTAATGATGCAAATCTACTATTATAAAACGATATTTTTGAAAAGTTGGAGACTTCAACTTATCCAATCTGTCGGCAAATACTCAAGATTTGAACAGAAAGGAATACTCCAAATATAAAACCGCATGAAAAACCTATACAATTGTTGATAAATTTTGTCTCTACCAATAAAATAATTATCTTTGCATCCACTTTAAATCTTTATTTAAAGAAAATATTTAATCCGTTTTTTTCACCATTAAAAATCTTTTGTTTTGACTGAAGAAAATTTCGAACAGCCTGAAATGCTGGATAATGATTCTGACAATAACGAGTCAGAAGAAATGGATAGCAATGCCGAAGAACAATTAGCTGCTGAAGATACAGAAGCTGTTGTTGAAAATGATACTGAAGAAACCGTCCTAAGTGTTGCAGCACTTATAGAGGATGATGAAAACACAGGCACTCCTGCCTCACATGATGATTTTGATTGGACCTTAGGTAAAAGGTCTCAGAAAAATTATGCTAAAGAAGAACGTGAAAAATACACAGACTTGTATGACAGCACTTTTAAAACCATTGCTAAAAATGAAATCATCAAAGGTCGGGTTGAAGCAATCAGCTCTACTGATGTTGTTTTAGATGTGGGTTTTAAATCTGATGGGTTAGTTGCTTTATCTGAATTTCGCGACATGCCTGATCTTAAGATTGGAGATATCGTAGATGTTTATGTCGTAGAAAAAGAAGACAAAAACGGCCAATTGATTTTATCCAGAAAAAGTGCAAAACTGCTCAAAGCATGGGAAAACATCGTTCGTGCACATGCTGAAGATGAAGTGGTACAAGGGCTTATTATCAGTAAAACAAAAGGTGGTCTTATCGCTGATGTATTCGGTTTGGAAACTTTCCTTCCCGGCTCTCAAATTGATGTGAAGCCTATTGTGGATTATGATGTATATGTTGGAAAAACCATGGACTTTAAAGTGGTTAAAATTAACGAAGCCATTAAAAATGCAGTGGTATCACACAAAGCACTTATTGAAAGTGATTTGGCAGAACAACGTCAACGAATTATCGCACTATTGGAAAAAGGTCAGGTTCTGGAAGGAACTGTGAAAAACATAACTGACTTTGGTGCATTTATTGACCTTGGCGGTGTTGATGGATTGCTCTATATCACCGATATTTCCTGGGGTCGTATCAACCATCCTTCTGAAGTGTTAACCTTAAACCAGAAACTCAATGTAGTAGTGATAGAATTTGACGATGCTAAAAAACGCATCTCACTCGGCTTGAAGCAACTAACCCCACATCCGTGGGATGTTTTGGACGGCACACTCAGCGAAGGCTCATTAGTTAAAGGCAAATTGGTTAATATTGAAGATTATGGGGCATTCCTCGAAATTACCCCGGGAGTAGAAGGGCTTATTCACGTATCAGAAGTATCCTGGTCAAACCAACCGATCAATGCTCGTGAATACTTTAAAGTCGGACAGGAGTTGGAAGCTAAAATCGTTACTCTCAATCGCGATGAGCGAAAAATGTCTTTAAGTATCAAACAATTACTTTCAGATCCATGGGAAAGCATTGAAGAACGCTTCCCGGTCGGTAGCCGTCATTCCGGAGAAGTCAAAAACATTACTCCTTATGGTGTTTTTGTCGAACTTTCAGAGGGAATTGGTGGAATGGTTCATATCTCAGACTTGTCATGGACTAAACGCTTTAGCCATCCTTCTGAATATTCAAAAGTTGGTGAACAATTAGAAGTCATAATTTTGGGTATTGATAAGGAAGCACGTAAACTTTCTCTTGGGCACAAACAAATCGAAGAAGACCCTTGGGATACTTTTGCTACTGTTTTCCCAACGGGATCTATTCACCAAGGTACCATCATCCGTAAAGACGACAATGGTGCAACAGTTTCCTTACCCTACGGTTTAGAGGCTTTTGCCCCTATTAAATTGTTGAAAAAGGAAGACAATACCACTGCCTCATTAGATGAAACCCTCGATTTTGTAATTTCAGAGTTCGACCGTAATGATAAACGCATTATTGTTTCCCATATAGAGACCTGGAAAAAACAAAAAGAGCAGGCTGAAAAAACTGAAAAAGAAAACAAAGCCAAAGAAGATCAGGAAGCTACCGAAAAGGTTCAAAAAATTAATCAGCAAACTGAAAAATCAACCTTTGGCGACTTAGATGAATTGGCTCAATTGAAAGCTAAAATGGAAAGTTCTTCATCAGAAGAAAGTAAAGTCGCAGAAACAGCAACTGAAGAAAACAATAATGAAGAAGAAACAACTGATGCTGAAGCTGAAAACGAATAAATAAGTCTATACTCTAAACTTGTTTTTTTATAACGACCGGCGTTGCTTATGCAATGCCGGTTTTTTATTGTTCAATTTTAGGTATTTTACAAAATATAACATACTATGTGTATGAAAAATGTTTCTGTTTATGGGTGATTGATACTTCTGTTAAACCTTATAAGTTATAACAAGTACCCAAAACCGTGATAGATAAACTGGAACAAAGCTTTGATTTCAGATATGTAGAATCAGAGGTGTTTATGCTTTTGCTCCGAAGAATGTAGGACTATTAAAACCCAGCAATAAAAAAGCCCTTTTACTTAAAAAAGTAAAAGGGCTTGATTTATCATTCGTTAAAATGTTGTTTAACGCCTAATCAATAATTGCCGGGTTTCGGTTAGTCATTCTTTCCAACTCTTCTTTAGAACCAACCACTAAACGACGGAATTGTCGGGAACCTGTTCCTGCAGGGATAAGGTGTCCAACAATGACATTTTCTTTTAGTCCAAGCAAATCGTCCCGTTTTGCAGCAATAGCTGCCTGACTAAGTACTTTGGTCGTTTCCTGAAATGAAGCGGCTGAAATCCAACTGCTTGTTCCTAAAGATGCTCTGGTAATACCCTGCAAAAGCGGTCTGGATGTGGCAGATATTGCATTCCTGAACTGAACTAATTTTTTATCATTTCGACGAAGGTAAGAGTTTTCTTCTCTCAATTGTCTAAGTGATACAATTTGTCCGGTTCTCAAAACAGTTGAATCTCCGGCATCAGTTACTACCTTTTTATCAAAAATGCGGTCGTTTTCTTCCATGAATTCGATTTTGTCAACCGCCATTTTTTCCATAAACCGGGTATCTCCGGGTTCAACGATGCTAACTTTACGCATCATCTGCCGCACAATAGACTCGATATGCTTATCATTGATTTTTACCCCTTGTAAACGGTAAACTTCCTGAACTTCATTGACCAAATATTCTTGAACAGCAAAGGTTCCTTTTATATTCAGAATGTCGGATGGAGTAATGGCTCCGTCTGAAAGCGGGTCTCCGGCTTTGACAGAATCATTTTCCAATACCAGGATATGTTTAGACACAGGGACTAAATAAGTGCGTTTTTTACCGGTTCGGGATGTAATGGTAATTTCGCGATTACCTCTTTTTATTTTTCCATAGGAAACAATTCCATCAATTTCAGAAACAACGGCCGGATTTGAAGGGTTACGGGCTTCGAACAGTTCAGTTACCCGAGGTAGTCCACCGGTAATATCCCTTACTTTACCAATAACGCGAGGAATTTTAATCAACACCTTGCCTCTGTGCACCATTTCGTGATTTTCCACATTAATGTGAGAACCTACCGGTAAACTGTAAGAATACAACTCTTTACCATCCACAGCATCTAAAATTCTGATAGAAGGAATCAAGGTTTTGTTTTTACTTTCAATAATAACCTTATCCCGATATCCGGTTTGTTCATCTGCTTCTTCGCGGTAGGTAACTCCTTCAGTTATGTGTTCATACTCGACAGCCCCTGTATATTCAGAAACAATTACAGCATTATAAGGATCCCAATCACAAATTACATCGCCTTTGGAAACTTGCTGTCCGTTTTTGACATAAAGGTTTGCACCATAAGGAATGTTATTAATAACCAATTGACGATTGGTTTTTGAATCTAAAATTCTGACTTCACCATTTCTTCCAAGTACAATTTCCTTAGTATCTCCATTTTCAGCAACGTGTACACAACTACGCAATTCATCAAGTTCAATTATACCGTCGAATTTTGCAGTCAACTTTGATTCTGTTGCTATGTTAGAAGCAGTACCTCCAACGTGGAAAGTACGGAGGGTCAACTGGGTTCCAGGTTCACCGATTGATTGAGCGGCAATGATTCCAACTGCATCTCCAATCTGTGCCATTCTGTTATGGGTAAGATTTCGTCCGTAACATTTTACACAGACACCGTACTTAGATTCACAAGTCAAAACTGAACGGATAGCAACACTTTCAATTCCGGTTTCCTCATCAATATAACGGGCAATATCATCTCCAATCTCTTCACCGGCAGCAACAATCAACTCTTCGGTATGCGGGTGGTAAATATCCTGAAGTGCCATACGTCCTAAGATTCTTTCATACAAAGGTTCTACAACATCTTCATTGTCTTTTAGAGCAGAAATTTCAATTCCTCTCAACGTATAGCAATCTTCCTCTGAAATTATTACATCCTGAGCCACATCCACCAACCTTCTGGTCAAGTAACCGGCATCTGCTGTTTTCAATGCCGTATCTGCCAACCCTTTTCTTGCACCGTGTGTAGATATAAAATATTCCAAAACTGACAGCCCTTCTTTAAAGTTTGCCAAAATTGGGTTTTCTACAATTTCCGGTCCTACAGAACCCGACTTTCTGGGTTTCGCCATCAGTCCTCTAAGTCCGGCCAACTGTTTAATTTGTTCTTTAGAACCCCGTGCACCGGAATGGAACATCATATATAAGGCGTTAAAGCCCTGACGATCTTCTTCAATACCTCTGATTAAAGTATCACTGATTCGAGTCCCTAAACGGGTCCAAATATCAATGACCTGATTGTAGCGTTCGTTATTGGTAATTAAGCCAATCTCATAGTTTGAAGCCACTTCATCTACTTCAGATTGTGCTCGTTGAATCATTTCAAGTTTTTGAGAAGGTACCAGCAAGTCGTTAATACTAAATGATAATCCCCCTTTAAATGCCCATTCAAAGCCCATTTTTTTGATATCATCTAAAAATTGAGCTGTTCTTGAAATTCCAACAACTTTTATTATATCTCCAATAACCGTTCTGAGTTCTTTTTTGGAAAGCAATTTATTTATGAAACCAACTTTAGAAGGCACCACTTCGTTGAATAAGACCCTGCCGGTTGTTGTAGTAAGGAGTTGGCTTGACAAATTGCCTTCTGCATTGCGAACCTTTACCTTCACTTTAATGATACTGTGCAAATCAAGTGCTCGCTCATTAAAAGCAATAATAACCTCCTCGGTAGAATAAAACATTTTACCTTCTCCCTTCATGGGATGACCGGGTATGCCTTTTCTTTCTTTGGTGATATAGTAAAGACCCAAAACCATATCCTGAGAAGGCAATGCAATAGGCGTACCATTTTGCGGATTGAGGATATTGTGAGAGGACAACATCAACAATTGAGCTTCCAGGATGGCTTCGTTACTTAACGGAACATGCACCGCCATTTGGTCTCCGTCAAAGTCAGCGTTAAATGCCGTACAAACGAGAGGGTGTAACTGAATGGCCTTGCCTTCCACTAATACAGGCTGAAAGGCCTGAATTGATAAACGGTGTAATGTCGGTGCCCGATTAAGCAATACCGGATGTCCTCTCAGAATGTTTTCAAGAATATCCCAAACTACGGACTCTTTCCGGTCAACTAATTTTTTTGCTGATTTTACCGTTTTTACTATCCCTCTTTCAATCAGTTTTCTGATAATAAATGGTTTAAACAACTCAGCAGCCATTGCTTTAGGCAGTCCACATTCGTGCATTTTCAAGGTCGGACCTACTACAATTACCGAACGACCGGAATAATCTACCCTTTTTCCAAGCAGGTTTTGTCGGAAACGTCCTTGTTTGCCTTTCAAAACGTCACTTAAAGATTTAAGTGCTCGTCCACCTTCTGCTTTTACCGCATTTGATTTTCTTGAATTATCAAACAAAGAATCCACTGACTCCTGAAGCATTCTTTTTTCGTTTCTCAAAATCACTTCAGGTGCCTTAATCTCAATCAACCTTTTAAGACGATTGTTTCTGATAATCACTCTACGGTAAAGGTCATTCAAATCAGAACTGGCAAATCTGCCTCCATCCAAAGGAACTAACGGTCGTAATTCCGGTGGAATAACTGGTAAGTATTGTACAACCATCCATTCAGGGCGGTTCTCTCTGACTGAATTTGCTTCGCGAAAAGCTTCAACAACACTTAATCGTTTAAGAGCTTCTGCTTTACGTTGTTGTGATGATTCATTTTCTGCGGAAGTTCTCAATTGGAATGATAAACTGTCGAGATCTATTCTTTCTAAAAGATCTTTTACAGCCTCACCTCCCATTTTTGCTATGAACTTATTAGGATCTGTATCAGGCAAATGTTGATTGTCTTTTGGAAGGGCATCCAGCATTTCGAGATAGTCTTCTTCGTTGAGCAGGTCGAGATAAGACACTTTGTTTTCCAAAACACCCGGCTGAATCACAACGTATCGTTCATAATAAATAACCGTCTCCATTTTTTTAGAAGACATTCCAAGTATATAACCGATTTTGTTGGGCAGTGATTTGAAATACCAAATATGTACTACCGGAACAACAAGTTTGATATGCCCCATGCGCTCTCTACGCACTTTCTTTTCTGTTACTTCAACTCCGCATCTGTCGCAAACAATACCTTTGTAACGAATACGCTTATATTTGCCGCAAAAGCATTCATAGTCCTTAATAGGCCCGAAAATGCGTTCACAAAACAAACCTTCGCGTTCCGGTTTATAAGTCCGGTAGTTAATGGTTTCAGGCTTTGTTACCTCTCCATAAGAATTTGCCAATATGATATCCGGAGATGCAAGGCTTATAGTAATGCTTGTAAAGTCAGCGTTTTTCTTTTTCTCTTTATCTTTTTTAATTGCGGACATAATTACCTTTTGGTTTAATGTTTTGAAAAACTTAGAAGACTTGTTGTTAACTTGCTGATCATGTATTCAGCTACTCTTACCCTTCTATTTTAAATCCAATTCAAGTGCTAAACCTTGCAACTCGTGCATGAGAACGTTAAAAGATTCCGGAATACCGGGATTTGGTATTACGTCTCCTTTAACTATTGCCTCATAAGCTTTCGCACGACCTATTATATCATCTGATTTAACAGTGAGCATTTCCCGTAAAATATTAGAAGCACCAAAAGCCTCCAATGCCCATACTTCCATTTCACCAAATCGCTGACCTCCAAACTGTGCTTTTCCACCAAGAGGCTGTTGTGTGATTAATGAATAAGGACCAATAGACCTTGCGTGCATCTTATCGTCAACCATGTGGGCTAATTTTAGCATGTAAATTACCCCTACGGTAGCTGGCTGATGGAATCTGTCACCGGTTTCTCCATCGTATAAATAAGTTTGTCCTAAAGATGGCAACCCGGCTTTTTTAATTTCAGATTCAATCACATCAACCGTAGGCCCGTCAAAGATAGGGCAAGCGTATTTTAGCCCCAGTTTTTTGCCGGCCCATCCTAAAACGGTTTCGTAAATTTGCCCTAAGTTCATCCGGGAAGGCACCCCCATCGGGTTGAGTACTATATCCATTGGCGTACCATCTGCTAAAAATGGCATGTCTTCTAAACGTACAATCTTCGCAACAATTCCTTTGTTACCGTGACGGCCTGCCAACTTATCACCTACGCGAAGTTTTCGTTTTTTGGCAATATACACTTTTGCTAATTTCAAAACACCAGTAGGCAATTCATCTCCGATGGTAATACTGAATTTTACACGTTTAAATCGGGCTATTTCTTCACCAACTTTGATTGTATAATTGTGAACAAGTCGTTTCAATGTATCGTTGGTCAGCGAATCAGTTGTCCATTTTCGCATATCCAATATTCTGAAATCATCTATAGCGCTTAAAATCGGAAGTGTGAACTTCACTCCAACTGGAATTACTTCTTCCTGGTGGTTATTGCGAATGCCTTCTGATCTTTTGCCTTCTAATAATTCCATCAGTTTGCCCAACAATATATCACGCAACTTGTCCAATACTACTTTGTGTTCGTGTTCAGCTTTGGTAACTTCGTCCTTTTCTTTGCCTTTGCTTTCTTTGTTTTTCTTGGCACGGGCAAAAAGTTGTTTTCCTATCACAACACCTTCAATAGAAGGTGGAACTTTTAAGGAAGCGTCTTTAACATCACCGGCCTTATCTCCAAAAATTGCCCGCAACAGTTTTTCTTCCGGTGTTGGATCAGATTCGCCTTTAGGTGTGATTTTACCAACCAGAATATCTCCTTCTTTGATATGAGCACCTATTCTGATTATTCCGTTCTCGTCCAAATCTTTAGTAGCATCTTCACTGACATTGGGAATATCATTGGTCAATTCTTCTTCACCCAATTTTGTGTCTCTGACTTCTAAATCAAAAGACTCGATATGAATAGATGAAAAGATGTCTTCTCTGACCACACGTTCAGAAATCACAATTGCATCCTCAAAGTTATAACCTTTCCAAGGCATGAAAGCAACTGTAAGATTCTGACCTAATGAAAGTTCACCATTGGCTGTAGCAAAACCCTCGCATAAAGCCTGCCCTGCTTCGACAAGATCGCCTTTTCGGACGACCGGTTTGAGATTTATGCAAGTTGCCTGATTGGTACGTCTGAATTTAATTAGTTCATAGGTTACACAATCATCTTCAAAACTAGCAATCCGCTCTTCATTCGTTCGTTCATATCGGACTACAATTTTGGTAGAATCTACAAATTCCACGATCCCCTTTCGTTCTGCGTTGAGCAACATTCGAGAGTCCTGGGCTACTTTTGCCTCCAAGCCTGTTCCAACAATCGGAACTTCAGGACGAAGCAGAGGAACCGCCTGCCGCTGCATGTTTGACCCCATCAAAGCGCGGTTTGCATCATCGTTTTCCAAGAATGGGATTAACGAAGCAGAAACTCCAACAATCTGGTTTGATGCAACGTCAATAAATTGAAGTTCTTCAGGAGCAACAATAGGGAACTCACCTTCCTGTCTGGCTTTAATTCTATCTGCCTTAATACTGCCGTCTTTCGAATCAATTTCTGCAATTGCCTGACCAATCATTTTATCATCTTCCTCTTCAGCAGATAAATAGGCTACATCTTTTGGCCCCATCAATACCTTACCTTCGCTCACTTTTCGGTAGGGAGTTTCCAAAAAGCCCAAATCATTTACTTTTGCATGAATGCACATCGTAGAAATTAAGCCGATATTTGGACCTTCAGGGGTTTCAATCGTACAAAGGCGTCCATAGTGAGAATAGTGTACGTCCCGGACTTCAAAACCAGCCCTTTCTCTAGATAACCCACCAGGACCTAAAGCAGAAATACGGCGTTTATGCGTGATTTCAGAAAGTGGGTTAGTTTGGTCTAAAAACTGTGAAAGTTGGCTGGTTCCGAAAAATGTATTGATAACAGAAGACAAAGTACGTGCATTAATCAGGTCAATTGGTGTAAAAACCTCTGTATCCCTAACATTCATACGTTCGCGTATAGTTCTTGCCATTCTTGCTAAACCAACACTAAACTGTGCAAACAATTGTTCACCAACTGTCCGAATACGGCGGTTACTTAAATGATCAATATCGTCAATCTCTGCGTTCTGATTGGTCAATTTCACCAGATATTCTACCATACTGATGATATCTTCCTTAGTAAGCACTCTTACAGATTCAGAAGTTGTCAACTTTAACTTCTTGTTGATTTTGTAACGTCCTACTTCCCCCAAATCATATCGTTTATCCGAGAAAAATAGTTTGTCAATAATACCACGGGCTGTTTCTTCATCCGGGGGGTCAGCACCTCTTAATTGTCTGTATATATGCTGAACAGCTTCTAATTCAGAGTTGGAAGTATCCTTTTGCAAAGTATTCAAAATAATTGCAAAATCTCCTGCACGTTCGTCTTTTTGAAGAATGATGGTTGCAATACCCGTTTCGAGAATATCCTGTATATTATTTTCGTCTAATACAGTATCCCTGTCCAATAATACTTCATTTCGCTCTATGGTAACAACTTCACCGGTATCTTCATCAACAAAATCTTCGACCCAGGTTCTAAGAACCCTCGCTGCCAGTTTTTTTCCAAGATTAGCCTCCAGGGTAGTTTGAGTTACCTGAATTTCATTGGCAAGGTCAAACAATTCTAAAATAGACTTATCCGTGTCATAACCAATTGCCCGTAACAAGGTAGTTACCGGAAACTTCTTTTTACGGTCAATATAAGCATACATCACATTGTTGATGTCTGTAGCAAATTCTATCCAGGCACCCTTAAAGGGAATTACTCTTGCAGAATAAATCCGTGTGCCATTTGGATGTACACTTTGACTAAAAAATACACCGGGAGAACGATGCAACTGCGAAACTACGATACGTTCAGCACCATTTACAATAAAAGTGCCCTTTGCAGTCATATAAGGCAGATTGCCCAAAAAAACCTCCTGCTCAATTGTTTTAAAGTCAACATGCTCTTCGTCGTTACATGACAAACGCAGTTTGGCTTTTAAAGGCACACTATAAGTTAGCCCCCTATTGATACATTCTTCAATAGTGTATCTGGGAGGATCTATAAAATAATCCAAAAATTCGAGGGTAAAAATGTTTCTTGCATCACTAATGGGGAAGTTTTCTCTGAAAACAGCATACAAACCCTCGTTGGACCTGTTTTCTGGAGTAGTTTCAATTTGAAAAAACTTCTTAAATGCATCAATTTGAATTCCTAATAAATCAGGGTAATCGAAAGTTTGTTTGATTTTGCCAAAGTTAACTCTCTCTGTGTAACCGCTTTTATAAATAGCCATATTAAAACAGACTTTATTTTGAATTAAAGTAAATACAAAATAGGCAAAGGAACAGGCTGTTCCATTGCCTATTTAAGCGGATAAATGTAGTTGTGTTGATAGTTTAAGCGTAGCGAGTAAAATTATGTGTGAAAAATTGGAAACAAAATAGGATTGTACAATAACAACGCACCAATTCCTTTAAACATTCAACAAGTAATAGTTGAATGACGGAGTTTCGCTAACTGTTTTTCAAAACACAATAATTACTTCACTTCTACTTCCGCACCAACTTCTACTAATTGAGCTTTAATTGATTCAGCCTCTTCTTTAGAAACTTTTTCTTTCACAACTGAAGGAGCTGCATCTACCAAATCTTTGGATTCTTTCAAACCTAAATTAGTAATGTTTTTTACAACTTTCACAACATTTAGTTTATTGGGACCAGCCGATTTTAGTAAAACATCAAATTCGGTTTGAACTGCTTCTGCTGCTTGTTCGGTACTGCCACCTCCACCGCCTGCAACCATAACTGGAGCAGCAGCAGCGGGTTCAATGCCGTAATCATCTTTTAGAATTCGGGCTAACTCGTTAACTTCTTTGACGGTTAAGTTAACTAACTGTTCTGCAAATGCTTTTAAATCTGCCATTTTATTATTTTTTTAAATTGTTTTCAAATTCGCCTTTTAAAAAAGCAAGCGTTAGTAAATATTGAATATATATCTAGAGTGCGTAACCAAAGGATTGTCTGTATTATTCTTTTTCAGATAAAGTCTTGACAATACCCGCCAATTTATCACCACCCGATTTCAAGGCAGAAATAACATTCTTGGCAGGAGATTGTAAAATTCCGATAACCTCTCCTAACAATTCAAACTTGGATTTCAGTTTAGTAAGTGTTTCCAGATTTTCTTCACCTACAAAAACTGCTGAGTCAATATATGCGGCTTTAAAAACAAAGCCTTCCATTTTCTCATTGTTTTGTAAGTCTTGAATTGCTTTTGCAGGTAGATTCGATGTCTCGGTAAAAATTATAGTTGTCGGTCCGTGTAACTGAGAGTAAATATCAGTGTATTTAGACTCGCTGATTTGGTCCAAGGCCTTTTTGATAAGTGTATTTTTAGCCACTTTCAACTGTAACCCCTTAGAATAAAATATTCTACGCACTTTGGTAATCTCTTCAACCGTAAGAGTTGATGAATCTGCCAGATAGAAATATTCGCTACTGCCAAATTTTTCCTTAAGCTCCTCAATGATTGCCGCTTTTCCTTCCCTTCTCATGATTAAATACCTTTAATTGATTTAGGTTCAATGGCAATTCCGGGACTCATCGTACTTGCCATAAAAATACTTTTAAAATAGGTGCCTTTTGCTGCAGTAGGTTTCATTTTAGCCAATGTCTGTACCAATTCCACTGCATTTTCTGTCAGTTTTTCGGGTGAAAAAGAAACCCGTCCAACCGATGCATGGATGATACCAAACTTGTCAACTTTAAATGCGATTTTACCTTGTTTTACTTCGGCAACAGCTGCGGCTACGTTAGGGGTAATAGTTCCGGTTTTGGGGTTTGGCATCAAACCACGGGGGCCTAAAACACGTCCTAACTTACCAACTTGAGCCATAACATTAGGGGTCGCAATAATGACATCTATATCTGTCCATCCTGCCAAAATCTTATCAACATACTCATTGAGTCCGTAATAATCGGCACCGGCTTGTTTTGCTTCTTCTTCTTTATCCGGAGTACACAAAACCAACACGCGTTTTACTTTTCCTGTACCATGTGGCAAGGAAACTGTACCACGAAGTGCCTGATCCGGTTTGCGCGGATCTACTCCAAGTCGCACATGCAAATCTACAGACGCATCAAACTTAGTGGTATTAACCTCTTTTACTAATGCAGCAGCTTCAGTAAGGGCATACATTTTGTTGCTGTCAACCTTGCCTACTATTGCTTTGCGTTTTTTTGTGAGTTTCACGATATTTAGTTTTTACTCTTTGCTCAAAAATCTGTTCCTAATATACTCTACTTGTCTAAGACTTCTGCCAGGGTGGGGTTCCTGATACTGTAACTCCCATACTTCGGGCTGTACCTGCGACCATTCTCATTGCAGATTCGATAGTAAAGGCATTCAAATCGGGCATTTTCTTTTCAGCTATCTGCTGAACCTGCTCCCATGTTAAATTGCCTACTTTACGACGGTTAGGCTCGGGCGAAGCTCCTGCGAGTTTGCTTGTTGCCTTTTTAGGTTTTAACTTACAAGCCTGTCCAATTAAAATTGGAGTAGGAGGCGTTTTAATGACAAATGTGAATGACTTGTCTTTATAAACTGTCAATAAGACCGGTAACAACTCGCCTTGCATCTCCTGAGTTCGTGCATTGAATTCTTTACAGAACTGCATAATATTAACACCTTTTGAACCGAGTGCCGGACCAATTGGCGGGGATGGATTTGCTTGTCCTCCTTTTACTATCAGCTTGACCAGGTTTTCTACTTCTTTAGCCATTAGCTTTGATTAATTTTTTCTACTTGAACAAAATTTAACTCGACCGGAGTTCTTCGACCAAAAATTCTTACGATGACTTTCAGTTTTTTCTTGTCTTCGTGTATTTCCTCAATTGTGCCGTCAAAATCATTAAACGGACCGTCAATAATCTTAACTTTTTCGCCAATAATAAATGGCTCTATAACATGTTCCCCAACATCCTGCATTTCATCTACTTTTCCTAAAATCCGGTTGACTTCAGATTCACGAAGCGGGATCGGAGTTTCAGTTCCCAGAAAATTAATGACTCCATTAAAATTCCGTATGCTTTGAACGATATCGGCGTGCATTTTACCTTCTAATGCTTCCACAAGAATATATCCCGGATAAAAGTTGCGGTCTTTGACCGATTTTTTTCCGTTCTTTACAGTATATACCTTTTCTAATGGAACTAAAATTTGTGTTACTATTTCGTTCCATTTATTAGCTATCAGCATTTTGTCAAGATGCTCTTTTATTTTGCGCTCCTTACCGCTAATAACCCTAAGGGCATACCACCTTTTTACAGGTACCTGTGTTATTTCTTCTTTCATGCTTAAAACAGAATGCTACAACCAATATTAACTAAAAATGCTGTAGATATAATACATAATTCCTTGAAACAGATTGTTTTCAGGATTTGCACCAAAAATAAAATCAATTAAAAAGATAGTGATCGAAAATATTAATGTGGCAATCAACACAACCATCACACTGCCCTGAAGTTCTTCCCAAGTGGGCCAACTTACTTTATATAACAGTTCGTGAATGGTTTCCTTTATGTATAGTTTTACCTTCTCCATTGTCGAATTTTCAGACTTTCAATTAAAATTAGCACGGGCGGAAGGGCTCGAACCCTCGGCCTACGGTTTTGGAGACCGTCGCTCTACCAACTGAGCTACACCCGTTCAAGTTCTTTTGAGAATAATAGTATTAAGATAAAATCTCAGTTACTTGACCTGCACCAACTGTACGACCACCTTCACGAATTGCGAAACGCAAACCTTTTTCCATAGCGATGGGGTAAATCAGTTCTACGTTAATGGTCAGGTTGTCGCCGGGCATTACCATTTCCACACCATCGGGAAGGGTAATTGAGCCGGTTACGTCAGTTGTTCGGAAATAGAATTGCGGACGGTATTTGTTAAAGAACGGAGTATGACGGCCGCCTTCTTCTTTGCTCAACACGTACACCTCAGCTAAAAATTTAGTGTGAGGTTTTACCGATCCGGGTTTGCAAATAACCATTCCTCGTTTAAGTGCGTCTTTGTCAATACCTCGCAACAGCAAACCTGCGTTATCACCGGCTTCTCCGCGGGTCAAGATTTTGCGGAACATTTCCACACCTGTTACTACAGAAGTTAAAGGTTTTTCTTCAACGGGACGAAGACCGATAATTTCTACAGGGTCGCCTGAGTTAATAACCCCTCTTTCAATTCTTCCGGTTGCCACAGTTCCACGACCTGTAATTGAAAACACGTCTTCAATAGGCATTAAGAAAGTTTTATCAACTGCACGCTCTGGTACAGGAACATAGTCATCAACAGCCTGCATCAATTCTTTGATAACCTTCATTTCTTCGGGGTCACCATTCAAAGCTTTTAGTGCAGAACCTTTAATAATTGGCGTATCATCACCGGGGAAGTTGTAAAAAGTGAGCAACTCACGTAATTCCATTTCTACCAACTCTATCAATTCCGGATCATCCACCAAATCCACTTTGTTCATATAAACAACGATACGGGGAACACCTACCTGACGAGCCAACAAGATGTGCTCACGGGTTTGAGGCATTGGGCCGTCAGTTGCTGCGCAAACCAAGATAGCACCGTCCATCTGAGCAGCACCGGTAACCATGTTTTTCACATAGTCGGCGTGGCCGGGGCAATCTACGTGTGCATAGTGACGGTTATTGGTTTCATACTCTACGTGAGCGGTATTAATCGTGATACCTCTTTCTTTTTCTTCAGGGGCAGAGTCAATTGAATCATAGTCTTTTTTCTGTGCCAATCCTTCCAAAGACAATACATAGGTAATTGCCGCTGTTAATGTGGTTTTACCGTGGTCAACGTGTCCGATAGTTCCGATGTTAACGTGCGGTTTGTTACGTACAAATTCCTGCTTAGCCATAGTTTAATTTTCCTTTTTAGGTTTAAGCGATTTTGTTAAATTTATTTTTATTTAATGAGCCAATGATGGGAATTGAACCCATGACCTCTTCCTTACCAAGGAAGTGCTCTGCCCCTGAGCTACATTGGCCTTTTTAACATTTGGTTTACAAATGAAAAAAGAGCGGGAGACGAGGCTCGAACCCGCGACCCTCAGCTTGGAAGGCTGATGCTCTACCAACTGAGCTACTCCCGCCTGCTTGTGTGCCGGTTACTTTCGTTTGGGCACACAAAGTTTCTATATTAAATACCGAGTGGGGGGAGCAGGATTCGAACCTACGAAGGCATGAGCCAGCAGATTTACAGTCTGCCCCAGTTGGCCGCTTTGGTATCCCCCCAATCAGAATTTTATATCCTTATCTATGTCAAAAATGCAGGATTTACTGACTTTAAACCCTGCTTTCTCTTTCGGTGTGCAAAGATACGATAATTGTTTTTATCAAGAGCATTTTTTTTGAAAAAAAATTACCGAAGTCGAATTTTATCTTTATATCTTTCAATTTGCTTTTTTAAGGATTCAACAGCCGCATCTATTGCCTCTTCAAACACTTTGTTTGTTTCTGCGGCTATGATTTGTTCACCCGGAAGATTGATTTTAATCTTTGCGGTCTTATCTTTTATATGGCTGGACTTATTGTCTAAGGTCAAATACACTTCAGCATCGGTGATACGGTCAAAATATTGTGATAATTTACTGACTTTTTTTTCAGTATAATCAAGCAAAGGTTGTGCTGCAGTAAACTGAACGGATTGAATGATTACCTTCATAAATTGTTGTTTTTCTGTTTAAAAAATTAACATTTTCACAAGCTCATTGTATCAAATACTGACTATATCATGTCTTCAGTATTTATAAATGATAAACTCAACTGTTGTTTATAGTTTTGGTGTTTACCCTCCTCTGGGATGTGCCTGCTTATAAGCTTCTTTTATCTTTTCAATAGAGGCGTGGGTATATATCTGGGTAGCAGAAAGACTGGAATGTCCCAGAAGTTTACTGATTGATTTTATGTCTGCTCCATTATTTAATAAAGTAGTGGCAAATGTATGACGCAGAACATGTGGGTTTTTAGCAGATGTGGTGGTAACATAACCTAAATATTTAACGGTTAAAAGGTAAACAGATTTCGGATTTAATAAATTCCCTTTTTTATTCAAAAATAAATGTTCCTGCGCAGGATTGGGAAATGTTTCATTGCGCACATTCATATAAACTTCAAGTTGTTTTAATTGTTTTTGACCGAGTGGCATTATTCGCTCTTTTTTTCCCTTGGCAATGAACCTTACTGTTTCAGACTGAGTGTCAATTGAGTTGATGGTTAATGACAAAAGCTCACTAACCCTCATGCCTGTGGCAAAAAACAGTTCGAGAATGGTTTTATCCCTAATTCCGGTAAAATCATCGGTAAACGTTACTTCATCTAAAAGAAATGCTATTTTTTCCTGATCAATATATTTCGGCAGTTTTCGTCCTGTCTTTTGTATTGACGGTATATTTTGCGTAGGAGTAACTTTTACAATAGACTCCCTTTTCAAAAACTTATAGTAAGATTTAACAGCAGATACTTTGCGCTTGATGCTTACGATTTTCAACTTTTGCAAAACCAGTTCAGCTATCCACGATTTCAGATGCTGCAAGGTAATTTTATCCGGGGTAATATCCTGAATTTCGTAAGTCAAAACCACATAAGCATACAGTTGCTCAATGTCATTTTTGTATGCAATCACCGTATGTGGTGAATATTTTTTCTGATTTTCTAAATACTCAATAAAAAGTTGGAGCGGTGGAGTACAACTCATCTATGCGCTAATGTTTAATGCCCGTAAATTAAAGTATTTATTTTGAAAGCTACAAATTTCCGGCTCATTACCACTAAGAATTTTTGATACCTTCGCTCACTTATTTTTGTAATAGCTAAAATTGTACACTTATTGTCCCTGTTTATCTTCTGGTTAATACTTAATTTCATACAACTTTACCAAACCTGATGCAAACCTAATTGTTATTTATTTCATAAAATCATGTGAATGAGATATCGAGTGTTGAAATTCACGATTATCTCTCTGATAATTTCACTGATGATTTTGCACAATTTTTTCCGCTTTTTTAACCAACTTGTAATTTTTCACTAAACATACCTAAATAAAATGTCTGTATTTGATTTAGACCTGATAAAATCGGTTTATGCCGATATGCCCCGAAGGGTAGCCGCTGCCCGCAATTTTTTGAATCACCCGCTCAGTCTGACCGAAAAAATTCTGTATAGCCATTTATGGGAAAACCGGTTACCTCAAACAGCTTTAAGCAGAGGAAACGACTATGTTGATTTTGCTCCTGACCGAGTGGCAATGCAGGATGCCACCGCACAAATGGCACTTCTACAATTTATGACAGCCGGTCGAACCAAAGTGGCAGTGCCAAGTACTGTTCACTGCGACCATTTGATTTTAGCCAAAAACGGAGCAGAAAAAGACCTGGCTGAAGCAATTGACACCAACAAAGAGGTCTATGACTTTTTGGCTTCTGTGTCTGATAAATACGGAATTGGATTTTGGAAACCCGGTGCCGGTATTATACACCAAGTGGTTTTAGAGAATTATGCTTTCCCGGGTGGCATGATGATCGGAACTGACTCCCATACCGTTAATGCAGGCGGTTTGGGTATGGTAGCTATCGGAGTAGGTGGAGCAGATGCAGTAGATGTAATGGCCGGAATGGCTTGGGAACTGCTGATGCCCAAACTCATCGGAGTTAAACTCACCGGAAAAATGAACGGTTGGACTTCGGCAAAAGATGTTATATTGAAAGTAGCCGGTATCTTGACTGTGAAAGGGGGTACCGGATGTATTCTGGAATACTTTGGCGAAGGTGCCCGCAATATATCGTGTACAGGAAAGGGAACAATTTGCAATATGGGTGCTGAAATCGGCGCAACTACCTCTTTGTTTGGCTACGACGAGGCTATGAGCAGATACTTACGAGCAACTGAACGAAAAGAAATAGCCGAACTTGCCGATGCTATCGCACACCACCTGACCGGTGATGATGAAGTTTACCTACACCCCGAAAAATATTTTGATCAGGTTATAGAAATTGATCTTTCCTCGCTCGAACCCCATGTAAATGGTCCCTACACCCCTGATTTGGCATGGCCAATTTCTGAGTTTGCAAAAGCAGTAAAAGACAATGGTTATCCGCAAAAGTTAGAAGTAGGATTGATAGGTTCTTGCACAAACTCCTCTTACGAGGATTTGGATAGAGCTGCTTCTATCGCAAAGCAGGCAATCGCTAAAAAATTGAAAGCAAAGTCTGAATTTACCATCACTCCCGGTTCTGAACAAGTTCGTTATACCGTAGAACGAGATGGAATCCTCAGTTTGTTTGAAAAAATAGGCGGAGTTGTGCTGGCGAATGCCTGCGGGCCTTGTATCGGGCAATGGAGCCGGCATACTAACGACCCAAACAAGGCCAACTCGATTATTACCTCGTTCAACCGGAACTTTGCCAAACGAAATGATGGCAATCCCGCCACCCGAGCATTTGTCGCATCGCCCGAAATCGTTACGGCCATGGTACTTGCAGGCGACCTTTCCTTCAATCCGCTTGCCGATACCTTAATTAATGAAGACGGAATTGAAGTAAAGTTAGATCCTCCTTTTGGCGATGAATTGCCCCAAAAAGGGTTTGATGTGAAAGATGCAGGCTATGTTGCCCCTGCGGATGATAGCAGTAAGGTTAATGTTGTCGTTCATCCCGATTCCAAACGCTTACAATTGCTCTCTCCTTTCCCCGCTTGGGAAGGTACTGACCTGAAAGGTCTTCGATTGCTCATCAAAGCCAAAGGCAAATGTACAACTGATCATATCTCGATGGCCGGACCTTGGCTGCGCTTTCGCGGTCATTTGGATAATATCTCTAACAATATGCTCATCGGGGCAACTAACTATTTCAATGATCTGGCAAATACTGTCTTTAATCCCTTAACCGGAGAATTTACAGCAGTTCCGGATTTAGCTCGCTATTTTAAAGCAAAAGGAATAGGCACCATAGTTTTTGGTGAAGAAAACTACGGAGAAGGCTCAAGTCGTGAACATGCCGCCATGGAACCCCGTCATTTGGGAGTAAGAGCTGTTGTCGTTAAATCGTTTGCCCGTATTCATGAAACAAACCTTAAAAAACAAGGTATGCTGGCACTGACTTTTGTCAATCCTGCTGATTACGACCTGATCCGTCAGGATGATGTTGTTGATGTAGTAGGTTTAACCCATTTTGAACCCGGTAAAAACCTGACTATCGTATTAACCCATGCTGATGGAAGTTCCAACTCATTTGAAGCAAAACATACTTACAACGAGCAACAAATAGCCTGGTTTAAAGCAGGTAGTGCACTAAATCTGATTCGTCAAAAACAACTTGTGTGAAACCTGTCTTTTAACTTAGAGGATTGATTTGTTAAATTGGCTGTTAGGTTAGTCTATATTAATGCCACTCCTTCCAAGGTAGTGGCATTAATTTTTTGGTTTTGTCAATGGGTAATACTCCTTTTAAATCCAACAAACTCGAACAATTAACCAATACTATTATAGTTTTAGCCATTCTGTAATTCTTTACCTGCTGACAAGCTTAATCCTCCTATCTCACCACCGCCACCTTCCCCCGCGCCAAAACTGCGCCCGATTGTGCTACGGTATAAACATACACCCCCTCCGGCAGATGTGCCACCGAAATGGTTTTATGGGTTTCGCCTGCACCAAGAGTAGTTTGCATCACGGTTTGGCCGGTGAGGGAGAGAAGTTTTACCCCTAAATCCCCTGAAGGGGACTTTAAGACATCTGTTAATTCAAATGTTAGGGTGTTTTGGGCGGGATTGGGGTAAATATGTATGGTTTTCTCCCCCTTTAGGGGGCCGGGGGGTAATATTCCCACCGGCCAATCGCAGCCATTGTAGGGCGGGCAGGGGTTGCCGAGGCTGTCGGTGCGGATGACCCAAGCATCTTGATTGTTGGGAAATACCCTGCCGCAAAAGCCTGCCAACATAAAACCGCCATCAGGAGCAGGGGCAAAGTCCCATAAATACTCTGAACGATTGGCTGCCGTTTCGTAGCGGTAGGTTCTGCTCCATAGACTGTCACCCTCCGCGTTGATTTTAAACAGCCAGCCGTCGGCAGAACCACCGCCGGTGCCAAAAGAAGCATTATTGGCAACACACATAAAGTTGCCATCTTCCAAAGGCATGATTTTAGTAATATTCTCACTATACTCTCCCCCATAAGTGCGCACCCACTGCGTAATGCCAAAGGTGTCTGTTTTTAGAATGTAGGCATTGCCGGCAATCTGCCAGGTGGGGGCAGCATATTGATTACCAGTTATCATATAGCCATCCGATACCTGTATTATATGTGAACCGTAAGTAGCAAAATTGTTCCCATAAAACCGTTCCCACAAAACATCGCCCTGTGGGTTGATGCGGATTAGCCAGATTTTAACGGTTTCTGTACCAGGGTAGATACGACTGCCCAATATTAAATACCCTCCGTCTGGTAGTTGCATCAGGTGTTCGCCGGCTTCCGAGTTGTTGTCAGTGCCATAATATCTGTCCCATTCCATATTGCCATCGGAATCTGTTTTGATAAACCATATCCGTGCATAGTCGTTGGGAAAGTTTTGCGAAAAACCTACCAGTGCAAACCCTCCGTCCGAGGTTTGGATAACGTCTTTGGCCCCTGTGATTTTGAGGCCTCCTAAATATTTTCGTAGCCAAATAGTATCACCTTCCAAGCCAAGTTTTAGCAAAGCATAACTGTATTCTGTTGTTTCAAAACTATAATGTGCAGTTGCAGAAACCACAAAATTATCTCCGGATTTGTAGTATATATCGGCATCTATAAAACTTTCATTTAGCTGACCATAGGCACGAGTCCAAATACTATCACCGCAAGCATCTATTCTGGCAAAACACATTTTAGAATTATTGGGTGATAAGTTTAAAGTTGAACCTCCTGTCAGGTAATCATCGTTTTCTAATAATACTATGGATTTGAAAGTATCATAATATCCGTTAAAATCATATAGGTTATCCGGCGAACAATCGGTTTGAGCCTTTAAAGGTATAGGGACGCACAATAAAAAAACTAAAATAAAGTGTGGGTTATTCATAGCGCAAATTATTTGGAGATGAACAATTTGCCCGTTTTAACATTCCCGTCACTTAATTGTAAAGATAGGATATAAATGCCGTTTGCCAGACCAATGGGCAAAGCATAGGCTTCGGAAACATTGATATAGCTCGCTTGCACTTGTCCATATAAATTGTAAAGTGTAAGTCTCTGCCAAGGTTCAACGGTTTTCAGACGAATACTGTGAGTTGCTGGATTGGGATAGAACCAATTTTGTTTTTGTGACAGCGAAGTCTGGTTCGGGCGTTTAGCACTCTGGCCTATTGGCTGAGGAGTTCGGTCGTAGGTTTGCAAACGAGGAATGGCCAACAAAGACTGAATATATGTTGCGGCAACAGTATTGTCGTTTACCGCAAGCTCTTCAAATTCTACAATTTCTTGCTCGGTCAAATCATACAGACTGCGCCCGTCTTTGACCACCAGTTCCAACAGCTTGTAATAATCTTTTAGATAGGCATTTACAACAGTATCAGCATCGAGTAACAGACGGTAGTGCCTGACCAAGGCGGTATCGCCCTGTTGCATGTAAGCGCCCAGCAACATGGTTCTGGCCAGACGGGTATCCAATTCGGTTAAAAAATCAATCGCCTCTTGTTGGGTAGAGTCCTGTTGCAAATAGTATTGCACAGCCTGTGTGGTACGGACAGATAGTTCGTTATCCGAAACCGAATTGTTTCTGATGTCGTCTGCTAGGGCTTCGGGGCTGCCGTCTCCAACGCCTGTCATTCCCTCAAAACCACTTAAATTAGGCAAAGGAGGCAATTGTATTTGGTACTCCTCCCCATGTGTAAGATAGCGGATACATTGTGCTTCAAAAGCAGCCTTAGTATTGCTTTGGGCTATAGTTTGTACCAATGACGTTTCTGTTGGGGTGAGTTGCTTTGCCGTTTGCGCAATGGTTGTTTGTTTCATGTTCCGGTATGATTTGGTTCTTACAAATATAGTTTGTTTGTTTAACTCTTTGCACACGGAATTGTAAGTTGGCGGGAATTTGTTTCGCCAAAACTATGAGGTTTTTAAACACCCTGCCTTTCAGGTTTTTACTTTTCACTTTTAGTTTTTCACTTTTCACTATCGCACCACCGCCACCTTACCCCGCGCCAAAACTGCGCCCGATTGTGCTACGGTATAAACATACACCCCCTCCGGCAGATGTGCCACCGAAATGGTTTTACTCGTTTCCCCTGCACCCAAAGTAGTTTGCAGGACGGTCTGACCGGTGAGGGAGAGAAGGGTAAGGCTCGTTTCGGCTTCGCTCAACGAGCCGGCGGAAAGATCGGGGAACGTGATTTGAAGGGTGTTTTGAGCGGGGTTGGGATAGACGACCACCCCTGCCCCTCCCAAGAGGGGAACCGGTGCTATACCTACCGGCCAATCGCAGCCATTGTAGGGCGGGCAGGGATTGCCGAGGCTGTCGGTGCGGATGACCCATGCGTCTTGATTGTTGGGAAACACCCTGCCACAAAAACCTGCCAACATAAAACCGCCATCAGGAGCAGGCTGAAAGTCCCATAAATACTCTGAGCGGTCTGCTGCAGTTTCGTAGCGGTAAGTTCTGCTCCAGAGGCTGTCGCCCTCCGCGCTGATTTTAAACAGCCATCCATCGGGCGAACCGCCGCCTGTGCCAAAGGTAGAAGTACTTCCTAAAATCATAAAATTCCCATCGGAAAGTTGCATGATTTTGTCAAACTGTTCGTAATAATAACCGCCAAAAGTATGTGACCATTGTGTGATGCCAAAAGTATCTGTTTTTAATACATAAGCATCGCCGTTAGTTTGCCAAGTAGTTCCCGGATGTTGGGTACCCACTAACATATAACCGTCTGACACAGGGATAATATGCGTTCCTCCTGTAAAATAGTTGTTTCCATAAAGCCGTTCCCACAAAACATCGCCTTGGTAATTGGTGCGGATAAGCAAGATACGGTACACTTGGGTGGAATGATTGTATCGGTAGCCCAATATTAAATACCCTCCATCGGGCAGTTGCATCAGGTGTTCTCCACCTTCCGAATTACTGTCAGTGCCGTAATATCTGTCCCATTCTATATTGCCTTCGGCATCGGTTTTGATAAACCAAATTTGTGCATAGTCGTTGGGAAAGTTTTGTGAAAAACCCACCAGCGCAAACCCGCCGTCCGAGGTTTGGATAACGTCTTTGGGACCAGTAACCTTTATGCTGTTCAGATAGGTGCGCAGCCAAACGGTATCGCCGTTCAGGTCAAGTTTCACCAAACCAAATCCGTAAATCTGGGTTATATGGTTGTAATAAGCGGTGGCGGATACTGCAAAATCATCTCCTGATTTGTAGTAAATGTCAGCATCAACAAAACTTTCATAGCTTTGCCCATAGGGAATTGACCATATAGTGTCGCCACATATATCTATTCGGGCATAGTACATATTATAATACCCAACCGTAGAACTCCATGAAGAACCACCTGCTATGTAGTCCCCATTATCTAATAAAGCTAATGATTTGAAAGCCTCTAATTGCCCGTTATAATCATACACTTTACCCGGAACACAGTCGTTTTGAGCCTGTATCAAAAAACCGATGCCGAGAAAAAAAACTGCGAAGTTGCATATTTTTTTCATGACGCAAACTATTTTGAGATGAACAATTTGGCCGTTTGAGTTTGGCCGTTTTCCAGAGTCAATTGGACGATATAAATTCCGTTTTGCAGGTTTTCGGGCAACGACAGACTATTATTTTCAGAAGTATATCCGGCTAATATCTTTCCGAGTAAATTGTAGAGGGTGGCTGTTTTCCATTGCAGGTTAGAAGCAATGTTTATGGTGTTTGTGGCGGGATTGGGATATAACCATGAAGCATTTTTTGACTGGCTTACTTGGTTTGGGCGTTTGTTGCTTTCATTTACAGGTTGCGGAATGCGGTTGTAGGTTTGCAGGCGGGGCATGGCCAGTAACGACTGAATGTAGGTGTCGGTAGAATTGTCGCTACCCATTAGAGATTCAAAATCTGAAGATTCATGCTCGGTCAAATCATACAGACTGCGCCCGTCTTTGACCACATCGTCCAACATTTTGTAGTAGTCTTTCAGGTTGGGATTGACAACAGTGTCAGCGTTCAACAGCAGGCGGTAGTGCCTCACCATAGCGGTATCGGACTGTTGCAGATAGGCACCGAGCAACATGGTTTTGGCTTCGTGGGTGTCTAATTCTGTTAAAAAATCAATCGCCTCTTGTTGGGTAGAGTCCTGTTGCAAATAGTATTGCACAGCCTGTGTGGTACGGACAGACAGTTCGTTATCCGAAACCGAATTGTTTCTGATGTCGTCTGCAAGATCTTCGGGGCTACCGTCTCCAACACCTGTCCCTTCAGAAAAACCGTTTAAATCGGGCAAAGGAGGCAATTGTATTTGGTACTCCTCCCCATGTGTAAGATAGCGGATACATTGTGCTTCAAAAGCAGCCTTAGTATTGCTTTGGGCTATAGTTTGTACCAATGACGTTTCTGTTGGGGTGAGTTGCTTTGCCGTTTGCGCAATGGTTGTTTGTTTCATGTTCCGGTATGATTTGGTTCTTACAAATATAGTTTGTTTGTTTAACTCTTTGCACACGGAATTGTAAGTTGGCGGGAATTTGTTTCGCCAAAACTATGAGGTTTTTAAACACCCTGCCTTTCAGGTTTTTTACTTTTCACTTTTAGTTTTTCACTTTTCACTATCTCACCACCGCCACCTTCCCCCGCGCCAAAGCAACACCGCCGTACTCAACCACATAAATATACAACCCCTCCGGAAGATGTGCCACCGAAATGGTTTTGACGGTTTCTCCCGCCGCAAGGGTGATTTGCAAAACCAACTGACCCGTGAGGTTGTAGAGTTTTACCCCTAAATCCCCTGTTACCCCCCAGCCCCCTGAAGGGGGAGTTTGGCCTTCGGGTAGGGCGAAGGTTAGGGTGTTTTGGGCGGGGTTGGGGTAAATATGTAAGGTTTTCTCCCTCTTTAGGGGGTCGGGAGGTGAAATGCCTACCGTCTGCACAACCACCTCCAGCGTGTAAACCGAAGTATCGGCACAGACTACCAAAGTGAGGGTAGCGGTGTAGCTGCCGTTTTCTTCGTATTCGTGAGTGGGGTGTTCTGCCGAAACCGGCGGGCTGCCGTCGCCGAAATCCCAAACATAGTAGCCGCCTTGGGCAAGGTAACTGTTTTGGCTTAGGTTGGTAAATATGATAGCACCGCTGAAATCCTGGTAACTAAATTCTGCCTGCGGATTGGGAACTACGCCGAAACAGATGGATTGGATTTGGGTGGAGGTATCGTTACAAACGATGGCTTGGAGGGTAACGCCGTAGATGCCCTCCGTCTGGTAGGTGTGGATGAGCGTATCTTGGGTGCAGGGGGCGTAGCCTTGCCCGCAGAGGTAGGGCGGGCTGCCATCGCCCCAATCCAATACGTAATACCCGCCGTCTATGCTGTCGGGATAGGCGTATTGGCTTTGGTTGGTGAACAGGAAACGGCTTGGTACATCGGGGTCTTGCTCTGTGGTAAATGCAGCTTCCGGCATAGTTAGCAAGCCCATGCAGTTGGTTTTGACTATATAGCCCCTCCCCAAAGACCATTGTATGCCGGGGTTGGAGGTGGGAACAATAGTATCTGTACGACCTACTACCACAAACCCGCCTTTGGGAATTGGTACCGGGGTAAAGTCATATCCGTAATCGTTAATTTCTTGTTGACCATATCGCCTATGCCACATCAGATTGCCCAATGAGTCTACTTTGGTGATGAGTAAATCCATACCAGGGTCATCATTTGATTTAATACTGCCAATGGCTACGTATGTAGTGTCCAGAAGGGAGGCCACCTTCACAAATTCACTTCTTTCTTCATTTAAAAAATATTTTTTACTCCATATACTATCACCGGCATTATTGGTCTTTAACAAATGTGCTTTTCTGAATCCACTTTCCCCACAAAGGATTAAACCACTATCTCGGGTCAGAGCCATATCATAACAGGCATCGGTAGTACCGACATCATAAATTCTTTCCCAAGCCATTGTTCCGTTGCTGTTAAACTTAGTTAGATAAAATTCGCCGGATTCGTTGAACAAATAGGCATTGACATACCCTGCGGCATAACAGCCGCCATCATCGGTGGGTAGTACAGCACGAAAGACGCAGTGGTAAGGATATGTCCAATCCGTGTATTCCCAAATCTTTTCTCCGCTTGAGTTAAGTTTAGCGAGGTAGAGTTTATCTCGATTGGGTGATATAAAGGGTGGGGTGTAGTAGCCGCCAATGAATAGGTCGCCTTCGGTGTTTTTGGCAATGGAGTAGCCTAATGAGGCATTGTTGTCGGGGGTAATGTTTTTTAACTCAATTACATTTCCCTCGTTATCAAGGTAAAGCAGAAAAATATAATAATAATTGTCAAATTCGTTTGTAGAAATGTATCCTGTAGCTACATATCCTGTTTCCGTTTTTACCATATCGTAAACGCCAAAATCTCCGCCAATAGTATCTACTTCGTAATATGTTATTGGAGTTTCAAAACCAAATTGGTTTGATTTTGCAAAGTAAGACCACGAAGTGTTAAAAGTGCCATAATCTATGAAATAGCGCCCTATTACAGAAAAAGTAGAATCATTCTCTGTCATCACACAAAAAACATCGTTACCTATGGGTGCATCTAACCTTGTTTCATAATACTTGTTTTGTGAAAACACAGCCCCTCCTAACAAAAAAAGCAAACAACAATATATTGATAGTAACTTTTTCATGTACAATCATTTTGCAAGTATTGCGTCGGTTTTGAAACCAACGCAATACTTAAAGGTAACTAAAATTACCCGTTTACTAATGCATTATCATTACTTTGTAGATAGTAATATTGTTTCCGTTTGTTATCATGCGACAGAAATAAATCCCGTTTGCCCACTGCGAAACATCAATGCTGTATGTGCCACTATTGGGCAGTGTTTGTATATCTTGTACTTTGCCAACTGTATTGTACCACTCTAGAGTAGCTGCTACGTCATCGGTATTTACATAATTCAGCGTAAGTATATCGCTTGCAGGATTAGGGTGTATTTGCAAACTGTTCGAGGCAAACGTACTAACGTTTTTAAAGTTGATATACATCTGCCAATAACCATTTAGTACCTCTTGCGGTAAGGGAGGTAATTGTATTTGGTACTCCTCCCCATGTGTTAGATAGCGGATACACTGTGCTTCAAAAGCAGCTTTGGTATTGCTTTGGGCTATAGTTTGTACCAATGACGTTTCTGTTGGGGTGAGTTGTAATGTGGTTTGCGCAATGGTTGTTTGTTTCATGTTCCGGTATGATTTAGTTCTTACAAATATAGTTTGTTTGTTTAACTCTTTGCACACGGAATTGTAAGTTGGCGGGAATTTGTTTTGCAAAAACTATGAGGTTTTAAACACCCTGCCATTCAGGTTTTTCACTTTTCACTTTTTAGTTTTTCACTTTTCACTATCGCACCACCGCCACCTTACCCCGCGCCAAAACTGCGCCCGATTGTGCTACGGTATAAACATACACCCCCACCGGCAAATGTGCCACCGAAATGGTTTTACTCGTTTCCCCTGCACCCAAAGTAGTTTGCAGGACGGTCTGACCGGTGAGGGAGAGAAGGGTAAGGCTCGTTTCGGCTTCGCTCAACGAGCCGGCGGAAAGATCGGGGAACGTGATTTGAAGGGTGTTTTGAGCGGGGTTGGGATAGACGACCACCCCTGCCCCTCCCAAGAGGGGAACCGGTGCTATACCTACCGGCCAATCGCAGCCATTGTAGGGCGGGCAGGGATTGCCGAGGCTGTCGGTGCGGATGACCCAAGCATCTTGATTGTTGGGAAACACCCTGCCGCAAAAGCCTGCCAACATAAACCCGCCATCAGGAGCAGGCTGAAAGTCCCATAAATACTCTGAGCGGTCTGCTGCAGTTTCGTAGCGGTAAGTTCTGCTCCAGAGGCTGTCGCCCTCTGCACTGATTTTAAACAGCCATCCATCGGGCGAACCGCCGCCTGTGCCAAAGGTAGAAGTACTTCCTAAAATCATAAAATTCCCATCGGAAAGTTGCATGATTTTGTCAAACTGTTCGTAATAATAACCGCCAAAAGTATGTGACCATTGTGTGATGCCAAAAGTATCTGTTTTTAATACATAAGCATCGCCGTTAGTTTGCCAAGTAGTTCCCGGATGTTGGGTACCCACTAACATAAAACCGTCTGACACAGGGATAATATGCGTTCCTCCTGTAAAATAGTTGTTCCCGTAAAACCGCTCCCACAAAACATCGCCTTGTGGGTCGGTGCGGATTAGCCAGATGCGCACCACTTCGGCAGTTACATTGTTGCGCCTGCCCAATATCAGATAGCCCCCGTCAGGTAGTTGCATTAAGTGTTCTCCGCTTTCAGAGTTGCCGTCAGTGCCGTAGTACCTTTCCCATTCCATATTGCCTTCGGCATCGGTTTTGATAAACCATATCCGGGCATAATCGTTGGGGAAATTTTGCGAAAAACCTATCAAGGCAAAACCGCCATCTGAAGTTTGGATAACGTCTTTAGGACCTGAAACCTTTATACTATTAAGATAGGTTCGCAACCATATAGTATCGCCATTCAGGCTGAGTTTCACCATTGCATACCCATACATTTGGGTTACGTGGCTGTAGTAGCTTGAAGTAGAAACCACAAAATTATCCCCGGCTTTGTAGTAAATATCGGCATCTACAAAACTTTCATTTAATTGACCATAGGCATGTGTCCAAATAGTATCACCGCAAACATCTATTCGCGCAAAACACATATTAGAATTACTGGACAATAAATTTAATGTGCCTCCCCCCGTAATATAATCTCCATTGTCTAATTTGACTATAGATTTGAATGCGTCTAAGTATCCGTTAAAGTCATAAACACTACCGGGTACACAATTCGTCTGGGCTGTTGTAATGCAGCAAGTGCTGATTAAAAAAACTATAGAATAGCACAATGTTTTCATGATACTGGTTATTTAAAAATGACCAACTTGGCAGATTGTGTTTGTCCATTTTGTAGGATTAGCCGCACGATATACATGCCATTTGGCAAATTGTCCGGTAGAGGTAGGGGTTGGTTGGCATAAGCATAACCTGCTACTTCGCGCCCATGTAAATTATACAGAGTAGCAGTGTCCCATAGCACATTACTTGCAATGTTGAATGTATGGGTAGCCGGATTGGGATATAACCATGAAGCATTTTTAGGGTGCATTGATTGGTTCGGGCGTTTGCTGCTTTCAGCCGTAGGTTGCGGAACCCGGTTGTAGGTTTGCAGGCGGGGTATGGCCAGTAACGACTGAATGTAGGTGTCGGTAGAATTGTCGCTACCCATTAGAGATTCAAAATCTGAAGATTCATGCTCGGTCAAATCATACAGACTGCGCCCGTCTTTAACCACATCGTCCAACATTTTATAGTAGTCTTTTAGGTTGGGATGAATGGTAGTGTCTTCTTGCAGTAGCAAATCGGAACGTTTTAATGATTTGGAAAAGGTTTGAACAAGCAAATATACTTCTTTTTGGTTTTTTATTTTTCAATGGTCGGTAAGCGGGTGCGACGCTGTCTGCGTTTCCAACGCAAACAGCGTTTTAAATGATACCTACCGCACCACCGCCACCTTACCCCGCGCCAAAACAGCACCACCGTTCTCAACCACATAAATATACAACCCCTCCGGAAGATGCGCCACCGAAACGGTTTTACTCGTTTCCCCTGCGGTAAAGGTTGTTTCGAGGATGGTCTGACCGGTGAGGGAGAGGAGTTTTACCCCTAAATCCCCTGTTACCCCCCAGCCCCCTGAAGGGGGAGTTTGGCTTTCGGGTAAGGTAAAGGTTAAGGTATTTTGGGTTGGGTTGGGATAAACCTGCAACATGCTCTGTAATTCCCCTCCTTGGAGGGGTTGGGGTGGGTTTCCTACCGTTTGCACAACAACCTCTTGCGAATACACCGAAGTATCTCCACAAACGACGAGGGTGAGGGTAACGGTGTAGCTGCCGTTTTCTTCGTATTCGTGGGTGGGGTGTTCTGCCGAAACCGGCGGGCTGCCGTCGCCAAAATCCCAGAGATAGTAGCCGCCTTGGGCAAGGTAGCTGTTTTGGCTTAGGTTGGTAAATATGATGGTGCCGCCGAAATCCTGGTAACTAAATTCTGCCTGCGGATTGGGAACTACGCCGAAACAGATGGATTGGATTTGTGTGGAGGTGTCGTTGCAAACGATGGCTTGGAGGGTAATGCCGTAAATGCCTTCTGTTTGGTAGGTGTGAATGAGCGTATCCTGAATGCAGGGGGCGTAGCCTTGCCCGCAGAGGTAGGGCGGGCTGCCATCGCCCCAATCTAAAATATAATGCCCGCCGTCTATGCTGTCGGGGTAGGCGTATTGGCTTTGGTTGGTAAAGAGGAAGCGGGCGGGCAGGTTGGGGTCTTGGGAAACGGAAAACGCCGCCTGCGGCAGGGTGAGCAAGCCCATGCAGTTGGTTTTGACGATGTACACATCTGCAGTTGATTCTGTTTCTGTTCGACCCACACAAACAAAACCTCCTAAGGGCTTCGGAACTGGGGTGAAATTGTAAAAATAATTGTGTGATAGTCCATAATTGTAAAACCGTGTCCAAATAAGTTCTCCATCAATGCCACGAATTTTCATAATAAATGCTTTCCAAGGAACTCCTATATACTTCACATTACCAATGCAGATAAAATTTTCTCCAGTTTGATAACACTTGACTGTTTCACTTTTGTAACTGTCAATCAAATACTGCATATTCCAAAGAGTATTTCTTTCTGAATCTAACCTTAAAATTGTAGCATACAAACGATTATTATTAACCGGATTTGGCAAATTACTTCCACCTGTGAGCAAAAATCCCTCATCGCAGGTCAATATAGCGTCAGTTAATCTATCTTCATATCCTACACTAAAAGTTTCACTCCATTCAATAAAACCGTCAGGATTGATTTTCAAGATAGCGAAGTTACCCAAATGATATCCAGTAAGTACATTAACATCTGCAACCGCATACACTCCGCCGTCAGATGCGGGAAGCAATTTGTGAATAGCATTCCTGTAATCATACGTGCCATAGTAATTTCGCCAAACTACTTCGCCATTGGTCATTTTTAACAGCCACATTTGGGTTGGGTTTGTGCTTTCAAATGCCTCCCCGCCCACATAATAGGTATTAGTTTCGGGGTAATAGTACATACACATAGCATCTCCTTGATAGGGGAACTCTCTAAGGTCGTAAAAATTTAACAAATTGCCTTGATGGTCAATTTCCGTTAAATACTGGTGGTCGTATGTGTCGTTGGTAATGGGTGCAGCTACCCCGTTGTTCATCCAACCACTTATGGCAAATCCAAATGGAGTTGAAATCATATCTCTACGCACAAAATCACCATACTCTGCACCATAATTAGTTACTATATAATTAGCCAAACGATCGTCAGAAAAAACAATATTTGTCTTTTCTCGGCTGTTAATATCAAAGTAGCTACCACACCCCAAAGCAAAAGTTGTATCGTTAGTGTAAATTATATCTGAAGATGCTTGTATCCAACCCCATGAAATAGTACCTTCGTAGTATTTAGATTGAGCTACAAGCAATTGCATAAGTACAGTCAGAAGTGTTATTATCACTACTTTATTCATAATTACTCATTTTAATAATTAATAATAATGCCTTGCTGCTTAAAGAGGGCAGCAAAGCATTATGAAAATTGCTACTTACCGGAAATCACAAATTTACCGGTGTAAGAAGTGTTTTGGTTGTCTGTCAAGTGGTAGTAGTATAAGCCGGTTTTCCAATGTGCAGTATTTACAGACAGTTTTGCAAGATTGTCTTTTATGATAACTTCTTGTACTTGTATCCCAATGCCATTGTAAATTTTGAGTGAGAAGGGATCCGTACCCTTCAAATTTAGCTGAAAATTAACATATTCGTTTGCAGGATTGGGATATACGGTTACCGATGGCGCATTACTACTGCCCTGATTTTTAAAATGTATATTCCAATTGCCCAAGCTATCGGCTATAATAGGAGGTAGCACAGGTAGTGCGAATACAATTTCTTCGCCATAAGCAGAGTACAGTATTATGCGGGCATCCATTGCAGCAAGGGTATTGGTCGCCGCAATTTCTCTTACCAATGCTTCTTCTTCGGAGGTAATATCGAGGTAAGTCAGGTTGCTTTGCGCCAAAGCGGTTTCTAACTGAACGAGCTGTTTAAATCTATGCGATTCTTCCTCCGTATCGGGCAAAGCGGCTGTAAGACTGCCTGACCTAAAGCCGGAAACAGGGAAAGGATTTTTTTCATTACGCATAAATTGGAGTTTAAATGCGGTTTAAAGAATGTTTTGTTAGTTGGTTTGTGTTCCCCAATTGCTAAATATAGGTGATGCAGATGAATGACGCAGTAATATACAAAAATAGTTGTGTGAGTTGTCAGGAAAAAAAATAAAACATCCTTCAATTTTAGGAGAGGGTCAAAAAATAGGGTTGACTCTAACGTAATGCAGGGGTACTTTGACTTAATGCAGGGGCGCAATGAGTTATTGCAGGGGGACTTTAAGTCAATGCAGGGGTGAATTAACCCAATGCAGGGGTGCATGAAGTCTTTGCAGAGGGGAATTGATTTATTGCAAGGGTGCATTAACCCGATTCAGAGGTGCATTAACCCAATTCAGGGGTGCAATAAGTTTTTGCAGGGGTACATTAAGTCATTGCAGAGGCACAAGGGTTCATTGCAGAGTGGCTTATGGGCTTTGCGAAGGAACAAAAAGCTAATGAAGACCCTGATTTTCGGGTATTGCATGAAAATTTGAACATTCTATTTTAAGACTGCAACAAAGAATGGCAGTAGTTATCTTTAAAAATGTTGTATTTTTATGCCTTATTCCGGCGCTTTAGAAATACCTACTTTTTGAAAGTTTTACCTATTTCAACAAAAATGGCAAGATTAATTTTCGGGTTTTCATTCACTTTGTTAACCCTCATCTGTTTCTGTCAAAACGGTTTTGCTCAAAACGGCGAGAAGCCCAAAGAGAAAGACATTACTTCGAGAATTAGCGCAACGACAGATTTTTCTGTAACCAAGAAGTTCGATTTTGCCTTTTCTCAAGAGGTAAGACTTAACCAAAATTTGGGTAAAGTGAACAGCCACCTGACAGAAGCATCGGTTGGATACAAAGTGTTTAAATGGTTGAACACCGGGCTAACCTACCGGTTTACCAAACGTTTTGAACCGGAAGCGAACAACAAACACCGGCTTTATGGCATTTTAGGCGTTGAATATCAGTTTGAACCCATTAAAACCGAATTTGGTGCAAGAGTAAGGGTAGAAAGAGAGTGGATACATGATGAAGACGGGGTGGAAGGTGACATCAGACCGAGAATTAGTGCTGCATATAAGAACAAAAATATTCGGTTTGAGCCCGGAGTGAGTGCTGAATTTTTTTGGACTAAAAAGCAGGAAGAAACAAAATATGTTTATTCTCGCTATCGTTTGAGAGCCGGATTGGATTACAAAATCACCAAACATCATGAGGTGTCAGGCTATTATGCTTATCAGAGTGAGGAGAAGAAAAAAAGTATAGAGGTTATCCATATTATAGGGCTTTCATACACTTATAAACTAAATTTGTATAAAAAGGGTAAAAAGAAAATACCTTCAAATATATAGTTTGAATATGTCCCAACCATTGATAGGAATAATTATGGGTAGTCAGTCAGATATGCCGGTTATGCAGGCAGCGGCTGATATGCTTCAACAGTTTGGAGTTTTGTACGAAATTACGATTGTTTCAGCACACCGCACACCCTTGCGGATGGTAGAATATGCGCAAAGTGCATACAAAAGAGGGCTGAAAGTAGTTATTGCCGGTGCCGGAGGGGCGGCACATCTTCCGGGCATGACGGCTTCACTCACTGCACTTCCAGTCATAGGCGTTCCCATAAAGTCGAGTAATTCAATTGACGGATGGGACTCTGTTTTGTCTATTCTTCAGATGCCCAACGGGGTGCCGGTTGCTACAGTAGCACTCAATGCTGCCAAAAATGCGGGATTGCTCGCCTTGCAAATTTTGGCAACATCTGACCCTGATATTTATCAAAAAATGTTGGATTACAAATCGGAGCAGGAAAAACTTGTGTTAAAACAGGCTAAGAAGCTTGAAAATGATGAATAATCTGTTTTTGAACTGGCAGAATAAAATTGTCTGTTTTAATAACAACACTGCGTAAATGATCGGGTTTTCATTAACAAATGTTGTTTAAAAAAAATTATACGGTTATTTGTTTTTACCGATAGCACTAAACATAAAAATAGAGCGCACGGTCAAAACATTATTAAACTGACCCGAAGCTCTGAATACGCTGTTGGGATCTTTTCTGACCGGCAACAGGGAATAGGCACCTCGCAAATTTACCCCCCAAACAGGGGTAAACATATAGGAAATGTCTGCAACAATAGACCATTCCCAATTATTAGCCTTGTTTGTACTAAAATAAGACTCGGTTGCATCTATCCCATTTTCAAAATACCTGCTTCTGACCAAACGGCCAAGGGCAAAGCCGGCACCAAACGTAAATCCGCCTTTCCGGTCGTGAAACTTGGCAATTACCGGAATTTCGGCATAATCTAGTATAATTTTAAAATCAAACGGATTATTAGCCGTGATCACTGCCCTACTCCCTTTTTGAGCAAAGAGCAATTCAAATCCGACTGACCAACGGTCGGTAAAAGGCAATTCCGACAAAAATCCGGTGTTTACCCCAAACTTGTTATATCCACCTATATTATCGCCATCTATTTGAGAAAAATTTACCCCTCCTGCAATACCCGCCCTGAATGTTTGGGACTGTACATTCAGACAAAAAAATATAAGCAGCAGGAAGTAACAAGATGTCTTTTTCATAAGTAAAATGGTGTTAATTAGAGAGCCAAGATAAGCCTTTTATTCTGTTTGGAACATAACCCCGCACAATGCAAGTTGTGATGGATTGATAACAACGAAAGTATGGCAAGGTTGATTTTAGGTAGCTATTTACGATGGTTGGTAACGAAAATATAACAAGCGCCGTATGTGCGGCATATTGGGAGCAACAGATATACAAGAAGTAATTTTGTCCCGTTGGGACATAATATAACTTCACCGGTGCTGTGTTACCAACATAACAACCCTAACGGGTTTAGCTTTTCTATACCTCCTAAGTTGTTGCGTTTATAGAAGGTATAGAATTGTTCTCAATTCACCCATAAATAGCTGTACGATAAATTTCTCCCCTCCAATATTCAATTAAATACCGGTAAAGTTTTGTGAAATACTTTTTGTTGTAATTTTAATGCTAATTAGCCCCGGCATTTTGAATTTGACTCATTCGGGAATTTAATCAGGACGGTAATAAATAGCGATTTCTGAAAGTATCAAATGCAAACAGGCTTATACTCACACTCTAAACTAAAGTTTTATGCGAATTTTAAAAATTGTCCTCTACGGGCTGGCCGGATTAGCCGCATTGTTATTGGTTGTTGCGTTATTATCACCGGGTTCTTATCGGGTCGAAAAATCAATTGAAATAAACAGTCCGATTGAGAGCGTTTTTCTTCAGGTTGCAAACTATAACCATTTCAGAAAATGGAATCCATGGTCTTTATCAGACCCTAAAGCAATCTATACTGTTACCGGAATTCCTGCAACAGCAGGACATCAGTATGAATGGAATGGTGAAAATGTCGGAATCGGCAAGTTAACGATGACCGAAGTTATTCCCAACAAATCCGTAGCTGCAAAGTTGACTTTTGTTGAACCGCACGTTTCGGGTGCAGACGATAACTGGACCTTTGAAACCACTGCATCGGGAGGCACTAAGGTAGTTTGGGTCAATTCCGGCAATCTTAGTTTTCCGGTCGAACGTCTTTTTGGCTTGTTTTTACGAGGCATGTTAAATAAACAGTTTGAAGAAGGCCTAAACAACCTCAAAAAAATCAGCGAAACAGGTAAATTATAGTTATATTAGTTGGATTAGCTTGATACTTTGCGTTTTTTTCCAAAAAAATAATCCTGGTTGATGCTTTCTACTAAAAGCAATATTGCTGCTAAACATCCCCTAAATATTTGGCTATGAAAAAAAAACTGATGTTGATGGTATGTATCTGGTTGCTCAATGATGCTTCAACCCTATGGGGGCAAGTGCCGACCGTATGGCAACCACAGGGAATTGGAGGTGGAGGGGCATTGTTTTTTCCAAAAATAAACCCTGACAATGACAACGAGTTTTATATCAGTTGCGATATGAGTCAGTTGTTTCACACTACCGATTTTGGACTAACTTATTCTCAATTGCATTTTCAGCAATTGACGGCAATGAATATATCTACTTATGAGTTTACCAATAATCCCAATATTGCTTATTCCATTTACAACGACGGCAACGATGGATATCCGGTTAAAACCATCAACGGCGGAACAACCTGGACGGCATTACCGGGTTATGACACTGATTTAGGGGCAGTTTACCGTTTGGTGTCTAACTACAACAACCCCAATCAATTGTTGATGAACTATTATGGCGATATTGTTTTCAGCAACAACGGAGGCACTTCGTTTACACTGGTCAAACATGCAGCCGATATGGGTGCAGGAATCATCATGGGCGGCGCATTTTTTGAAGGGAACAATATCTATATCGGCACAAACGAAGGCATTTTTTATTCCACAACTTCAGGAAGTTCGTTTACCCAAATGCCCAATACCGGCATTCCATCAAGCCAACGGTTATGGCAATTTTCGGCAGCAAAGGCTGGGGCTACCCTTCGGTTTTTATGCGTAGCAGGTAATAGCGGCGATATATACAACGGTTTGATGACCTGGGACTATTATGGTGTAGCGGCAGGAGTATATACAATGGACAACTTGTCGGGAACCTGGGTTTCCGCCTCATCGGGCATCAACTTGTCCAACGACTTTGTGATGTATTGCGGCATGGCCTGGAATGATGTCAACACCATGTATCTCGGTGGAAGCGATGGTGATCTTTCTGCTCCGATGATTTTAAAATCAACTAATGGCGGCTCAAGTTGGACCAAAGTATTTTTGTCCACCAACAACCAAAACATTCAAACCGGATGGAGTGGCTGGCAGGGAGATAAAAACTGGAGCTGGGGAGAATCGACCTTTGGAATAGCCGTAGCTCCATTCAACGCAAACAAAGTATTGTTTGGTGATTTTGGGTTTGTGCATACCACCTCTGATGGTGGTGCTAATTGGACACAAGCATATATCAATGAAGCAGACGAGCATCCTGCCGGAAGCCCGACTCCCAAAAATCAGACTTATCACAGCATCGGGCTTGAAAACACCACCTGTTGGCAGGTATTTTGGGTAAACAGCAATATTATGATGGGAGCTTTCAGCGATATAGGCGGAATCAGAAGTGCCGATGCCGGTGAAACCTGGGGATACACCTATTCCGGCTTTTCGGTCAATTCGCTATACAGGATTGTGCAAACCACAGGCGGCACTTTGTTTGGCGGAACATCCAACATTCACGATATCTACCAAAGTACCTATTTGCAAGACTCGCGGTTAGATGTAGCAGATGGTAACGGTAAAATCATTTATTCAACCGATAACAGCAGTACCTGGGTAACTATGAAAAACTTTGGGCATCCGGTATTTTGGTTAGCCTTAGACCCCAACAATCAAAACCGGTTGTATGCTTCGGTCATTCACTACGGCGGTGGTGGTGCCGGCAGTCAGGGCGGTATCTGGGTAACAGAAAATGCCAATCTTTTTGCTGCATCTACCTGGACCAAACTTCCCAACCCTCCAAGAACCGAAGGGCATCCGGCAACTGTTATTGTGTTAAATGATGGTAATGTCGTCTGCACTTATTCGGGCAGAAGAAACTCAGGAGGAACATTTACCGCAAGTTCAGGAGTGTTTATGTATAACCCTTCCCTCGGAACATGGTCAGACCTCAGTCATACAGGCATGTATTACTGGACTAAAGATATTGTAATAGACCCCAACGACCCTACTCAAAACACCTGGTATGTTTGTGTGTTTAGTGGTTGGGGAGGACCTCCAAACGGATTAGGCGGACTTTACCGCACCACCAACCGCGGTAATTCATGGACGAAACTCACCGGCTCTCAGTTTGACCGTGTAACCTCCATCACCTTTAACCCTCAAAATACCTCGCAAGTATATCTCACAACCGAAACTCAAGGGCTTTGGGTAACCGGCAATATCAGCGCAACTACCCCAACCTGGAACTTAGTGGACAGCTATCCTTTCAGACAACCAGAGCGGGTCTATTTTAACCCCTACGACCAAAACGAAGTTTGGGTGTCGAGTTTTGGAAACGGAATGAAAATGGGCAGCGTCTGTACCCTGACTCCCGAAATTACAGGAACCGTCAATGTATGCCAAAATAATTCTTATACCTATTCTGTTGTGCCCGGTCCGGCAGGAACCAACTATCAATGGACTGTAACCGGTGGAGTCATAACCTCGGGGCAAGGAACAAGCAGCATCACCGTTTTGTGGAACGTGGGAACAACCGGTACAGTTGGAATCATTCAATCAGAATGATTTAATCTTGAAAATCGGTCAATAAACATAATACTCCTATTTGCCTTCTTTAAAAATAAGATATTCTCCAAGTACCCAAAAAAACAAATAACGTTACCTTCGCAACTTGATTAACCATTGTTTAATAATGAAACACAACGATATGAAACGCAATTTTCTTTGGAGTCTTCTTTATTTTTACCCTTTGACTTTATTGCTTTCCTGCGATGACGGGAAAGAACAACCCTGGGAATTTTTTGAACGATTACCCGGCACCTGGCAACTTCAGGGAAAGCCGGTTACTGAAGTCTGGAAAAAAGGGGAGAAAAAACACGAATACACTGCAGTGGTGATGGAAACTCTTCAATCGGAAAATCTCCAGACTAAAGAGGTAGTGCGGGAAGAAATCAAAGTGGACAAAGAAAACGGAGAGGTGTATTACTATGCAAAGGTTTATGGCCATAACGAAGACAACACCGTTCCTTTTAAACTTATCAGTTTTACCAAAGACAAAGTGGTGTTTGAAAACAAGCGGCACGATTTCCCTCATAAAATTACTTATGAGTTTACCTCTGATCAATCTTTGCGTGCTGAAATAAGCGGCACTATGAACGGAAAAGAAGAATCTTTTCTGTTTGAATACCAAAAAAAGTTGTAAGGCGATCAATATTCTACCGGATTAGTGTAACATTGCCCTTAAACTCCTCTACCTTACCACTAACCAAGGTTACAGTTCCGTAATAAACATATACACCAATCGGGCAATCCTCCCCCTTAAAGGCACCGTTCCATGGAGCGGTCAGGCTATTGCTTGAAAAAACTTTTTCTCCCCAACGGTTGTAAACATAAAGCGATACGGCGGTGATATTTTCCGGTGGAGTAATCACCATAAACGCATCATTTCTGCCATCGGCATTTGGCGAAAAAGCCGAAGGTATAGCATAGGGTGCAACCGGATCTTCAGCTACAACTACCGTAACAATGCCCTTACAACCGTTAGCATCCGTAACCGTCAACCCATAGCTGCCCGGTTCAGAAACAGTGATGCCCGGCGAAACAGCACCGTTGCTCCATTGGTATGCGGTATAATTGCTGTCAGATTGCAGGGTGGTGGAAAAGCCCGTAAAAAATCTCAGATCTCCGGTGATGGAGGGCGTAGGTGGTGTGAGCAGACTAACCGTCGCTGCATCAGTGGCTGTTGCCACACAACCACCTATTATTTCGGTTACGGTAACACTGTATATACCGGGAGTTGACACATTGACAGACGGAGCAATTGACCCGTCAGACCATAAATAGGAAGTGTAATTGCCGTCGGTTGGGGAAAGTAAAAACGAAGCATCCGGACAAATTGCCACATCCGGCAGGTTGACTATCGTGCTGACTGTGGTCAGGGTTACATTGGCAGTTGCCGTTGCAAAAGCCTGACATCCGTTGACCATCTGACTGACGGTTACTCCGTAATTTCCGGGAGAAGAAACGTTAATAGAAGGGGTAGTCGCCCCGTTTGACCACAAATAGGTATCATAACTACTGTCAGTTGCAAGAGTTGCAACTCCATCGGGACAGATAACTGCATCAGGTACCAACACCTGTGAGGTAACACTGATCACTTCTACGGTAACAGAAACCTGAACAGAACATCCGTCGTCGTTGCTCACACTGACTATGTAAGTGGTTGTTTGCGAGGGTGAGGCAACCGGAGTCGGGCTTGTAGGGTCATCCAACCCGTCAAAAGGAAACCACAAAAAAATGTTGCCATTGGTTGAGTTGACTTCTAATTGAACCGATTCGCCCTGACAAACGGGCGCAACCGGAGCGGCTGTTGCCGTTACTGTCTGAGTAACAAAAATGGTAACCTCGTCTGAATCCTGACAATTGACGATTGGATTAATAACTGTCAGTGTGTAAGTAGTTGTTTGTGTCGGCGAGGCAATAGGGTTCAGGATATTGGGATTGCTCAAACCTGTAGCAGGCGACCATTGATAAACGGTTCCGTTAAATGCGGCTCCTTCCAGCATAATACTGGCTCCCAAACACATTGTAATATCTGCACCTGCCGAAGAATTTGCCTGCGCCAATACTACAGCGCAATTGGTTACATTAAACTGAAAATCGCGCAGGTTGGTGCTCAACAATACTCCGTCCCGGTATTCGTGCACGCAAACACCCACTACAAACTGTCCGATTTGATTGGGAAATGCGTTGAGCAAACCGGTAACGGGGTCAATACTCATCACGGGCGTTCCTCCCAATTGGTCTGTGGCTGTGTAAGGTGCAAGAAAAGTGATTGGGGTATAAGGAGGATCTGATGCGTTTAAGGGTTGAGGGTCGAGGTTGGTTGCTCCTGAAAAAGGGTTGCAAATTGTGTAAACCAATGAGTCGCCATCTGCATCGGTAGCCGAATGATCGAACACCAACGGGCTGTTGGCACAGATGGCTATGGGCGGGAAATTATTAAACACCGGCGAACTGTTGTTGCAAGGATTTAGGGCACTTTGGGGAACATTGGCCACATAGGTTGAGCCGGTGCCTCCCGGGTTGACAATGTTGACAATAGTGTTGTTGCGGCAACATCGCTGATAGACAATCTGATAACCTCCGGCAAGGAAGGGCAAATTGACGTTGGTTTGGTAAAAGCCTTCCTCAACACATACGTCCGGAACGGTTTCAATACATAGCCCGTCGGTAGTAATAGGTAATTGAGTGATGACGGGGCTAAACATATCAACTGACTGGACGATATCGCCCGATGAATTAAATATAGTGATATAAGCCGGGTTGTCAAATTCTGCGCAGGCAATACAATAACAATCGCGGTAAATCACCAAAGTTATCCTGAACTGATTACCTCCTATACATTCATAAGTCAACTCACCGCCCACGAGGTGGGCGGCATTTGCTTTTTTCGGAACAAAAGCCAGGATACTAAATAGCAGGAAACTGAAAACAATCAGGGTTGTGTTTGACTTCATAAGAGGTTTGGCTATTGTGGTTGGTGTGATATGGGCAAAGGCGGTTATCTTTCATACGCTTTGTGTTGAGCAGCATAGTAACAAAGTTACTACAATTTGAATTGATAGATTCATCCTGTTGACTAATATCCGACAATCACCAATATTTTTCGGTGAATATGAAGTGTTTGGCTATGTTTGAGTATATGTCGTATTTTAAGCGGGTTTGTTCAATACCAGTATCCCAGCATATCCAGTTCGCCGTCTTCCCAAAGTTTATCTCCAATGCTTTTCACCATCAGACAGCAGTCATCCACCTGTTCATAGCCCAATCCGCAGTTTTTACCCTCGTTAATTTTAAGCCAGGCTACCTTTTGCAGGGTTGCTTTATACCCTAAACGCTCGTAAAACGAGGGCTTATCAGTTACAAGAAACAGAAAATCAATATTGTTTGCATGATTTTTGGCGAGTTGCTCAAATGCGAGCATGAGCCTTGTTCCATATCCCTTGCCCTGACAGGAAGGGTGAACTGCCAGATCTATCACACCAAAAACCGTTACCAAAGCATTATTCAGATTCATCACCCGGAAATCTATGCCAAGTTGCCCGATAATTTTATTGTCCTCCGACAAAATAAGGCGGTGATGTGGCAATTGTTTATAGTAAATCCTGCCATTGTACCCGGCTTCCGGAAAACAAGCAGGCAGCAGTGCGCGGAGTTCTGCTTTGGCAGAATCGGTCAGATGAAATTCGCTGACTAAATCTATGGTTACAGTAGGGGGCATTGTGGCGTTTTTGTGCGGTAATATCTGAGGTTTTAGGAGCACTTCCAAACTCAGACAGGCGTAGCCACCAATTTGTCGTTATTCAACACGGGCGGTTTTCCGGCAAGCCATTCTTTTTCGTTTTCCGGTGTCAGGATCATGGGCATCCGTTTTTTGGAGTTGTGAATTTCGCTCATCAAAGCATTGGCCTCCATTGTCAGAATAGCGTAGGAGCAGATGACTTCTCCTGTGGACCGGTCAATCCACTCGCTCCAAATTCCTGCAAAGGCGAACGCTTCATTTCCGGGCAAGGTGAGGAAATATTTTTGCTTTTTTTTACCCTTTTCGTCCAACCACTGCCATTCAAAAAAGCCGTCTGCAAGCACTAAGCACCTGTTGTTTGCCGAGATTCTGAAAGCCGGTTTTTCAAATATGGTTTCGCTTCGGGCGTTCAGCGTGTTTTTTTTAATACTGTCGTCTTTTGCCCAAGGTGGTATTAACCCCCAATGAAACAGTTGTATGGTGTTTGGGGCAAGGTGGGTAATGACCGGTGTTTGGGGATGCTGAAACCCGTTGTAAACTGCCGGTTGGTATCGGGCTTTGTTTTCAAACCTGGCATCAAAGCGGTGTTCCAGTTCCTGAGCCGATTTAGATTGTTGAGAGTGAAAGCACATTAGATTTAATTAGAGGTGGATGGTGATGATGTCGCTCAGTTTGGTGGTGTATCGGGGAGAAAGTCTTTCCTGTTTCATTTTCCAAATCCGCTTGGTATCCTGCGAGCCTAACCTTATTTTTTGTTGTCCGTAGGCGGTATTAAGCCTGTCCATCACCTGCATCAGCGGAACATGCCTCGAATCGCTGTTTTCAAAAAAGGTGAGTTGTGTGGCATTTTCAGGGGTGAAATCCTGTACAATAACCCCTGCTTTTTTGTAGCGATAACCCGATTTAAAAATACGCTTCAATGCCTGTATAGCAAACTTCGACAGTTCGATGCTCGAATTGGTGGGGAAAGGCAGTTTAACCACAATGTTGCGGCTGTATTGGGGCAGGTCTTTCCGGTGTCCGTTGGTGTGGATAAATACCATTAAAGAGTTGCAGCGCGAATGTTGCCGGCGCAGCTTTTCGGCACACGAAGCCGCAAAAGTAGATACCCGTTCCTGTAGTTGGTCAAATCCGGTATAGTTTTTTTCGAACGAGCGGGTGGTGGCGATGTTTTTCTTGGGCTGCACATCTTCCAGTTCAATAGTCGGGATGCCTTGCAGGTCGCGTTTCAGGCGCAATCCTACGATGGTCAGGTGCTTTTTTACCCACACCTCGTCAAGTTGGGTAAAGTCATAAGCCGTTTTTACCCCAATGCCATTCAGCCGTTTTGAGTGTTGCCTGCCAATTCCCCAAACGTCTTCTACCTTCAACCATTTCAGCACTTTGATGCGTTTTTCCTCGCTGTCAATGATATAGACCCCCCCGGTGCGTTGGGGAAATTTTTTGGCGATCCGGTTAGCGGCTTTTGCCAATGCTTTTGTGGGAGCAATGCCAATACTGATGGGTATTCCCGTCCATTTGAGCACCTTGCTGCGCATCCGCCCTCCATATTCCTGCAAATCGTACCGCTCAAATCCGGTTAACTTTAAAAAAGCCTCGTCAATACTGTATATTTCCATATCGGGGCTGTACTCGCCCAATACGCTCATCACGCGATGGCTCATATCGCCATATAAAGCGAAGTTTGCAGAAAATACCTGCACATTATGTTCATCAAACAATGCCTGATATTCAAACGCCGGCGCACCCATCGGAATATTCAACGCCTTGGCCTCGTTGCTGCGGGCAATCACACAGCCATCGTTGTTGGACAACACCACCACAGGCTTGCCGATGAGGTCGGGACGGAATACCCGCTCGCACGAAGCGTAAAAATTATTGCAATCAACAAGGGCAAACATTATACGGATTTAATGACGTGGGTAACTACCCCCCAAATTTTCAAATCGTTAAATTCTTCAACTTTAATCGGACTATAGCTGACATTTGCCGGCATTAGCCATAGTTCCCTTTTCAGAATTTTGATTTTTTTCAGGGTAAACTCCCCGTCAATATAACAAACCGCTACCTTCCCGTCAACCGGCTCAATGCTTTTGTCTATCACCAACAAATCTCCGTCGTGTATTCCCGCGTCTCTCATCGAATCGCCTTTTACCCTGCCATAAAAAGTGGCAGACGGGTGTTTGACTAAATGCTTGTTCAGGTCAATGGTCAGATCAATAAAGTCGAGTGCCGGCGATGGGAAACCCGCACTGATGCCTGCCGACAAATAGGGCAACTCTAATTCCGAATCGGTCAGGGCGGAATAAATGTCTAAGGTCGGGCTTGTATGTAGTTTTAAGGGCGGTGGGGGCATAGTAATGTTGTTTAAGAATTATCCGGCCTTTAAAACAAACCGGTATTGTTCTCAAAAATACACCATTAAAAACAAAAAACAAGCAAACGTGGCAACATTTAAAAAACATTTAACCGGCAGAAAAGTGGAAAACACAATGCTAAAAAACGTAGCCAAAATATTTAAGGGGCGAAATCTTGACTACCAAAGTGCATAAATAAAAGGCTTATTTTAGTTGACTTTTACTTCTGCCCTACTAAATATTGCCGGACTTATTAGCTAAATTGTTTGGGTTTTTGTCCTTGCCCTGCAAGTTCCACCAATTCAGCAATCCGCTTCTGACGCGTTTCTTCTCGCTTGGCGAGTTTTAGCCATAACAATATGCTTTTTTTGACCGACTTGCTCCATCCAAGAAAATAATCCATAGCCTGGAGATTATCCAAAAATGCCATTTCCAAATCGGGCGGCAGCATCAATGCTTCCACATCGTCTAAAATGGTCCACGACCCATTTGCCTTTGCCCTTTCAACCACCTCCAATCCCGCCTGAGTCATTCTTCCCTCTTCTATCAGATTTTGGATCCTTGACTTGTTCAACATGGACCAGATACTGTCCGGCTTTCTTTTAGTAAAATATTGCATCGTCCTTTCGTCGTCAACCGATTTTGCTTTGCTGTCTATCCATCCGAAACAAAGGGCTTCTTCCACTGCTTCGCTGTACAGAATAGTCGGTTTGTCCGACTTTTTTTTGTAGTAAATCAGCCAAACCGATGGCTTGATTTGATGGTTTTGTTGCAACCATTCTCTCCATTCGCCTCGGTTTTTGGGGTAAAAGGTTTCTGTTTCTTTCATAACGCTTTTGGGGATTTGGAGGGAGCGTCAAAGTCAGGTCGGCGTTGTTGCTCAACAGTTTCTTGCTTTTTGCCGTATGGCTGCAAAGTTCGCAAAAACTTAATAGCGCATGAAAGGCATTAGCTGGCTTTTTTAATAAAATGGCAAAAAAACTAAAAAAAGTAAGACAAAAAACACAAAAAAAAAAAAAGTTAATAACTTTGCAATAACTTTGGATTGATTCCAAATCAAAACTATTACTGCCCAAGATTATAATCAAGCAAATACTTCAAATTCAGGTATTACATTAAACAATTTTACAAAATTAAAATCACTTGCGATGAAAAGAATTATTAACTTATTAGCAATCGGATTATTATTTGTTCTTTTTTTAAACTCATGCGGAAAAGACGAAGACTATCTTCCAACATTTAACTTGCGTTTTACCAATACTTCAAGTAATCCTTACCTAATAGAAGTTGACGGAAACAGCAATGTGATTCAGGGAAGTACATACAAGGACTATAAGCTTAAAATAGGCACTTATGCTTGGGAAGTAACACAACAATCGGGGTATATACTTTATCCTACAGTGCTATCTGGCACAGTCAATCTAGACAAGGATAAACAAATAGTATTCCCCTAAAACATAACAAGAATAAAAAACTATGAACCGTTCAATGGTCAATGTGATAGTCGAATGAGGAGGAAGTTGATACATAATATCTTATAGCCTCCAGCGTGAATGTATTGCCCCCCAAAAAATATATAACCGAAAACAAAATCACTTACAATGAAAAAAAACATTTACTTCGTGTCAATAGGAGTATTATTTGCAATTATCACACTAATGACAGTTTCATCTTGCACAAAAGTAAAACAAATAGGAAGAGTTAATATGATTTCGAACAGAAATGTTGACCCTAAACTAGATTATAGTGTTATATCAACATACTCAGGAGGCAGCCAACGAGAACTTAAAAAAACAAGAGCAGTAACATTAGAAGATGCAATAGACCAAACAGTTAGAAAAATTCCGGGAGGTGAGTTTCTAATGAACGCCAGACTTTATGTCGTAAATAAAAAATACTATGCTGTTGAAGGTGATGTTTGGGGTGTTAAGTCAAACATCGCTTATAGAGGTTTTAAGGTTGGAGATAAAGTGATTGTTGATGGCATCATCAATTCAATAGCAACCATAAAGTCGCTTAAGGACGACAAAACCTGTTTCATAGAAAGAATTAATGGGCTGATTGAGGAAGTGCGTTATGACAGAATAAGCAAGGCTGAATAATTAAACTTATTAGTGTTTAATCAAACAATTCACCGTCAGGCAATCAAATAAATAGTGGGATGAAAAGAAAACCAACCGATAGGGTCGGTTGGTAGTAAGATGGGTAGCAATGTTTCAATAAACAATTTTATTTGTGATTGGAATGATAAGCTTGTCCGACTTTTTTTTGTAGTAAATCAGCCAAACCGATGGCTTGATTTGATGGTTTTGTTGCAACCATTCTCTCCATTCGCCTCGGTTTTTGGGGTAAAAGGTTTCTGTATCCATAACGTCAGTGGAGGGTCAATACAAATTAAACTCATTAAATAATCCGATATAAATGCTTGAAAATTTAAGGGAAAGCACCGGTAGATTATGTAACGATCAGCCGCGAAAGTACGAATAAAAAGCAGGCCATTGCATGAAACAGAACTATTAACCGCCACAAACACAGTTGTGTTTTCGCGGCAAAAAAATAAATTTGGATACATTGTCAAGCGAATCTCATTTCTTAATTCCCTTCATTAGCTTAAAAAACTGACCGGTCAGGGGGCAGAGCTTCACCTCTAAATCCGCTGCTACCCCCCAGCACCCTGAAGCTAATCTTGCAGAGGTTTTTCTCCCGAAGATTTTTGCACAGAGAAAAATAATATACTCTGTGGTTCTCTGTGCTGCCTCCGCGAACCTCTGTGATAAAATAATCGCCGGGAATAAAGCACCGGTACTCCGAAACACCCTCAATTCCGGCAAAAGTCGGCACACCAACCAAACCCCTGCAAGATTAACACTGAAGGGAGAGTTAAGACGTTGTTTATTGCAAAGGTGAGTGTGTTTTGAGCGGGGTTGGGGAACAAATTACCATTATTAGCCAATCCCTTTTCAAAAAAATGTGCCGGTCGTCGCCCTTGTTTGCCACTGCATTTTGCCAAACCTCATAGTTTTGGCAAAACTATGAGGTTTTTAAACACCCTGCTTTTCAGGTTTTTTACTTTTCACTTTTAGTTTTTCACTTTTCACTATCTCACCACCGCCACCTTCCCCCGTGCCAAAACAGCCCTGCCGTTTTCAACCACATAAACATACAACCCCGCCGGCAGATGCGCCATATTTTATTTGCTGTCTGTAATTTTATCTGCCGGGGATTTAAACGGACAAATTCGGCGGAGCGTGTTCATAAAGCAGGGCTGTAGTTTACCCGGCAGAGGTTATTTCCTTTTGTCAATGAGTTGTTTGATGGTATAGTGAGAAAGGGCCATAATACTCATCATCGGGTTTACCCCGCTGCTTGCCGGAAAAGCGCTTGCATCTGCTACGTACAAGCCTTTAACGTTGACCATTTCGCCTTCGGGGGTCAGGGGGTGTGTTTTAATATTTCCTCCCATCCGGCAGGTGCCCATCTGATGGGCACTGAACAGTGAAAACTGTCCGCTTTTCCAACCCCATTCGGGCATTTGGTTAAAAAATTTGAGCAGTGCGTTTTCGGTCGTGTTGCCGGTAATATGCCTCAGCCGGTGATGGGGGAAGATAATTTCTTCAGCTCCGGCAGCTAAAAGAATCCTTGCAGATTTTTCTATACCTGCAAGCAGGTGAGTTCGGTCAAAGGGTTGTAAGGCATAGTGATAGCGCGGATACCCCTTGCGGTCAACGGTGACAGAACCTCCGAATTTATCGCGGGTAAGTACAATAATATTTGCTGCATTTGCCATTCTGAGCATATACGCTTTGTGCTGAGCAGCGGATTGCCAAGGAGTGGCCAATGCCATCAGTCCTGTATGTGCGGGCGGTGTTTCGAGACGAACGCCATAGTTTTCATTCATACGGGCATAGTCATCATTCAAAGCTGATATCATAGTGCCCCACCAGGGGTTGACTGCATTAGGGTAAAAACCACTGACAACCACAGTTGGGTGAAGAAACAAATGCCTCCCTAATTCGGGGTGGCTGATTCCGCTTCGCATCAATAAAGCAGGAGTATGTAATGCTCCGGCACATACTACCACGGTCGTTGCTTTGATGACCATGCGTGTTGCCAATCCCATCCCGTTTGTCTGAACAATTTCAACACCGGTAGCCTTCCCTTTTTTGGTAGTGATTTTCTGTGCTGTGGTATTGACCATAATTTTGGCACCTCGGTCATAAGCCCGCTGAATCCATGTTTTGAGTGTTCCTTGCTTATTGCCTGACTGACAACCGAATCCGCAATAGCCACAACTTTGACATTCATCATCTGAACATCCCTTTACATTTCTGGGCACGACTTTGGGCTTATTGCCCACCAACTCCGATCCTCGCCAAAGATACCGGTTTTGGGCATTATGGTTCGACTCGCTTTGGGTGATGTTGGCCTCATTTGAAACCATATTCATACTTTCGCGATAAGCATCTGTCAGCAGGTGTGGCAACAGGTGCTGATCTGACCATTCCTGTAAAATATAATCGGGGGTATTGATGGCAGCAGTCCAGTTAATCGTAGTGCCTCCGCCCAAACAACTGCCGGCAAAAAGAGATACGCCGCCATCTGTGGTAGTCAAAGCACCTTGTTGTTCGTAGGTGCGCTGTATCATCTCCACCTCACGTTGGTTAAAATCGCTTTCATTCAGGTATGCTCCTTTTTCGAGCAAAATGACCTCGAATCCGGCTTCGGCCAACATGCCTGCCGCCAAACCTCCACCGGCCCCGCTGCCAACGACCACCACATCGCAAGACAAGTGCGAAAGTCCGGCAGGGAAATAGGGCTGAATGGGTTTAGCTACCGGTTTGGGAGCACTTAAAGGTCCCGGATATTTAATAAACTTCCAATTGGGGTTGGGTTGCCGGTTGTAGGATATGCCATAGTGAAGGAAAGTTGTTATTTTTCGAAGGGCGCAAAATGCTTTGCGAATTTGGGGGATACGGCTGTTTGACCAACTTTGTAAAGCAGCTTCGCGCTGTTTAAAAGGCATAACCGCTATGCTTTTCAAACCTTTGAAGCAAGTCAATCCAAAAAGAGGGCTTGCAAGAAGAGAAAATAACTGTTTCAACTCCGATTGTTCGGCAGGGGGCAGTGTTGCTGCCAATTCCAATATCCGTTCCGGCACTTCCAGATCTGTGGCCTTCAATTGCCAAAAAAGAGACTCGGCCGGATTGTCTTGTTCTATTGGTGCTACAAACGTATTGCAAACAGCACAGAGTGCCTGAAATTGTCTGGCGTTTATCTGAAGTTTTGGAAGGCTCATAAAGTTGTGGTTGTCTGTATGTCTTGTTTCAAAACGGCGGCAATGAGGGATTAAAATGTCTGAAAGTAAGATGTTCGCTTTCGTTATCCGCAAACATAGCCGATTCTTTTTATTTACCCACCATCTGATTTTTATCTTCTTCGGTCAGTTGCAAATCGGCGGCACATTTGGAAGGAGTAGGACGATGTAACATAAAAGAGAAAAAAACGGCCATAAATAAATAGGCATGTACAATTTTTCCGGTAATGAACAGAGAGATTAAGCAAAACAAGGCCGCCCCTTCCAATATTGCAAGCTTCATAATATTAGCAGTAAAGTAATGGCGCAACTTTTCTTCGAGCGGCGTTTTTGAGGTAATCCGTGAACGCAACAGGTTCATATAAATAAAAGGTGCTCCTAAAATTGCCCCGACAGCTAATATTCCTGCAATTAGCTGAAGCACGGAGTTCATCTCTTCATTGGTCTGTTTTGTTTGGAACAACACTACAAAAGCAACCAATTGAACAACGACCAAGGCGGTAAAAATCAAGCCAAGAGTTCTGAAAAGGTGGCTGGTTTGTTCAGAAAGAGGGGTTTGCATATCAGACAGTGTTTTTAATTGACTAATAAGTATTTAATCAGAAAACATTCAACAAACATTTTAAACAAAGAAGTGGAAATATGTAGTATCCTGACCAAATTGCAGTTCAGACCGAATATCATTGCCCGCTATACTCCACGAAGTTTCGGGGAGTCTCATATAATCGCACCGACAGTTCAAATTCGGGACGAATGCGAAGGCGTAATTTTTGCCAGATCACCACCACTATGTTTTCGGCAGTCGGGTTGAGCGCAGCAAATTCAGGAGTATCGAGGTTGAGATTTTTATGATCAAAAGGCTCTATCACTTCTTCCTCAATAAGGTCCTTCAGCACTTTAATATCCATCACAAAACCCGTTTTAGGGTCAATTAAACCGGTAACTTTTACCTCAACTTCGTAATTGTGTCCGTGATAATTTGGATTATTACACAATCCGAATACTTGTTTGTTCTGCTCGTCAGTCCATTCCGGATTATGAAGCCGGTGTGCTGCATTAAAATGTGCGGTGCGAAATACAGATACTTTCATGCTTAGGGTTATTGTAAAATATATATTCCGTCTAAAAATATCCTTTTTACTTGCGAATGACTATTACATCAACCGGTGTAGCCGGAACATTTGCCTTTCAACAAATGGATAGCGTCTTTGTTTTTATTACTTTTGATGCCGTTTACATACATACTTTAAGCAAAAGTACAAACAATGACCAATTTCAGAACTATTTACGATTTCACTTTAGAAGGAATAGATGGAAAACCAATCACTTTTAAGCATTTTAAAGGAAAAAAGATATTGATTGTCAACACCGCTTCCGAATGTGGATATACTTCTCAATACGCACAACTACAAGAGTTACATTACTTTTTTGGGGACAAATTAGTGATTGTAGGCTGTCCGAGTAATGATTTCGGGAATCAGGAACCCGGATCAAACGAAGAAATAGCTGCTTTTTGCCAAACCAACTTTAAGGTTGAATTTCCTATGTCCAAAAAAATAAAAGTTGCCGGCGAAGGTAAACACCCCTTGTACAAATGGTTATCAACTCAGAACTACCATAAAGAAGTGAGTTGGAATTTTCAAAAATTTTTGTTCAACGAAGAAGGCAAATTAATGGATGTTGTGTCTCCGGCAACCGAGCCATTAAGTGCTGACATGTTAAGTCTGATACAATTACCCTGTTAGCCGATAAAATATACTATCCCATGTTGTTTGAAAACATTACTGGCCAGGATTGGGTTAAAAACCGCCTTCTTCAAAGTGCGAAGCAGGGAAGGGTTAGCCATGCACAGCTTTTTTTAGGCCCTGAAGGAAGTGGTAATTTGGCTTTAGCCATGGCTTATGCGCAATATCTTAATTGCACAAATAAACAGGAAACTGATTCCTGCGGGCGTTGTAACAATTGTTTAATGAACCGGAAAATGGCGCATCCGGATGTGCATTATACCTATCCGACCGTAACCACCGGCAGCAAAGGAAGGAAAAGTGCAGAATACATTGCCGAATGGCGGGAGGCAATTGGACAAAACCCGTACTTGAATGTGTTTGAATGGCTGCAATATATCAAGGCCGAAAACAAACAGGGCAATATTACCGCCGAAGAGTGTGATGAAATTGTCCGCAAACTCAGCCTTACCTCCTATCAGGGATTATATAAGGTGTTGATAATCTGGATGCCCGAATATTTAGGAAAAGAGGGCAACAAACTCCTGAAAATTTTAGAAGAACCGCCACCGGGCACCTTGTTTTTATTAGTAGCCGAAAATATGGACGTACTTCTGAGTACCATTGTTTCCAGAACGCAAATATTGCGCATCCCCCCACTCTATCCGGAAGAAATTAAACGATATCTTCAGGAACACCAAAATACATCTCCTGATATTGCATCACAGATATCGGGATTAGCCAACGGCAATTTGAATGCTGCTTTGCATCTGTTAGAAAATGCCGATGTAAACAACCGCCTGATGATGGTTCATTGGATGGATGTTTGCCTGAACAACAATGTTGCTGATTTCACAAGATTTGCCGATGAAATGTCCGAAAAAGGACGGGAAATTCAAAAAAACTTTATCGGATTTTGTCTGTTGTTTTTCAACCGGTGCCTTCGCTTCAGCATATTTAAAACAGAGATTCAGGAATTTGAAAATCAGGAAAAGACACTATGCCTGAGCATCCTGCCATATCTCAGCCTTAACAAATTTCAAACACTCATCACTTTGTTCGAAAAGGCAGATTACCACATCACCAGAAACGCCAATTCTAAAATTGTGTTTTTTAACCTGTCCTTGCAGCTTGCAGATTTGCGAAAGTGAAAAAAATCGTTGTACAGATAATTTTTACAAGGCAGTAATTTGATCAGCAATGACCTAATCAACGGTTAAAAACACCGGGCAATGATCGGCATGTTTGACATCCATAAAAATATCGGCACTTTGCAGTTCATTTTTCAATGCTTCTGATGCTGCCCAATAATCAATACGCCAGCCTTTGTTTTTTGACCTTGCATTGAACCTGAAACTCCACCAACTATACTGATGTGCTTTGTCGGGGTGAAACACCCTGAATGTATCTATAAAGCCACTTCCGAAAAATTCATCCATCCAGGCGCGTTCTTCAGGTAAAAATCCGGAACTCTTTTTGTTCCCAACTGGGTCGTGAATATCAATAGGCTTATGACAAATGTTGAAATCGCCCCCGATTAACAGTTTGGGTCTGATAGTTTTGACCAAAAGACAGTAAGGTAAAAAATCTGATAAAAACTGCATTTTAAAAGCCTGCCGTTCTTCTCCCGACGAACCCGAAGGGAGGTAAACATTCATCACCGAAAGCCCGTCTTCAAAATCGAGACGCAAGATTCGCCCTTCGCGGTCGTATTGCTCAATTCCACACCCTACTTCTACATGAACCGGAGCTTTTTTGGTCAGCGTAGCTACCCCGCTGTATCCTTTTTTTTCGGCACTGTGCCAATAAGTGTGGTAGCCAAGTGTTTCAAAAACACTCATATCCAATTGGTCAGGCTGTGCTTTGGTTTCCTGTAAACAAACAATATCAAAATTGCTTTGTTTCAGCCATTCCAACAACCCCTTATCCATTGCTGATCTGATGCCGTTAACATTGTAAGAAACAATTTTCATGGTATAGCTTTCTTTTCTGTATATTGAATTTCAACTTTTAAGGGTTAGTTAAGTTGCTAAAAGTTCCGGGAACTGTTATAATTTAAGTTTGTATTTTTGTGGGTTGTGATTAAGTTTCAAGTGACGATTCAAAATTAAAATTTAGGTAACCTCAGCCAAAAACCCATACAAAAATTCACAATTTTAACGTTATAATAACTCCATCATTAAACTTTGGCCTTTAACTTGTATCGTAAAGTTGTTATCGGGGTAAAATTAAACAAACACCACTAATGTGTTTTAAAAACCTGTTTTATTTTTATCCGGTTACTTTGAATGATGTTCAAAACCCTAATTTTGACCTTTCACCACTTTCATGCTATCAAAAACTAAAAACCTGTTGCTGTATCTGCGTTTTCATATCTTTTGCCTGATTTCTTTAGTGTCAATTTCTATTTGTTTATTATATACCTCAGAAATATCGGCACAATCCATTACTATTACCGGCAAAGTATTGGACGATGCAACTATTGAGCCAATACCCTTTGCAAGCGTTTATCTCAAAGGCACTACAACGGGAACAGTAACAGATTTGGATGGCACGTTTACCATTCAGACCCATCTTCCACTTCCCGATAGTATTGGTGTATCTTCGGTTGGTTATCAAAGCGTATTTAAATATCTTGGCCCATCTCCTTCACAAACTTATGTGTTTCGTCTTGTACGGATGGAAATAGTGATGGACGAGTTTACCATCCTTGCCGGCGAAAACCCCGCTGATATTTTGATGCAAAAAGTAATTGCTCAAAAAGAACAGCACAATATTGCCAATCGCGAAAATTACCAATACGAAACCTATAATAAAATTGAAGTTGACCTGACCGACATTAACCCAAAAGTTACAGAACGCAAAGTAATGAAACCCTTTGCTTTCATTTTTGACAATGTCGATTCCCTGTCAGAAGAAAAACCTTTTCTGCCTATTTTTTTAACCGAAACGCTGTCAGATTTTTATTACAGTAAAAATCCGAAATTAACCAAAGAGGTGATCAAAGCCAGCAAAGTGTCAGGCGTAGATAATGAAAGTGTTACCCAGTTTTTGGGAAATATGTATCAGCAAATCAACATTTATGATAACTGGATGCCGGTCATGGGTAAAAATTTTCCAAGCCCTATCAGTGACCAAGCTTTGTTTTATTACAAATTCTCCCTCATAGATAGCACTTTTATTGATAATCAATGGAGCTACCACCTTACTTTTAAAGCGCGCAGGGATTTAAGTACTGTTTTTTCCGGCGATTTATGGGTAAGAGATTCAGCTTATGTTGTTCGGCGGATTAATATGCATCTGGACGGTAAAAAAGTCAATATCAACTTTATTGACAAACTTAACCTGTATCAGGAGTTTAAAGAAACCAATACAGATATTTGGGTTTTGGTCAGAGACAAATTAGTGGTTGACTTTTCTGCCACCAAAAATGGAGCAGGCATTATAGGCCGAAAATCAACCTTCTACAAAAACTTCTTCTTTAACAACCCCCAAATCAACAAAATTCTCGAAAACCGCGAAGATGTAGTAGTAGCGAAGGATGTGTTTAGCAAGCCACCTGAGTTTTGGAATACGGCACGACATGACAGTCTGACTGCAAACGAAAAGTCGGTCTATGCCATGATAGACACACTGAGCAATATGCCGGTTGCCAAAACTTATGTCAATATTATAACCACAATTGTAGGCGGGTACAAAAAGTTAGGACCCATTGAAATTGGTCCGTATTTCAATTTAGTAAGTTCAAACGAAGTTGAGAAATGGCGATTTAGTATTGGAGGTCGAACCAGCAAAGATTTCAGCACCCGGGTTTTATTAAGCGGCTACGGTGCTTATGGACTTAAGGACAAGCGTTTTAAGTACAATGCCGAAGCGTTGGTATTACTCAACCGGAAACCATGGCAAACCTTGAATATAGGATATAAGAACGACCTCAATATTCAAAGCAACAGCACAGAAGAAATTGGACAGGACAACCTGTTAGCCGGGCTTTACCGCCGCCCTGTTCCCCAAAAACTGACCAATATCCGGGCAGCCGAACTAACTTATGCCCGCGATTGGTTTTTGGGTTGGTCAAACAAACTGACCTTGACACATAAAATTTTTCAGCCACAGTTCGATTTCTATTTTATTGACGAACTCAACCCGCTAACTCCGCCAGACAGCACCATTACTACCACCGAAATCAAACTGAATACTCGATTTGCCTATAAGGAAAAATTTGTTTCGGGTAAATTCTTCAGGGTTAGCTTAGGAAGTGATTTCCCCATTGTCAATGTCAATTATACCTTGGGCATTAAAGGCATTTTAAACAGCGAATTTAAATACCACCGTCTCGACCTTAGTGTTTACGATTGGTTTTATGTAGGTCCAATGGGCTATACCTCCTATAATTTTACAGCGGGAAAAATATTTGGCAAACTACCTTTTTTACTGCTGCACAACTTTCCGGGCAATGAAACCTTTTTTTACAATCGTTATGCCTTTAACAGGATGAACGAGTATGAATTTACCGCCGATACTTATGCCTCTTTGCTCATAACTCATCACTTTGAGGGCATTTTTTTTAACAGAATTCCGCTGCTAAAAAAGTTAAAACTGCGAGAACTCATGACCGCCAAAATAGCCGTTGGAAGTATCAGCCAACAAAATCGCAATGCCAATTACGACCCGGACGGACTTTACAAAAACTTTAACGACTTGTTGACCAAATGGGAACTGCCTGATTGGCAAATTCAAACCCCTACTCTGCAAAAACCTTATATTGAAGTGGGTGTTGGCATAGAAAACATACTCAAGGTTTTTAGAGTGGATGCCGTTTGGCGGTTAACCCACACTGATAAGCCCGGCAAAATTGGTATCAGAACCGGGCTGCAATTGGTTTTCTAACCCTGCCCGGCAAGATTATTTATCTGCAAAACTCCTCCTGTTTTTCAAATCAAACTGCTGTATTTGAGGCATTTGCAAATGAACTCAAAAAAAAACTCCGCTATTCCGAAACAGCATACTCGTTCATACTTTCACCATAACCATCGCCAATCTCTTTAAATCCTTTTTCCTGATCAGCAAGCAATTTGAGGATAAGATTAGAAATGTTTGTATCGTGATTATTGAATCTGAATTCCAATTCCTGCAAATACAAAAATGTATATTGAGGTTTTACACCATAAAACTTGGTCAGCTTCTCTTTGGAATAATGGTAAAAGCGATTGGCTAAAGGAGTAAATTTAGCTAAAATTTCAGCATCTGTTTCCCCGCTGTTGTTCACCTTATTTGTAGCGGGAACACTTCCTGAGTTGTTTGGCAATTTATTGGAGGAAGAATCTAACGGCAAGACATAAATCTTTTCGTCTGCATTAACTAAATGAAAAACCAACGACTCTTCAGCATTGTTTTGGTTGGAGTTGAGGCATAAACCCTGATTCTTATGCCATAATATTCTGCAACTGTTGTGAGGCATTATTTTCATTCCTAAACGTCCGAGCCGCTCTGATTCATACGCTGCTATAGCTTCCCTTATCTGACGATAGTATTTGTTAATAGTGTTTCTGTGAAGCTTGAGTTTAAATGAGGTATCAATTGCAGTTAACCCTGCGGCAAAACAATTGACAATACGCCGCACACGCCTTTTACTAAGGTTGTTAGTTTTCATTAGTTAATAGTTGAATTTAATAAGGGTGTCCTATAAAATTCAACACATTAATTAAACCCGGTTGTGCCTTAACTTAACACAATCTTGATTTCTTAAATTTAATGTATTGGTTTTATAGCTGTTTTCGGCCGCAAGATAAATAAAAAACCCAACCACATTTTACATTACCATGACATTTTGAAAAAAAAAACAACTGATAATTTCACATTTGTTTGCACGCATAAGTGTAAACCATTGTCAAGCAATTTTTTGGAGCATTTTTTTACCACATTACATGTGTTTAGCTTGAACTATGCTGTTTAAAAAAACGATTGTTTAATAAAATCGAAAATGTTAATTTAACATGAAAGTTGTACCGTGAAAAACAAATAAATGGAATCAGAAATTTAGTTTTGGAGTTTCGATATAATCATAAGCAGGATTCAAGTTATAAATGCAACTTTGTGTTTAATAGCTTACCTTTATAAGTTCTTTTAAAATTTAAAACAATATCCAAATTCCATGAAAAACATCTTCGACCAAAGCGTTACCGCTGAAATCATTGAACGCATCAACAAGTTAACTCCGGATACTCAACATTTATGGGGTAAAATGTCGGTTGACCAAATGTTGGCGCATTGTAATGTAACTTATGAAATGGTGTATGACAATATTCACCCAAAACCCAACTTTTTGATGCGTTTCATATTGAAAACATTTGTTAAGGGCAACATTGTCAACGAAAAAGCCTATGCTCAAAATTTACCGACCGCTCCGCAATTTCTCATAAAAGGCGATAAAGATTTTGAAAAAGAAAAAAAGCGGCTGATTGATTATATCACCAAAACCCAACAATTAGGCGAGGATTATTTTGATGGGAAAGAGTCTCATTCTTTTGGCACTTTAACAAAGTCTGAATGGAATAATATGTTTTACAAACACCTCAATCATCATTTATCCCAGTTTGGGGTTTAATTCAGAATGTTTGGGGACTTATAGATTAGTGCATCTTATTTTTTGCTTCTGCATATCCAAAATATGGTTATACAGAGTTTCTCAATTTTGTAATGTTTTAAATCAGGACATAACCACTCCAAAACAAAGGCATATTTTTATTGCTGATCATTTCTTGTTTTGCTTTTCGCAACGCACCGCTGTAGGTCTTGCCTTCCAACACGTATTTGAAAAAATATTTGACTAATTGACTGCTTTGATGGTCATATACTTTAAAGAGGGTAAATACAATGTTTTTTGCGCCTGCGAAAAGAAAGCCTCTGTTCAAAGCAAAAATTCCTTCGCCTTGTTTTTCCTCTCCTATTCCGCTTTCGCAACAACTCAATACTACTAAGTCTGCTTTGATTTTCAGGTTAAAAGCATCTGACAGGTAAAAAACAGGTTGTCTGTTTTCTTGAATATCGGGTGAAAATATGATGCCGGTCAGTTCCGGTTGGTTTTCGCGAAAGCCTGCATGGGCTGCTATGTGAATAAACTGATAATTTTCGGCTTCAGTGTTGAATTTTGAAATTGTGGCTTCTTCGTGAAGAAGGGTTTTACATGTTGCTCCTTTGTCAGAAAACAAGTCTTGAATGGCTTGTACTTCATCTTCGGAGTAGATCAGCTCCCGATATTCCATCCCGTTTATAAACCTGGAACGGGTTGCCGCAACAGACTGAAGTTGTTCATCGTTTTGTTGAGTGGTACTGAATGGAAGTATTTCGGAATTTGTTGCATTTGAATAAACCGGAGCTATGCCTAAATAGGTACTTGGTTTGGGTTGTATTTGATCTTCAGAATGTTTGCAAAGCTGGTAATGCCATAGCGTTGCAGAAAAATGATAACTGATTTCGTATTCGTTCAGGAGATATGGCAAATTTGAATAGGATTCTCCTGCGTTAGTTTCTCTTATTAAAAGTGTTTCAAAGGGCAAGCGGGATAAAATTCCATCGGGAATGATAATCAGCTTTGAGTCTTTTTCTAAAGGAAGTTTCTCTATAACCGGAGCAATCAATAGTTGGTAGAGCTTGAACCCTAGCGTCAGATATTCGTCTTTATCTATTTCTGCTATTCCTTTTGTTCCGACTCCGAAACGCAAAAAATCACTAACCTCCTCGTCGAAGTCTTCCGGTAAAAGAGATTTCAGCACAACAAAATCATCGAAAGTGATGGCAAAAGTGTATAGCTTGTTTCCACTTATAAAATACTCTAATAAGCAGACATCATTGGGCAGTGAAGACTGCAAGGTTTTAACACTAACCGTATTAGTTTGATATTTCAGCAAGAAATAGTCCGGATAGTCTGTTTCAAATTGCGACAAAAGACTATCTCTTTTTAGTTTCAGATCATAGATTTGCATTTTTAGCCCTTTAATTTGTTCCGGGTTTTGTTGCTCGTTTTTTTTACATTGTTCTTCCTCAAGTTCATTTTGCAATGCACTGAGTTTGAGCTTTAACCTGTGCTCTTCATCCAATAGCAGCTGTGGAATTCCACTGTTTGATTTTGCAACGCTCTCAATGAAACTGCTCAACAAAACAGACGATTTACTTTTTTCGGAACAATAAAACACTTCGTGTAACGCGCGATTGGGTATAGGGAGATCAATATCGGGGTTCAACTCCTGTATTTCATTACATGCTTTTTCAAGGTTATTGTTTTCGGTTTGAAGTCCGACTTTCCAACTTAGGTCAACGGCAGTGGTATAAACTTCTTTGGAAAACTTACCCAATGCCAGTTTACTTTCTTCAGACCTGAAACTTTTTCGGGTCAGGTCAATCAGTTGTGTAGCATGAAGACTGTAATACCATGAAAGAGCAAAGTCTAATTCCTGATGACCATTTTTATTATAGCAACTTAGAGAATCATTGGAAAAAGATAAGAAAACCTCCATCAATTCTTTGGAAGGAACGATTATATCATAAGAAGGCAAAGTATAAAAAGAATTGAATGAGTAGTCAGGCAATAAACTGACAAGGGCTTGTTGATAATACTTATATGCAGATTGAAACTGAGCCTTTTCGGTATGAACAATGGCTAAATTATGCAGGCAAACTGCCGTATAGTTGTGCCTTTCTCCATAACTAACTACCCAATTGCTCAAACATTTTTCAAAATAGTCAATAGCTAAATCTATTTCACCGATAGCTTTATATGCAGTTCCAAGGTTATTATAAGCAATTCCCACATAAGGATGGGTTTCTCCATATTGATTAATCCATAAATGAAGACTTTTCAGGTGATATTCAATTGCTTTACTAAAGTTGTTTTGTGCGTTATAGTTAAAACCGATATTTGTATATACGCCTCCTAAATGAGGGCTAGATTCATCGTTTAGCCTCAAAATGATTTCCATACATTTTATGTATTGCTCAGTCGATTCATCCAGCAATCCTTTACTGGCATAAACCGAACCCAAATGATAAAATCCCCATGCGGTATCCATATTCCATTCTCCGAGAATTTGCAACCTGATGTGTAGGCATTTTTCAATGTAGATAATTGCCATCTCAGAATCTCTCATAGAATTATATACTGAACTTAGGTTGTGATAACTCCAGGCAGTTTCAGGGTGCAATTCGCCCAAGACTTCTAATCTGATGCTTAAACTTTTTTTCAGGCAATAAAGGGCTTTTTCATATTGGTATTTTAAGTAGTATTGATGCCCTATATCTGAATAGCTTTTTGCTGTTTCGTGGTGCATTTCCCCATAAAATTGCAGTTCAATATCCAATGCTTTTTCACTATAACTTAAACCTTTATCCTGTTCACCTTTTCGGCAATAACAAACGCCTAAATTTTTTAAGGTTAATGCTATATCCGGATGATTTTCTCCTAATGTCTGCAAAAATATATCATAGCCTTTATGATAGTAAGGAATTGCTTTATCGTGTTGGCCCATATTAGAATAAATTGAACCTATATTATTATAGTTGACAGCAGTTTCGATATAATTCTCGCCAAACAATTGCAAATTTATACTTAGACTTTTTTCATAACACGACAAAGCCATTTCATATTTGCTATGAAGCGTATATGCAATTCCTAAATTGGTATAACTCCTTGCTGTTTCACCATGCAGTTCTCCTAAATGCTGGATAGCCTTGCTATGATTAAATTCCATCTCGGCTGTACGTCCATACAAAAGATTGGATTTCCACAAACATTTACCCCTATCATTTAAACTTTGTATATGTCTTTCCCAGTCCTGTGCTGCTTCAAATTCCGGAATTAGTTCGTCCAATAATGCCAAACAATCCTTATACCTACCATCTTTCATCATCATACGTATCTGATCAAACTGTTTTATAGCATACTCGAGGTTCATGTCATATTATTTTTTAGCGGGTAAAAAATATGAGATCATCTTTTGGCAAAACTAAACAAAAAACAAGTATGTTACTCTATTCTAATTCAAAGAAATTCCAAAAATTTTATCATAATTATAGGATACAATGTTTGAAGCTCTATCTATTTTAACTGACAAAACCGGTTAACAATGTTCCGATATATGATTTTTATATTGGAATGTTCCAGTTTAAAAATAAATCTGCCCAACGAAACTATTCATCGAATACACAAAAAAGCCCCAACTCTTTCCCCCGAAAGTGCATTAATTTGCAGTTCCCATTTTTCGACAAGAACCAAACAGTTATTGAAAAAAGGGGCAGGACAACTCCTCTACACATTCTTTATAAAACACTGTTTTAATGAAACCTTATGCTGATGTTTGGGGAAAAAACACCGGAGGTTTAACAGAAAGTATTGCGGTTATGCGAGAAACTCCTATGATTTAGAGAAGAAGATAATGAGTTTAAATCTCAGTCAGCGCGGTTTCCTGATATTCGTTGGTCAGTGCTCTGAAATCAACAGGAACTACTTTTGAAACACCTTCTTCGGGCATAGTTACGCCATAAATAACATCTACGGATGCCATGGTATTTTTGTTGTGGGTAACCAAAATGAACTGTGATTGTTCAGAAAACCTGCGAATCATGTTGCTGAACTTGGTAATGTTGGCATCATCCAAAGGGGCATCCACTTCATCTAAAATACAAAAAGGTGCCGGTTTAAAAAGATAAAGGGCGAAAATGAGCGCAAGTGCTGTCAGCGATTTTTCACCTCCCGACAACTGATTGATAGATTGGGGGCGTTTACCTTTTGGACGGGCAATGATGTCTATTTCTGACTCTAACGGATTTTCGGGGTCTGTCAACAACAAATCGCAGGCATCTTCTTCAGTAAACAGTGCTCGAAAAACATGGACAAAATGGGTTCTTATCTGGTTAAATGCCTCCATGAGTTTTTCGGTGGCGGTTTTTTCAATTTCCCGCATAGTTTTCAACAGCGATTTCTTTGCTTCGACTAAATCCTGTCTTTGTGCGATGATAAAATCATATCGCTCTTTTATTTCGTTATAGGCTTCAATGGCAAGTGGATTGATTTCGCCAAACTTTGTAATTTGAGCACGGGTTTTTTCTACTTTATCTTCGAGTTCGGGAAGGTCAATATTTTGTTTTGGCGATTGTTCCAACAGGTCTTCGATGTTTACCTGAAACTCGATGTCTAATCGCTCTTTGATTGACAAGCGGTTTATTTTTAGTTCGGTAAATTGCTGCTCTATATTGTTGAGCCGCATGTCGGCCTGTTGTTTTTGTTGAAACAGTTCCCTTATTTGTTTTTCGATATGTGCAATAGCGTTTCTGGCTTGGGTATAATCTGCTTCCACTTCTGCCACTTTTTTTTCCTGCTCCTCTTTTTGGCGGTAAAAAACTGAAAGAATTTCGACGATTTCGTTCAGTTCTTCCAGTTGTTTTTTGTGTTGTTCTTCAGATTGCTGGCGGGCAATCAGATTATTAGTCAATTGAAGATTGGTTTCTGCTAATTGTTTTTGTTTAAAACTAAGGTTTTGCTCTATGGTATTGAGCCGGTTTTGTTGTTTGTGAAATTCTATGTTTTGCCGGTTAAACTCGTTATTGGCAAGGATAAGCCGGTTGTTAGCCTGTTCAAGAACTTTTGTGTCTTGGTCAATCTTGAGATTTTGAGCATTCAGGGTTTCTTTGAATTTAGCAAGTTTAGCTTCTAAAACGGGAGTTTGGTTTTGAAGGTCCGTAATATTTGTTGCCAGACCGGCATCCATAGTTTGGCTTTCGTTGAGGTAAGATTGTAGATTTTCAATCCTTAGCTTGAATGATAGGATTTGTTTGGAAATGGTTTCTGTTTGGTTTTGATGCCGTTTAACTTCTGTTTGTTTGGCTACTTGCAAGTTTTTAAGCTGAATAAGTCGGTTTTTATGTTGTGTGATGCCATTTTGTAAGGCTTCTGCCTCAGTTTTCAGTTGTTCCAACAAAGCGGTAAGTTGTTCTAACTGTTGTCTCTTCCCAATTCTTTTGCCTTCATAGACACCGACTGATCCCCCTTCAACACTAGCTTTTGTTCGGATTGATTTTCCGTTTTGGCTGATGAAAACAGCACCTGTTGAAAGTTGTTCAGTCGTGGGTTCAAAATCATCAGAAACAATAAAAACGCGGTATAAAAGGTGTTCTGCCAATGATTTGTATTCCGGTTTATGAGTCAAAATGCCGGTAGCACTTTGAATTTTACCTGAAGGGTCAGAAAATTTAACGGGCAAAGGTGGTGAAGCACTGTTTAAATCTTCTAGGATGAAAAAACCGGCTTTCCCCTTTTTATTTTTATCGAGCAGTTGAAGAGCAGTTGAGGCTTCCTGCCATGTATTCAGTACATAATGGTTCAAATAAGGTTTCAGATAGTTTTCAACTGCTACCTTATACTCATCGGGACAATTGATAACATCCAACAACAAAGGCGCTTGCCTGGTATTCCATTGGTTTGCGTTTTGTTTGAGATATTTGACCGAATCGGGAAACCCCTCCAAACTGTCCACCATACTTTTGAGCAGATTAAATTCATTTAAACGGGCATCATATAGCCTGTTCAGGTCGTTAAGCTGCAATTGAATTTCGGCAAGTTGTTTGTCTGCTGCCGCAATTTGTGATTTCAGGCTTTCCTCCTCGTCTTGTAAATAGGTCAGGTAGTCCTGAGCATTTGCATGTTCTTTTTCCGATTCTTCAAGTCCTTGTCGAAGCTGCTCAAGTTCCTGCTGTTGCGAAAAAAGGCGGGATTGATTGTTGTCTAATTGTTTTTGAAGGTTGTCTTTCTGAGTGTTCAGAACTGCTAATTTCTTTTCCTGTTCAAATACTGATTTCTCTGTTTCGGCCGCAAGTTTTTTTAGTTCATCTGACTTAGAAAGTGCTTTATTGTGTTCAGTTTTGGCAAAGTCGGCTTGTTGTTGAAGATTCTGAAGCTTTGAAGTAAGTTGCCCGATAAGTTCTTTTTCACCATCGAGGTCATGAGCAAGAAAATCTGTCTCGCGGGTCAGGTTTTCGGTCAGTTGTGTGGCGTTGTTAATTTGTTGGTCAAGGTTTTCTGTTTTTTCTTTCAAAAAAGCAATATTCTGTTCCAACAGGTTTTTGTTGTTATCATGGGTTCTGAGTTGTGCTATACCTTCATTCAGGATTTGTTGTTCTTGTTTCAGCAGACTTTCTTTGTTCAGAATTTCGAGTTTGTTGTGTTCAATACCGGCTTCTGTTTGTGCGATTTGGGTTTCAATAAGTTGCCGGTTGTCGGTTTCGGTTTGCTGAAGAGAATTTAGTTGTTGAAGTGCCGCTTTGTGGGATTGTAGCTGATGAAGTGCTAACTCTACACTGAGTTCTTTGTATTGATTGCGGAGTTTGTAATATTTCTCGGTTTGCTTGGCCTGTTTTTCGAGTATTTTCAGGTTTTTTTCAATTTCAAACAACAAGTCTTCGATGCGGGTTAGGTCGGCATCTGTAGCAGCAAGTTTAGAAAGGGTTTCCTTTTTGCGTATTTTGTATTTGGAGATACCGGCAGCTTGTTCAAACAACCGGCTTCGGGAATTGTCTTTGTCGTTCAGGATTTCATCAATCATCTTCAGCTCGATGATGGCATACGAGTCGCTGCCAATTCCGGTATCTAAAAACAAATCGGTGATGTCTTTCAACCGGCAACGAACATCATTGAGGCGATATTCGCTGTCGCCGCTTCGATACAAAATGCGACTGATAGTAACTGTCGAAAATTCGGTGGGTAAAAGGTTGCGTGTGTTTTCGAGGGTAAGTGAAACTTCTGCCCTTCCTGAAGGTTGACGCTTTTTGCTGCCGTTAAAAATGATGTTGTCCATCTTTTCGAGGCGAAGCATCTTGCTTTTTTGCTCGCCAAGTACCCAACGAATAGCATCAACTGTATTGGATTTGCCACAACCGTTTGGCCCCACCACTCCGGTCATGTTTTCGGTAAAATGCAAAACGGTTTTGTCGGCAAAACTTTTAAAGCCTTTTATCTCAATAGATGATAACCGCATGGGAAGGGAAGAATTTGCGGCAAAGATAACTGAATAAAGTTAAACTTTAAAGCGAATCAGTCCTGCCTAATACCAAGTCTAATTTAATTTTGCACCACACATGATTAGTTAAAGTCTTTAAATTGGGTGGGTTATTTTTGACAACGTAATGGTATTAGTGCTTTCGGGAAAAACGCCTTCCCACTTTTTATTGGCACAGTCAAATAGTTTTTGAATTTTATCTTTCAGTTGGGTGATGCTTTTTCAAGAAAAAAGCAAATGTACGGCTATCACCCGTAAAACAATCAGAAAAGGAAATCTTCGCTTAAAGCGATGACCTCAGAAAAATAATCCCCCCTCCAATTCTTCATTTTTAACCCTATTTTCTTCAAAAATTAACCCGATAGCTTAAAGCTTTAATCGGATGGATTAATGCTTTAACAGGATGGATTAATGCTTTAATCAGATGGATTAATGCTTTAACCCGATGCCTTAATGCTTTAACCCGATGCCTTAATGCTTTAACCCGATGCCTTAATGCTTTAACCCGATGTCTTAATGCTTTAACCCGATGTCTTAATGCTTTAACCCGATGTCTTAAAGCTCTAACCGGATAGCTTAATGCTTTAACCCGATGTCTTAATGCTTTAACCCGATGTCTTAAAGCTCTAACCGGATAGCTTAATGCTTTAACCCGATGCCTTAATGCTTTAACCCGATGCCTTAATGCTTTAACCCGATGCCTTAAAGCTTTAACCCGATGCCTTAAAGTTTTGAGCTTTTTGGTTGTTATACCAACTATGATTTGATTTTGCACCACACATGATTAGTTAAAGTCTTTAAATTGGGTGGGTTATTTTTGACAACGTAATGGTATAATATACTGATGCATCCGGTTATGCTGTCAACTGTCAAATAATTAAATTTTATCTGCCATTGCCTTTTTATCTTAATTTGTGTTTATACTGAAGATGAGTGTTAATAATAACAATCACTTTAGTTCAACAAAAACCGGAGATAATTGAGATTTAAACTTGTTATCGGTAAGTTGTTTACTCTCCTTTGTTGTCCAGTTCATCAGGGTTATATGATATTGGCTTTCTTCGTTGTCTGAGCTGTTAAAAACTACCCATTTCCCATCCGGACTCCAGTCATGCCAACCTTCCGATAGTTCGTTTTCAATCAGTTTCCATTGTTTTTTGCCGTCAGGGGTGATGGCAAAAATACTATGCCTGCCGTCTTGTTTGGAAACATAAGAGATAAAGTTTTCGGTTGGGTGCCATTTGGCTGAACCTGCACGATAGCCGTATTCTTTGGCGGAAGGGTTGTTTTCGGGATAATGCGTTAATTGTATGCTGTTTGTTCCATCGGCGTTCATCAAAAACAATTCTTCGTGGGTGGCTTTATCCCTTTTGTTTTGTTTGAACGAATAAACAATCTGTTTTCCATCCGGAGAAAAGCAGGGATCACCATAACGCGCAATAGTGTCGGAAGTGATTTGAGAATATTTGCCCGTTAGGGTATTTACTATGAATAGTTGATGCCGGAGTTGATTGCCTTTACGACCGGTAACTACCAACTCTTGTCCGTTATTCCGGCTACTCATCCAACTATCTTCCAAACGTAGCGCGGAAACTTTTTTAATGTTCTTACCCTCAGCATCCATTTCATAAAGGAAGAAGCAACGATAGCAAGTATCTCGGTCGCTGATAAAAAACAGGCGATTTTGATAAGCATGATAAGTCCAGGCTACATCAGGATGGTTGGAGATGTTCTTTTTATCCGATCCGTCAAGGTTCATCGAAAATATTTCCCAATCGTCTTTAGAGGTATCGGGAAGGTGAATATTGTAGGCTATGCGGTATTCCTTATCCGAACTTTGAGTTTTTACAGGCAACTTTCCACAAGAGAGGAAGCAAACGAATACTGCTATCGGCAATAGCAGGTATTTCATTGTTTGTGGCATCGGTTATATGACCTGGTTAATAGTTCCAACAAATCGCGGTCAATTTGATTGGAGTTGGTAATGGAAATCATGTGAGAAATACGAGGCATTGGCCCGGTAAGTTTCGATTTTTGTATCACTTCGGTAAATGGTTCATCCCCAAGGTCAAGACCTAACCGGATTTCTTTGGGTTTTACATTCACCGCTGCAAATTCACGAACTGCGGTAAACGACAAATAAGTCTTTTTTGGGATTAACTGTGTTCCTTCAAATTCCGACATAATCTTTTCGGCAACTGCATCAAATAAAGGACGCATGTCCGCACATTTAGCAAATTGGTTTTCCAGCAAAGCGTTTTCATTTCCGTAAACCACTTCACCGTTGTTTAAAAATATTCCGGCTGTAAGAGAGGCTTGCATGTGATTTAACCCATACTCCCTTTTTAACCAATCCAATATTTCGTTTTGCTTCGCCAAACCCGATGTTTTCACCACATCTAACCATTCCTGCAACGTTTTTCCTGTTTTTTCTTTTGCAGTGTCTATAAATTCCCGTTCAAATTCGCCCGATGTTTTTGCCATGATGATGTTTTTTAGTAATTACCGCCAAGTACCAAGAATGAAGCCAATCAATGTAAAATAGAGGGTGATATAACCACCGTTGATTAAAATATACTTCCACGAACGCTGTTCAAAAAGCGCGACAACGGTAAAGATTAAAGCAGAGAAGCCAAAGCCTGCAAGAAACCCTGCCGTAGTTCCCCAAACCATATCGGTTTTATCGTCTCCAAGAAAGAAAGCAAGATTGTAGCTGATGAAGAAAGAGATAATTAAGGTTATGCCATAAGTTTTTGCTGGATTTACCTTTTGAATGTCTTCTTCCGTAAAGCTGTTTTCCTTCATCCACGCCTTGTAGAAAAGCATGGGGGAATACCAAATTGCCCCTAACAGTAAATTGACAACCGCACAAGTCAGCACTGCCCAATGATTGATGTAAAATTGTTCCATTGTCCTTTTTTTATACAAAGGAACAAAAATAGGTTGGTTGTGTATTGGAAAAAATTTACCTCACCCAACTGCTATGTAATTGGTAAACTCACTTTGGGCCCGAATAAATTGAGCAGGGGTAAAACCGGAATAGCTTTTGAAATCGTTGATAAAGTGGGCTTGATCGTAATAACCGCTATCAAAAGCGATGCCTGTCCAATCGGCAGTTTTGTTGTTCTCAATTTCGCGGATTGCTTTCTGAAAACGAATGATTTTAAGAAACCCTTTAGGTGTCAGTCCGACATGTTCTTTGAACAGTTTGATAAGATGTTTTTGTGAAAACCCTACTTTTGTCGAGATCCTTTCAATGCTTGTTTGATTTGGCTTTTGAAGAATTTGGTTGACGGCGTAGTCCACAAACGGATTAACGAAAAGTTTGTGTCTAAACATGTTAAGCAGATGGGTTTCGGCAAACAAAAACTTTTGCTTTACCAATTCTAAAGAAAGCAGCTTTTCCCTCATGTTCAAAATTTCGTTGGTCATCACCAAATCTCCATCTACCACACTGTCCGTCAAAACATGTAGCGGGATTTCAACAAACGGATAAGCCTTGCCTTTGTGAAAATTGATGATAAACATTTCGCTATCCCGCCCTGAAGGAATAGTGATGTAATGATTTCTGATACCCGAAAACCAAACCTGTTTGCAGGTCTGAATTTCCTTTAACGTGTGATTGTCATATATGAATTTGGGATAGTCGGTCAGGTCAATCACCACATTCACATTACCATCGGGCAAAAACCGGTCTATTGAATGAACGGGGTTAAAGTCTCTGTAATAGACGAAACTCTCAATAAACTGATTGAGCGGGAAAGCTGGGAAATGGGTTTCGAAAATCATGGAAGGGATATCATATCAAGCCATCGTTTTTGGGATTGTCTGCATATACAGCAAAGTTAGGTAAATGTTATTGTATTGCGCTCACTTCACCTAATTTCACTTAGGAAATGTGATTAAATAATTTCCCTTTTTTCATAAAAAGCAATGAGGACATAGGTGAAAGTTTAACCGCAAAGGAGCGCAAAGAATAGCACTGAATATGCTTTGCGAAACTTTGCAAGTAACTTTGCGGTAACGTTTATCTAAAAAAATATAGGGATTGATGTATGAGTAAGGATATTCGCCCCCATGAATTGTATGCAAAAATTGCCGGATTGCTTCAAAAAGCAAGGCAAAATGTGGTGCGTGCCGTTAACCAAACGATGGTCTATACCTATTATGAAATAGGGCGGATGATTGTGGAAGATGAACAGCAAGGTAAAGAACGGGCTGATTATGGTAAGCAGATTTTGAAGGAATTATCCAAACGGCTTGCCGTAGAATTTGGTAAATCCTTACAGTATAATGTATGTGTTTCAAGACACTCATCTGGTTTATAATACTTCTCTTGTAGAAGAAAGCCTCCCACTAATTTTAAATCATTTTTTGGAAAGCAATCATTGTTCGGCAAATCCTTAAATAAATTTTCCTTTGCTGCACCTAAAAGAAATGCTGCGGCAGGTAGTTTAAGTTGACGACTATAATTTCCCACAACTTTTGGGTTGTTGTTTCAACAAAAACGAAGATTTCAACTTCTTGAGCATTGTTTTTCTTTATTATTCGGGCTTATTTTTAAAAAAATGACAAAATTATGACAAAATAAATTTGCAAAAATTTGGAAATGTCATAAGGGGGGGGATTTTTGCATTTGTTAAATGGTTAATTACCAAATACGAACAAGAAAATGGTTGTTATTGCCTAAACATAGATAGTTTGCCGGTATAAAACAAGTGCGCAAAGTTTAATACCCACTACCTCAGGTAATAATAGGCGGTTTTTCCATAACACCACCAAAAACCGACTTATGGCGCAATTGCTGAAAGCGTTAGTGTAGGCAAAAATTTTAAACGTTTTTTATCATGAAGATTGTAACTTTTTTACTTGTGTGCTTATTTTTGTTGATTGTTTCCTGTTCAAAAGAGGAAGATTCTAATTTAATAACAGAAGAAGCTAAAACCGATTGTGTTTGGAAAACTCCGAACAACAAAATTATCCCGTGTCAATTTAAAGATAAGTGGGAAAAATATGAGCAGGAGAAAGAAAGAAATTGGTATTATAAAACCTTATATTGCACTACTGATGAACTTTTACCTGGAATAAAATGCATTAGTGGCGGTAACGATTGTAGTTCTGCATTTGGGTGTACTTACTGTCTTAACTGTTAAGCAGGTTATTAATAGTGCTAATTTAAAGAAGTTTTGCAAAAGTATTATTTAGAATTTCTAATCAAGAGCAAGATGCAATGTTGTTGTTCTATTATACAACAATTAATTAGCATTTTGCTCTTTGTTTCAATATTGATAAAATAATAATTTCTATTTATGAAAGTGATTTGTTACTTTTCATTATCCTTTATGATGTTGTGTTTTGTTTCATGTAACATCGCAAACAAGTATAAGGATAACTATGGAGGAATACCTATTAATGATAAAGCGCAAGCAAAGTACCCCTCTTTAATAAAGTTCAATTTTGATTCTCTTAAGATTTCCCCTGAAGGGATGATTGCTGACTATGGTGGAAGTAATCATACAGCGACAACGAACAGAGAAGATTCGGCTTTGGTTATTTTGCAGAATTGTGTAAATAACACAATAGACATGTATAACCTTGACAATTTACAATTTCATTCAACATACTATTTGCCTTTTAAAGAAAATGTTTGTGGAGACATGTCAAGTTGTGTTTGGGGACAGAAAAAAATATTTTGTCTTCTTCAGAATAGCAACTTATATAGTATGACTGACAGTAATAATTATCAACTAATTACTACCATCAATAATCATCCCCGAATGATTCATCAAAAACTAATTGTCAGCGAATCCTTAGATCATTGTAATGAAATTTTTATCAATAAAGATAGTTTGCTTTTTTTTCCTGTAACAAACCTAAATCATAATAGAAACTATGATTTTCCGCTAACCGCTGCATATAACCTTATAACAAATGAAATTAGTTTTCCCGGACTTCAATATCCTTTTATTATGTTTAAAAACGATTACGGGTTATTAGATAGAATTCATCAATATTATTTTGAAAGCAAAATTATATATACTTTTGAAGGTTTGCCTGAAATCTGGCTTTATGATACTAAAGGCAAAACAGTAGAACGATTCTCATGTAAAAGTTCTTACCAAACAGATACGATTTTGCCTATAAATTTTAAACGCAATCCAGAAACCAAAGATTTTTTATGGAAGCATTTTATGAATAGTGCACGTTATGAACGGTTAGTTTATGACCCGTTTAGAAAATGTTATTATCGCTTTTTTATACTGGCAATGCCGCAAAAAAATGAACAAGGATTTTTTAATACTTATAAAGATAGAAGACTTTCAGTTATGGTATTGGACGAAAATTTTAACATCATAGGAGAGTCCCTTTTACCCGAGGATTATTATGCAATATTTTTTGCTGTGGCTTCCAAACAGGGATTGTTGTTAAATCTCGGACCTCTTAAAAAAGCTACTATAAATGGATTTAATATACTCAAAATCAACTTTGCTACTCAATAGTGTTTTACCTATTTTGATGTATTGGTATTTATGTAGTCCGGTTTATGCGCAACAAAATACCAACTACAGTCAATTTGACAAAATGTTGCCCATAATTGACTCCACTATATTTATAAGTAATTATGATAAGGTTTTTATAGTTCATTTCAATTTTTGCACTTCGACCAAATACTGCGGGCAGCATCTTATCAATTACATGCTTGCCGCTAAAGGCAGTAGAATTCTGGTGGTTTGCGAAAACACCAATGCCAAAATTTTAGACCCGTTAAAAACGTCCGACCGGTTTGAGTTTAAGGAAATCAGCAATCTCACACTTACACAATACGGTCTGTTTTCGGTTTACAACCTCCTTATCCTTCCCGGTAAAAAGAAAATAAAAAAGTTGTTATGAAGCCGGTATTGTTGTGTTTCTTGTTTGTTGCTCTTTGGTCGGGTTGTTTAAGCTCCGACAATGCCGGTATCAGCAAAAGAAATGAAATGCCCGATACCGTTACCGTTGATTTTTTAAAGCGTGTATGTGCAATAAATCCTGATGACACCCGCCATGTTGTGCTTTTGGTTAATTCTTCTTTTTGCGGTTCGTGTACCGAAAAAGTGAGACTGTTTTTAAAAGAAATCGCCCCGTTACCCTGCCGGAAATGCTTTATTATTGCCAATCCCGACTCTGCCGTTACCCATATAGCGCAAAATGCAAGGAACAGTACACCGGTTTCCGTTTTACCCGACACGCTTGCCCGATATGATTTGTTAAACCCTTACAGTAAAATGTATGTGTTTCAAGACACTCATCTGGTTTATAATACTTCTCTTGTAGAAGAAAGCCTCCCACTAATTTTAAATCATTTTTTGGAAAGCAATCATTGTTCGGCAAATCCATAAATAAATTTTCATTAATTCTGCTTAGACGGTGTATTGTTATATATTTTAGACATAAATAGTGCCGGTCACGTTCTAAAATTGAATCCTGCATTTCCCTTTTTTCATCAAAAGCAATGAGGACATAGGTGAAAGTTTAACCGCAAAGGAGATCAAAGAATAGCACTGAATATGCTTTGCGAAACTTTGCGAGTAACTTTGCGGTAACGTTTATCTAAAAATATAGGGATTGATGTATGAGTAAGGATATTCGCCCCCATGAATTGTATGCAAAAATTGCCGGATTGCTTCAAACAGCAAGGCAAAATGTGGTGCGTGCCCTTAACCAAACGATGGTTTATATCTATTATGAAATAGGGCGGATGATTGTGGAAGATGAACAGCAAGGTAAAGAACGGGCTGATTATGGTAAGCAGATTTTAAAGGAATTATCCAAACGGCTTGCCGTAGAATTTGGTAAAGGGTTCTCTGTGGATAACCTTCAAAACATGAGGCAATTTTTTCTTGCCTTCTCAATTTACGAGACGACTTCTCGTATTTCTTCTTCACCTTTATGCGATGGCTCAAAATTAAATCATGTTGGTATAAACTCCGTGCAAAAATCTCTGAGATAAAAACCTCTACAAGATTAGCTCCTTTGGAGAGTCCGGGGGAGGTCGGGTGCTGGAGTGGGTTCTTTTAGTTGGTGAATTGGCATTAGTTGTTGCTGTGTTTTTACTAAGGTGGGCTGTATTGCCACTGAAAAGATAACGAGCTATTAAAATTCCTGCATCATTTTCCTATTTCCAACCCCATCATCCGTTCCAAATGATGATACCCGATCCCTAAATATGCTTTTATGTGTTTGATTTTGTTTAAAATGCCTTCTTTATCAACAGTTGCATGTTGTTTTCTTAGGGCGGTAATCATCACATTCTTCGGGGTATGAGCATCGGAAACAAACTCGAACACTTTTGTTGAGTAACCATAATACTCCAAGATTAAAGCACGGATACCATCAGTTACCATTTCGGCTTGCCGTTCTAAAAATATCCCGTGTTTGAGCAAAAAGTCTAATTCAGTATGGGTTTTATGTTTTTCCATCTCTCGCCTGATTTGTTTATGACAACAAGGGGCAACCACGATCAAATCGGCATGTCCGGTTATTCCTTTATAGATTGCATCGTCTGTTGCGGTATCGCAAGCATGAAGGGCAATTAAAACATGGGCATCATTGTTTTCGTATTGTTCGATAGAGCCTTCGACAAAATGCAAGTCCTGAAAACCGGAGTTTTGGGCAATTTGGTTGCATAACACTACCAAATCTTTTCTGTATTCTACCCCAATTACTTTTAACGGTGTTTTAAGAACATTATTCAGGTAATCATAGAGCGCAAAGGTTAAATATCCTTTTCCTGCTCCCATATCCACCACATTGGTTACTTCACGATTAGGTAGTTCTTTAAGCAGAGAACTCAACACCTCTATATAATGGTTGATTTGCCGGTATTTGTCCTGACTTGCTTTGTAAACATTTCCCGAACTGTCGGTAATGCCGAGTTCGTGAAGATACCGTTTTCCGGTTGTTTCAATTTTTCTGTTTTTTGTGTTGTCATGTTCTGTCGAGGGCAAGGTTTTAAATACAGGAGGATTCTTTTTTAAATTCCATTTTTTGTTGAATTCTAATTGAAAATCACTTTCGATGGTACAAAGTGCGACATGCCTAAAACTTTGAGTGCTTATCTGGCTTTCAATGACTGATACAGCTTCTATAAGGCCATAGTTTTTAACAATGTCTTTTGTTTTATATCGAAAAGTAAAACTCAGTTTCGATTCCTTTTTGATAAGGGCAATTTTGGCATAAATTTTTTTTAACTCTGTTTCCTGACCACGGTAATTTCCCATGCTGATTTTTACAAAAGTTCCCTTCTTCAGGCTTTTGTCTATTTCATCAACAAAATTGCGAATCGCACTCTCCATATCGTGGATATTGAACCTTTACAGGTATGCAGGCATACAGTTACTTGTTGAGGAAAGCAGAATACATCCAGACCAACTTTTCCTGCGCCCGGATATAATCACTCATCAGTGCATTTGTTCCTTCATCGCCTGCTTCTGAAGACAAATCGAGCAATTCTCGTTGAAGTATAATAATGGTCTGAAAGGATTTTAAAATATTGCCAACAGCTTCCATACCATCACTTACAAAAGTGCTTTCTTCAATTTTGGAAACCTTGCGATAATCTGAATAATTATGGTTGGGTGAATAGCCAAGCGTTAAAATTCGTTCGGCAACTTCGTCAATCTTTAGTAACAAGTCGTTGTAAAGTTCTTCAAATTTTAAGTGAAGTTCAAAAAACTTCTCGCCTTTAATATTCCAATGAAATCCCCGGGTGTTTTGGTAAAAAATGGAGTAATTGGCCAATAACTCATTGAGTTTCGAGGCCAGATTTTGAGACATGGTTCGGTCTAAACCAATGGCATTTACGTTTTTCATTGTATTTACTAATTTAGTATGTTAGAAGAATAACAGTTAAAAAATTGATAAGTTTTATCAATACTTTTTTCAACAAGTTTTTCAACTTGCTTTATGCTTCTTTTACTATTGATTGGCTACCTTTTGGCTTTCATCAGCAATTGAAAATAAACCTTATTGTAAACCGGTGTTTCGACTTGTAAATCCTTTGCTTGATTCACGACATAACCGGTCAGTGAATTTAGTTCGGTTTGATGATTGGCTTTAAAATCACGGTGCATGGAAGAAGTGTTTTCAGGAGGCAGCAATCTCAATCGGTTGAGTGTTTTTTCGGCAATTTCTTCGGGTGTTTCAATACCTTTGGAACGAGCTACCTTGATTATCTCGTCAATCAGTTGAACAACCGTTGGTTCATGATCTTTTAAAAGCGGGCCAAAAGAAGTATTGAAAAAAGAAGTTGCCGTAGCAATAGGAGAGATAAAAATAAATTTTTCCCAGGTAACTGCCAAAATATTCTTTGAATATGTTGCATCTATTCCTGCTTCTTTCATCGTTTTTTCGAGCCAGATCAAACTCGGATTGTCAGTAGTACCATCTCCAAAAAAAATCTTTTGAAATTGCCCGTCATTTTCAATCACGCCTGCCTCTTTCTTATGAGAAGCAATATAGACACAACCCTGTAATATCTTGGTCTCAGGTAAAAACTGTTGAATCCTTTCTTTAGCATCTACTCCGTTTAGTAGCGGTAAAATGATCGTATGTTCTGCTATACATGGTTTGAGTTGTAAAATAGTCTGTTCTAAATCATACCCTTTAGTACAAATAAGAATAAAATCGGCAACTCCTGTTTGAAAAACATCATCGGTAGCAAGTTTAGGAGTTGCGGTAAAGGTTTCTCCAGTTTTGTTTATCACCTTTAACCCATGTTGCTGAATTTGTTTTAAATGCTCGCCTCTTGCCAAAAAATAAATATCTAAGTTAGGGTTGTTGTGATTTTTTTGTGCTAAACGCCCTCCAAAATATCCCCCTACTCCACCAATACCTGCTATTAAAATTTTCATAGTTGCTCTCATTAGCATTGCACTTTTAAAACCATTCGTTATAATTCTTAAAAATTATTTTCCTTTTTTTCAATTAAGATAAAATTTGTTTTCAAAGAGTCTGTCGTTTGGTTAAAGAAGTTTTGGTACGTTGTTTTTTTTCTATTGGTATGTGTTCCCCAATAATCGAAATTGATAATGGTAAATTCCTTTTCCGGCACGATCCAAAACTTGAAATAATGATAGGGTTGTCCAAAAAAGCCCAAAGTATCAGTATGAATATATTTTTTATCGGGCTTCAATTGATTCGCTTCGGCAATTTGGTTGATGATTGAAAAAGCCCGGCTTTTTACCGAAAATTCTTCGTTTTTGTTTTTCACTTTATAAGATGCCATATACTTAGTTGTGTGCATACAAGCAGAAAATAAAGATAAAAGTGTGGTAAAAAACAAAAAAATCAAGGTCCTATTAAGTTTTCGCATGAAATAACGGGAATTAAGGGTAAAGAATGACTTTACAGTTATTTTTTACTTTTTTTGGCTTTAGGGTTAAAATCAAGACAAAGCTGAATCCAACCGGATAAATCTCCTTTAGTTTTAATGCCCGATTCTGTTACAAAGACATATCCTTTCATGGGTTTTCCGGAAAAATCCATCGGAATACAATCGTTTCGCTCTATAGCAGTAGGGTATGCCTCTTCTCCAATCCGGCAAAGCACATAATTTTCGTTGGTTTTTTTGTCAATATGTGTTCCGCAACACATTTTGTCATCTACCATAAAACAAATTCCGCTAAACATTTTTTTTTCGGTAAAATCAACGCCTTTGTCGGCTAAAATTTGCCTGATTCTCAAAGCTAAAGTTTCATCGTAAGCCATGGTTAACTAATTTTGGAGGTTTTGAATAAACACGAGCGTATTTCCATCCGGGTCTGTTATAGTTGCAGTTTTCTGTTGTTCTTTGACAAAAACTTCTCCCAAAAGCCTTCCACAATTTGAAATACATAATTCTATCGTTTCTTCAAGGTCTGGCACCTTAAATTCAAACTGATGTCTGCTTTGTTCTGCTTTAACACCGGCTATCTCATTGGGACAAAGAAGCAGGTTCAGTCCGAGTATTTTGCCGGCATATAAAGTAGTGCCATAAGCCTGTTTTGGCACAAATTTACATGAAAAAACTTGGCTGTAAAACAGCACCATGCTTTCAATATCCGTAGAAGCCAAGGTTATCTTATTTATTTGAATGGGATTCTGATTGTTCATTTCATAGTATGTTTTCTGAAAGGGGAAAAAATAAAAAGCCATATTTTGAACAGAACGAAATTTTTATTCCGATAAATTTCACATTTTATTCTAATAAACGAGGATGATTAGCTAAACGTCTCTTTCGCTTTGTTTTTGTTGTCGAAATAAGCTTTTACCGCTTTTTCTCCAAATGTATAAAAAACCACGGGGGTAACAATCATATCCAGCAAAGTGCTGCTGATTAACCCTCCCAAAATAACGGTAGCAACGGGGTATAGTATTTCTTTGCCCGATGCCTGAGGATCTAAAGTCAGGGGTATCAAAGCAAGTGCGGCAACAAGCGCAGTCATCAGAACCGGCACCAATCTTTCGAGCGAACCGCGAACAATCATTTGACGGTTAAAGGATTCGCCTTCGTGCTCCATGAGGTGAATGTAGTGTGAAATCATCATAATCCCGTTTCTCGATGCAATCCCTGTCAGCGTAATGAATCCCACCATCGTTGCAACAGAAAAAGTGCCCCCGGTAATCAAGACAGCCGCAACACTTCCTATTAATGCCAATGGAATATTGAGCATAATTTGCAAGGAGATTTGCACGGATTTGAAGTGCGAATAAAGGACAAGGAAAATGCCGATAATAGAGAAAATGCTGAGAAACAGGATGAAGCGCGAAGCAGATTTTTGGCTTTCAAACTGACCGCCATATTGTACGAAATACCCTTGCGGCAGTTTTACCTTTTCGGCAATATTGTTTTGGATCTCCTGAACGGTTGTGCCTAAATCTCTTCCTTGAACGTTACAACTGATGGTGATTTTGCGCTGTGTGTTTTCGTGCATGATACTGTTGATGCTCGTTGTGTTTTCGATGTCGGCAATTTGTTGTAATGGAATTAGCGTTCCATCGGGGGCATCAATCAAGGTGTTACGAATAGATTCTATGTTGGTGCGCTCTTCTCCGGTGGTGCGGAGCAGGATATCAAAAGTCTTGTTTCCATCCAAAATTTGTCCGACAATTTTGCCGTTGTGAAAAATCTCCAGGTCTTGTGCTACTTTACCTGACTGTAATCCGTAGCGTTGCAGGGCATCGCGGTTTACTTTGATGAGCAATTGCGGAACCATAACTTGTTTTTCGATTTGCACATCCACCACACCGGGAATGGTTTTAATGGTTTCTGAAATTTGATTGGCATTGGTGCGCAAGTCGGTTAGATCACTGCCAAATAGTTTGATGGCTACTTGGGCACGAACACCTGAAAGAAGATGGTCTAAACGATGCGAAATGGGTTGCCCTACGTTGATGCTTACTCCTTTAAGGATGTCTAATTTTTTGCGGATATCGGCAATAATCTCATCTCGGTTTCTGCTAATATCCGCTTTTAGTTGCACATCTATTTCAGAATTGGAAACGGGTTCTACATGTTCGTCCAATTCAGCACGTCCGGTTCTGCGACTGACAAATTCCACTTCGGGAACCTGTAACATCAGTTCTTCAGCCATTGTGCCTATTTTGTTGCTTTCTTCCAAAGAAGTTCCCGCAGGGGTAGAAAGGTTGATGGTAAAAGAACCTTCGTTGAAAGGAGGTAAAAACTCGGTTCCGAAAAAGGGAACGATGCTGATGGATGTGATAATTAAAAGAACCGCCCCGCTGATTATTGTTTTGGGTCGTTCCAAACCCCAATGAAGCAGTTTGGTGTCGTGTTTTTTGAGGAAGCGCACCAATCCGCTTTCTTTTTCGCTCTGTATTTTTTTACTTCCAAGCAAACAGGAACACAACACAGGAGTTACCGTAAGCGAAACAAGGAGCGAGGCGATGATAGAGGTAATATAAGCAATGCCTAACGGTGCAAAAATCCGCCCTTCGATGCCCTGCATCCAAAACAACGGAAGGAAAACCAATACCACAATTATTGTTGCATAAACAATAGAATTTCGCACTTCCCTACTTGCTTCATACACCACTTGTAACAGCGGTATGGGAGTTTGTGAAAGATTGTTTTCGCGAATTCGCCTGAACACATTTTCGACATCCACAATAGCATCATCCACCAATTCACCGATGGCAATAGCCAATCCCCCAAGCGTAAGGGTGTTGATGCTAAACCCAAAGAATTGGAAAATGATGGCAGTAATGACCAACGAAAGCGGAATAGCGGTGAGGGTAATCAGCGTTGTACGGATATTGAGCAGGAATAAAAACAAAATGATGACCACTAAAATAAATCCATCGCGCAAAGCAGCTTCTACATTCGACAAGGCGGCATTGATAAAATTCTTCTGCTGAAAAATTTTAGAATTGAGTTGGATGTCTTTGGGTAAAGACTTTTGCAGTTCGTCCAATGCTTTCTCTACTTCGTTGGTAAGGGAAACTGTACTAAAAGCAGGCTGTTTTTCGATGGTAAGAATGACAGCAGGTTTACCGTTAATTCCGGCATCCCCTCTTTTTTGTGCCCCGCCAAATTTCACCTCTGCCACTTGCGAAAGTAAAACAGGAAGGGCATCGCGGTTGGCTACGACCGTGCTTTGTAAATCTTGTAACGAATAAGCCCTGCCTACATTTCTGATAATGACCTCCGAGCCGTATTGATTAAAAAACCCTCCGGTGCTGTTTTGGTTGGTGAGCGTTAAAGCTTTGTCAATATCGTCAATAGAGAGGTTAAACTGTTTCAGTTTTGCCGACGAAATCAATACCTGATATTGCAAACGCTCGCCGCCGATAGCAATTACCTGCGAAATACCTTTGATGCTCATCAATCGTCTGCGAATGGTAAAGTCAGCCAAGGTGCGCAATTCGGACGGAGAAGTGCTGTCGGCCGAAATTCCCACCATCATTATTTGCCCCATTACGGAACTAATGGGTCCCATTATGGGGGTAATGCCGTTGGGTAACTGAACCGTCTGCAGTTTTTCGGCAACCAATTGCCTTGCTCTGTAAATATCGGTGTTCCAATCAAACTCAACAAAAACCATCCCGATACCAATTGCCGAACTGCTTCGAACATCCTCCACATTTGGAGCGCCATTCAAGGCTGTTTCAACAGGCAACACTACCTGAGTTTCGATTTCTTCGGGAGCCATACCGTTGGCCTCCAAGAAAATTGTTACCCGAGGACGGTTAAGATCGGGCAACACATCTACCGGCAAATTGATGATGGTGAAAACGCCATATACCACAAGCATTGCTGTAAAAGCAAGTACAAAAAGACGATTTTCGAGAGAGAATTTTATAAGTTTATTTAGCATGATGTTTTTTAATTTTCAATTGGCAAGTTTTTCAATTGGCAAGTTTTCCAATTGGCAATTTGCCCATTGCCCATTGCCTATTGCCTATTGCCTATTGCCTATTGCCCATTTGCCTATTTGCCTATTGCCCATTTGCCTATTTGCCTATTGCCCATTGCCTATTGCCCATTGCCCATTGCCTATTGCCCATTTGCCTATTTGCCTATTGCCCATTTGCCTATTTGCCTATTGCCCATTTGCCCATTTGCCCATTTGCCTATTTGCCTATTGCCCATTTGCCTATTTGCCTATTGCCCATTTGCCTATTGCCCATTGCCCATTGCCAATTTGCCCATTGCCTATTGCCCATTGCCCATTGCCTATTGCCCATTGCCCATTTGCCCATTTAAATATCAATACTTTTCAGGGTTTTGTATCATGTGATTTAAAAGTTTTCCAACCTCTTCAGATTTGGAGAAGAGGTCTTTAAACTGAATTTCGGTCATGTATTTACAGGCAAATGAAAATTCTAACCATGTCTGAGTTTCTGTATTTTCCATATCCGCATCACTTACTTTTGAAACGAAGTGGGCGGGGTATTGTCGTTTTCTGTAACTCTCTGAAAGATTAGCACAAACACTCCTACTGCTGCGTCTTATCTGATCGGTTAAAGAATACTTTTCTTCTGACGGAAACCTTTTACTTTCTTCAAAGATTTCCATTGCCAGCCGAAAAGCTAACTTATACGCCTTTGTATCCTGAACTCTTTTAACTGCCATAACTTTAGTTTTAAAAATAACCATTTGTTAATAGTAAATTGCCCATTGCCCATTGCCCATTGCCTATTGCATATTTGCCCATTTGCCTATTGCCCATTGCCCATTGCCCATTGCCCATTTGCCTATTGCCAATTGCCCATTTGCCTATTTGCCAATTGCCCATTTGCCCATTGCCAATTGCCCATTGCCCATTGCCCATTGCCCATTGCCCATTTGCCCATTGCCCATTGCCCATTGCCCATTGCCCATTGCCCATTGCCCATTTGCCCATTGCCCATTGCCCATTTGCCCATTGCCCATTTGCCAATTGCCTATTGCCTATTGCCCATTGCCCATTTGCCTATTGATTCAAATAAATCATCTTGAGTTGATAGCCCGAATTGTTAACCACTCTTTCACCCTCTTCGATGCCTTTGAGGATGCCGGTATGAGTGCCGTTATTCTCACCAAGTTGCACGTATCTGACAGTGTATGTTTCTGCTGCGTCTTTGATGAATACGACAGGTTTGCCGTTAATCTCCGTAATTGCCGAATTAGGTAAAGCAATTAAATGGGAACTTTCTGAGGCGAAGACACGGATATTGACAAACTCACCGATTTTAAAATCGCCATCGGGGTTTTTCAATTCAAACAATACTCGTTGAGATTGATTGGTGGCGTTGATTTCCTGTGCCAAGGAGAGCAGTTTGACATCGCTCGTTTTGTGGCTGTCGTTGTTGACACATTCGATGGTAAACTTTGCACCTTCCTGCACTTTGTGAGCGTCTTTATCAAACACCTGCGCTTCGGCATAAATTTGTTTCAGGTTGGTGATGGTGAACAGAGTTTGTCCTGCACTAACCGTTGAACCGATAGACAAATTGAAGTTGGCAACAACTCCGCTGATTGGGGCGGTAAGCGATATGGTTTTCCCTAAATTACCCTTAAACAACCGGAGATTGGTTTCGGCTTTTTGCAAACGTGCGGTGGCTTCGTCCACATCTTTTTTGGCGGCTATGTCTTTAATCGAATTTAACCGGTCGAACTCTTTTTTGGCGGCATCATATTCGGCAGCAAGGGTGTTTTTTTCGGCCATAAAGCTAACCTGAGTTTCCGCATCTATGTTTTGTTCGATAACGGCCAATTGTTGTCCTGCCTTAACCTGCCCCCCTACACGAACATTGAGGGAAATAATTTTCCCGTTTTGAGGCGTGCTGACTATTGCCTGACCGTTGCTGCTGGGGATGATTGTTCCGAACAATTTGGTGCTGCCGGTAAAAGAACCAACGGAGATTTTCTCGGTAAAAACATCGAACAGGAATTGGGTTTCTTTCGGAACATGAAAACTGTTTGAAAAATTGTTTCCGGTTTTTGCAGCCCCGTGATCATCGTCTCCGTGGGCTATATTGTTTTGAACAGGTATCAGCCAATAGGTAAACAAAAGCAGACAGGATATGAATTGCTTTCCGGCTTTGGTGTTTCGTTTTTGCAACAATAGTCCAATGCCCAATCCCACTACGAGTGCAGCAAGAATGGCTAACCATATCTGCCAATCACCCAAACTAAAGTGTTTGTGCGCTTCCTCTTCTTCGTGTGGTATTTCCATTCCTGCATCAATATTGGACAATAGAATGAGGTCAGCCCCTAATGCACTGTTTATGTTAACCGCCAATGAATACTTTTTCTTTTCGGGAAAAGTGGTTTCAACGGTGTAAGTCCCTTCCCCGCTTTGTTCGACAGTAAAAACAAGTTGACTGTCTTCTTGTGCAGCAATTTTTATGTCGGCTTTATCAACAGGTTTGTTGGTTGCATATTCGCTTACAAACAAAGTAAGGTGCGTGGGTTCACCTATATGAATATGTTCGTAACGGATAAGCAACTCGTATTTATCGGAGACCGCTTCTGAAGTTGAATACTTCTGCTCTTGAGCAGTTGGAGTTGGTGTTTCATCACCGTGCGTATGATCATCTCCGCCTCCGGCAATTAGCAATTGGCAATTGGCAATAAGGAATATCAGCAGCGATAATGTTTTAAAAGATTGGCTTGTTTTCATTACTTTCCTGTTAAAAAGTTTAGGCTAATCACTGATTGATTAAGGGAACGAATTGTTTCCAGATATTTTACCTGAATATCAAAGGCATCCGACAGCGTTCTTAAGTAAGTGATGTAGTCGGTTTGACCTGCCGAAAACATTCTTGACGAGGAGGATATTAAATCATCGGCTTGTTTTAGGGCTACCTTTTCGTAAAAATCTATCGAAGTTTGGAATTTTAAGACATCGCCTTTTACCTGATTCAAACTTGCAGCGAGGTTTTGGCTTTGCCCCAAAATATTTTGCCCGGTGATTTCCACGTTGGTTTGTGCGGCTTTGATTGTGGCTTTGTATTGCCAAAACCAAATCGGCACATTTAGTCCCACGCTAAACCTCAAGGGTATGATCGTGTTCCTTAGTCCTTGGTTCATATAGCCAAGGGTAAAGCCGGGTAATGCTTTGGTTTTTTCTAACTCCAAAGATTTTACAGCCACAGATTGCGCCTGAATTTGGTATTGAGCAAAGGGAGTGTTGACGGTTGATGAACTGTCGGAAACAAGGTCGGACAGTAAAAGCGCAGTGTTCCCTTTGGCAAAAGGCGTAGTGGAAATACTGTCGTCAATACCTGTGTATAATTGCAGTTGTTGTAAGGCAATCAGGGCATCGGTTTGGGCTTGGAGGTAGCGGTTATGCACCTCGCTATATTGTGCGGCGGAATATGTTTTGGCAACAAAATCTATCTGCCCGGCTGTAAACTGACGGTTGGCAGCATCGGAAATGTTGAAAAAGATGCTGTCCTGTTTTTTCAATTGTTGCAAGATTTGATTGGCAAATTGCAGGTGCAGGTAGGCGGTCTTCACCCGTTGCCTGATGTCTGCTTCGGTGATTTTCTTTCCTTTTTCTGCCAACAGGGTTTGCTGTTTCGCAAGTTCTCCTTGTTTTATATATACTGATGGGAACTCGAAAGACTGCAACACGCCAATTGTCATAAACTCTCCTGTCGGGCTTTCCATGACGATATCGGGGTTGGTAAGATTAAAACTTTTTCCCTCCAATTGCCTGTGCTGTTTCACTTGCAAGTCGGCAGCTTGGAGAAATGGGTTGTTTTTTAAAGCAAGATCAACGGCTTCCTGCTCGGATAAAAGGGTTTGAGCAGTTGCAGCCGATGTATAAATTATGCTAAAAAAAGCCAATAAAATGGAGGTAATATGTTTCATTTGTTGAGTTATTTACCATTGATTTTTCGCCTGATTGCAGGGCGAATTCCTTATCCTCCACTTAAAAAGTTAAGTGTAACAATGGAATTGGGAAGCAGAAATGTGTTTTTGGGTGCATCATTTCATTTCATTTTGCAACAGACATGGGAATTTGTCAAAAAGCAATAGAATGCCCTGCAAATCGAAACTCTTGTACAGAGCAGCTTAAGAAATGAAAACCGGCGATCCTCTAAGCCCGTTGGGTAACGGCAAGTAAGTTAGATTGGGAGGGGGGAGGTCGGGGAAAAATCGCACCTCGTCAAAGAATGGTGTAAGAGATGATTGAACTGTTATTGCTTCAATCAATAAAAGATTGAAGTAATAGCGGGAAATGTCGTTAAATTTGAAGGAGGGAGATACAACGTAATCTTCATAATGAGAAGGGTGGACGAAATGAGTGGAATGATCGTGTCCTTCGTTTTCTTGGCTATGATGAATGTGGGAGGTATGCTCTGATTGGTGGTGTCTGTCGGCTTCCTCTTTGGTTTCGTGGTGGTGGTGAGGGACAAACAAATGCACAAGCATCATCAAATATGCTGAAAATATACCGGCAAATATGAATTGATTTTTACGCATTGTCGCAAAGTTAGCATAATATTCTACTTAAAAGTTGTTTTTGTTCCTGCTTTTACTGTTTTCGACTTTGGGATTGATTAGAATAAGCCAAATATCGAAGGTGTTTATTCCCTTTAGTCTGTTAGAGTGTGTAATGCCGATGAGTTTATAGGTTTCAAGATTTTGTATCGCAACCTTAGTAACAGAGTAATATCTTATCATCTCAACCTTATTATCTTATTAATAAGGTAATAAGGTTAAAGAGTTTACTTGATGCTTTTTTACTAAGGTAATAAGGTTTTCCCCTCTCGGGATGCAAATTTTAAACTACCGTATCTTACAACCCAAAGGGAAAAACTTGTTCCATAACCTTTAGGCAGAACACATTGGCACCATCGTCATCTCTCTGTTGAATCCCTACGGGATATAGATGCAGTTATTCTTCCACATTCCAAACGAAGAATAGAATGAGAGGCAACCGCATTCCAAACAAACTATAGAAAATACTATCGCTGAATGGTGATTTTGCTTTGGCTGCTATGATTGCCGTTGGAAGCCTGCAAAATGTATATCCCCGATGGAAGATTTGTCAAATCAATATTGGAGGCGTTGGCGACTTCTTTTTGACTAAAAACAGTTTCACCCAATAGATTTACAATTTTAACTTCTACATAAGGGATGGCTTTGGGAAACTGAACAGTGAAGTTTCCCTGACTCGGATTGGGGAAAATGTAGGTTGCCATTTCTTCGTGAGCATCCAAACCGGTATTCAAATCAAACGACAGGCGGACGATTTCATTGGTGTTGGCATTGACATACCAAATCATACCATCAGGACCTATTTTTACACCCATCACTCCGGGAGTTCCGGTGGGTATTCTTCCCAACTCAACTCCGGCGCTTCCGGTGATGTCGTAAATAATGATGTCGCCATTGGCATGATCGCTCACAACCATTCTATCGCCCACTATATCAATTCCTGATGGCTCTGACAAACCCATATCTACATAAATATCAAAGATAGCATTGGTATAAGAAGAGTATTCGACAATTGGTTCGTGTGGTTCGAGGTTGGTTAAAAATGTCCCCGAAGTGGCATCCAATCTGACAATTCGCTGACCGCCGAAATCGCAGTAATACACCATGTCGGTGTTTTTATCGTAAACAATATCGCTGATGACATGATGGGTGGGGTCGGCTTCTAAAGTTGCCTGTGGAAATCGGCGAACGATTGCATCGGAATGGTCGGAGTGTCCGGGGCCATGATCGCCTGCAAAATCATAGCGCACGATATCGCCCGAATACCCATCGGTTACCCAAAATACATTTTCTTTTTCGGCAGCAATTCCCATGCAATGCGGGCTTTCGTGTACCATATCCAAATGGCTTCCGTTAAAGCCCGAAGGTTGGGCATAAATGAGGGGGTCGCTGCTCCAAAGGGTGGGGCCGGTAAAAGGTTCACCACCATCGTGATTGGCATCAAAAACGCCGGTGGAAGTAGCAAAATTTTCATTTTCGCTAAATTCAATACCGGTAGGCAAACTCATAAAATGCCATGCGTTTCCATCTTGTTTCCATTCCGAAGTCTGGTTCAAAAATCCGGCATTTTGAATGGTAACTGTACTTCCTCCGCTATTTTCAGTACCTTTATTGATTGCCCAAAGTTCATAACGGGTAAGGATGGGATGAAAATCCAAATCGCGGGGGGTTTCCAGTTCATTAGCAGAGGAGGCGACAATTGTTGCTACCGGAGTTTGCCCGATGAACTGGTCGAGATAATTTGGAGTTGGCGGGCCTACTATTACCGACTTTGTAATGATATCATTGCTCGGATCCATGTCCGGATTACCGTTGAGATTGCTTGCCCAAAAGGATACGTTAAAAGTTCCTAATGTGGCAATCCAGGGTAAACTTGTAATAGCTTGGTATTTGGTGAATGGGCTGATATTCAAACCGGAAATGGTTTCAGTAACCGGCACACTCCCCTCTATCTGATAATTCAAATCCAAAGAGGTAATGGTGTTGGAACTGTAATTATACAAAATAGCTTCTATGACTGTAATCCCCGGATTAATATAACTGTTCAGATTTATTTTTTGTGCGCCCATGTTGTAGGCAAGCGGCTCATCGGCAGTAAACGGAAGGCTTGTACCCGGGTCATCTCCGGAGCCTGTAAGTTCGCTGTAAACCGGAAACCCATTGATTAGAATGGTAAATTTAGCACCATAATCGCCCCAATCATCGGCATAAAAAATATGATAGTCTGCTCCTTCTGTCAGGCAGAAAGGGCCGGATGTATAGGTTTGGTTATTCCCATACCCACCGGGTTCCTGATCCTGATTGCCTGCACCATCGCAGCCCACTGCTGTGTTTCCGCCGCTTGCTATGGTTCCATCACCACAGTCGTTGGTTTCGGGCAGTAGTTGCCAGTAAATTTCATATCCGTAATTATCGGTTTGAAGCTGTATATATACTTCCACTTCACCGGTGTTGCATTGTGCCCAAACTTGTGTGGACATACCAAAAAACAAAAGCATCGCGTAAATAACTTTTTTCATTGCGTGTGTGTGTTTTGTTGGTTACAAAAGGGGTAACCGTCCTTGGTTGAAGTTCAATTTTATTGTTCGATGTGCCGCCGGCATCCCTTTGCAGCCAATGTTTCAACAAAGATACAAATTCAATCAGGATTTACAATTTTAGACGGAAGACAGCTTTAACATTCGCTTTCAAAACGATTATAGTGGGCAAAGGTAATCAGGTTGCGATGATAAGATTTTACCCTGTTACTAAGGTTGCGATACATAATCTTGAAACCTATAAAACCATCGGCATGACACATGCTAACAACCGAAAGAGAATAACTTATCCCCCCACCCCCCACCACAGCTAATCTTGCAGAGGTTTTTCTCCCGAAGATTTTTGCACAGAGAAAAATAATATACTCTGTGGTTCTCTGTGCTGCCTCCGCGAACCTCTGTGATAAATAATAGCCGGGAATAAAGCAATAAAGCACCGGTACTCCGTAATACCCTCAATTCCGGCAAAAGTCGGAACACCAACCAAACCCCTGCAAGATTAAACCCACAGAGGTCAGTAAAGACAAAAATATAAATTTTAAGCACTTACAGCTATCAGTTAAGACAAATAGAGAGGTCTATTTAAGTTACAGAGAAAAACTTAGACAAAGAGATGTTTCTGTAACTTACTTTGATAGCAGTTAAAACAAAATAATTACTCTGTAATCAGAATTGAGGTCAGTTAAAACAAAAAAATGTCGCTGTAACAAAAATAGATAGTAGTTAAGACAAAATAATTGCTCTGTATCATCAACAAAAGTCAATTAAAATAAACAGATAGCTCTGGGAGTAAAAAAAAAGTGAAAAAAAAGTTGGGTAGCGCAAACTTTTTGGATTTGGTTTGCGTTTTAATGGCAGATAGCAACAAATTTCTTACCGATAAACTAATTTGCCATGCCAACACCCCTTCCAGATTGGAGTTATTTGCGCAATGTGTTCAACAATGTGACAAGCAGTAATTTCAAACGCATGTTATCGCTTTCGGCCGACCACAAAGCAAAACTGTTACACAACAGCCTAACAAACCCCGACATCAATACTTTGTATCTGCTATTTGAGCCGATACATACGGCATTTACCAATAAATATACTGCCGTTACCACAAATTTTGGCGCATATAAAAGCGCAACAAAAACCGTAGAAACGCTTGCCGCCGAATTGAGTAGTAAGCATATTAAATCGTGGGATATTAAAATTCAAAACGTTTATGAAGATCACACTGCCGAATACGAATTAATCATGCACAACGGGCGCGCTCCTTTTCAGTCGGGCACTTACGAACAACGCCTTTTGGCAGTAGAATCCCTGGCAGAATCTTTAGCATCTTATCCTTTGCTTTCCACCGTTTTAACCTCGGTTCAGGCTTTTGCAACAGCATTTAAAACGGCACGCCTCAACCAACAAGCATTGGAAGGTGCCGACTCGAGTTTGCGCGTCGAATTAGAGCAAGCCCGCGAAGACCTTGCATTGGTGATGCACCGCATTTTTGGTCAGCTCATCTTTTTATTTGCCGATCAGCCCGGCATTATCGAATCTTACTACGAACTTCAGTACCTCAAAGCCCCCGTGCCAAAACCAAATCCAAACCCGTCAATAAATATCAATGCCAATAGCCGTCAACAGGCTATGGAAGGGCTATTTGTTAGTACCGACAATTTTGAATTGGAAAATACAGGCGATAATCCTTTAGGATTTTTCCTCACCGAAGACGAACTGAACCCCACGCCCGACAACTTGATGGTGATGCAACCCGATGCGAAACAAGTCTATTCCACCGCCGAACTTAGTGATACTACCACTCCTCGCAAATTGCTTGTCGTTAATTTAAACAGTACAGCAGGGAAATTTAAAGCAAGGCTGGTGCAAGAAGAGTAGCTTTTTTTGATTTGCGATTTTAAATTTTCTCCCTTTAGGCAGTTAGATACGGGAGTATGAAACTTGCAGCACGAGAGGGAAAATCCTTATTATCTTAGTAAAAAAAGCATCAAGTAAACTCAAATATCTCATTGCCCTATTTTCATTTCAACCGACAAAGGTTTGGGATAGATAGGTATCCCTATGGCATTGGGTTTAATCTTATCATACAATTCCACCTTAAAAATTCGACAAGTTACCATCAACACCAAAGCCTCTTTAAGCCCGTCAAGGCCAAATTAAAGACAAAGTGTTGCGATTTGATTAACTTTAAGTGAATAAACTTCGACTTAAAAGGCTACATTTATGTTCTAAAATCATTTTCAGACATAAACCTTTTAGCATGAAACAGTTTTTACTCACTATCATTTTCTTGTTCGGTCTGTTTTCCTTTTACATTCAAAAAGCCTTCGGGTCATCATGCTATCAAATTTGCACGACCGGTGAAACCGACATAGTTTGGTGTCCAAATGATTTGAGTTTTAACACCGAATCACTTCAAGTGGTAGATTTGCGCTTATTGCCTGTTAAAAAGGGGAAATTTCATTACATAGAAGGTCAGCTTTATGTAAAGATTAAAGACCGTGCCCATGTTAACATAGAATATAAAAACGGGCAAAATCCCAATATCAGCAGATGGAAAAAGCACATTTCTCAATATGGAATTACCAGAATTGAGAAAGCATTTCCACGTTTGCCGGAAATGAGCCAATATTATCGTGTTGTTTTTGACCGCAGCGACTTAACAAATGATTTGCTCAAAGATTTGAGCAGCTATTCCTATGTGGATTTTGCCGAAAAGGTACCCCAACATCAAAAGTTCCTCACTCCCAACGACATACACCCCAATCAGTACAATGTGTTGATAACCCAAGCTGAACAAGCATGGGATATTGTTACAGGCAGCAGCAATATTGTAATCGGTATGGTGGACGATGCCGTTAGGCTTGACCACGAAGATTTGGCAGCAAATATCTGGGTCAATACGGGCGAGATTGCCGGAAATGGAGTAGATGATGATGGAAACGGCTATATTGATGATATAAACGGGTGGGATGCTGCCGACAACGACAACGACCCCAACCCACCGGCTTCTGCCAATGACAACAATTTTTCGCATGGAACACACTGTGCCGGAATTGCTGCAGCCGTTACCGATAACGGTTTAGGAGTAGCTTCCGTAAGTTTTAATGTCAGTCTGATGGCAGTAAAAATTGCAGATGATGCTACCGAAACACTCACCGGTGCCATGCAGGGCGTTGAATATGCAATTGCTGCCGGAGCAGATGTCATCAGCATGTCTTGGGGAGGCGGCGCACCTTCGGCAACCGAGCAGGCAGTGTTTACAACTGCTCATAATGCCGGGATTGCCTTAATCGCTGCTGCCGGAAATGACAATACCGATGTGTTGATGTATCCTGCATCTTATGAACATGTGATTAGTGTGGGAGCATCTGACGATGCTGACCTAAAAGCAGGGTTTTCCAACTATGGCGACAGTATAGACGTGATGGCACCCGGTGTCAATATCTGGAGTTCTGTGGCTACTACGACAAGCTCTTATACTTTTTATGATGGTACTTCCATGGCATGTCCTTATGTATCGGGATTGGCGGCATTAATGCTTTCTCTTGATCCCAACCTTACTCCTACCCGATTAGAGCAATGTTTGGAAGAAACCGCCGACAATATTGATGCGCTCAACGCCGGTTTTGAAGGGCAGTTGGGTGCAGGAAGGGTCAATGCGTTTCAGGCAGTATTATGTGTGCCGAGCGAGCCGCTTGCCGCATTCAGCGCCAATTTCTTTGGAAATGCCTGTGCCGGTAACCCCATACAGTTTACCGATTATAGTGGAGGAATTGACCTTTCGCAATGGGAATGGTCTTTTCCCGGCGGCGTTCCGGCAAGCAGTACCCTTCAAAATCCTGTTGTAACTTATGCAGCAAACGGCACCTACAATGTTACCCTCATCGTTACTAATTATTTAGGGGTAGATACGCTTACAAAAACCATAGTCATAGGACCACCCACCGCTACCATTGGTTCTGATACGCTCATAATTGCGGGATACCCGGCTTATTTGAATATCAGTTTTACCGGAACTCCCCCATGGAGCGTAACTTACAACAATGGAACTACTAATATTACGGTGGATAATATCAACCAAACACCTTTAATTATCCCCGTTTTTCCATCGCAAACCACCAATTACACCATCGTCAGCACATCCGATGCCTATTGCAACGGAGTACCTGCAGGTAATGCCATGGTAACCGTTGACGGTGCTTTAGATGACCCCGACAGCCCCTACTTCCTCGTCCAACAAGTGCTTTTGGGAGGAGGATGTTTGAGTGTTTCCAATGTTCAATACACCGGTCATCCCGATGCGTTGGGCTATTTTGAGCAAACCCCCAATCTCGATATAGGATTTTCAGAAGGAGTTTTGCTGACCACCGGTTACAATAGTATAGTTTATGGACCGGACAATGAAGAAGGGGCAACAGAACCCGGAGGCGGTATGGGATTACCCGGATATGCCGACTTGAATCCTTTGGTTTCTCCGGCTATAACTTATGACGCAACAGTCTTGGAATTTGACTTTGTACCATCAACCGATAATATTTCATTCCGGTATGTGTTCGGGTCAGAAGAATATCTTGAATTTGTCGGTACGGGCTTTAACGATGTTTTTGCCTTTTTTATGAGCGGACCCGGTATTGTAGGGCAACAAAACATCGCCCTTGTTCCCGGCACTGCCATTCCCGTAACCATCAACAATGTCAACGACGGAAGTTTTTCAGCTTATTACATCAATACCCCCGATAATGCAGCCTATACTCAGTTAGATGGGATTACCACAACATTGACCGCTTCTAAAACAGGCTTAATTCCTTGTGAAACCTATCATATAAAATTGGCCATTGGCGATGCCGGTGACCATATCTTAGACTCAGGTGTATTTTTAGAAGCCAACAGCTTTAGCGATGGCAGTGCCATTGACGTTCAGGCTTTTGGTTCCGTTCCCGGTACAGTTCAAACCTACGAAGGTTGTGCTTCAGGCCAGTTTGTGTTTATCCGTCAAGACCTCAGCACCCTCAATCAGGATTATGTCATCAACCTGACCGTTTCGGGTTCGGCTATCAATGGTGTAGATTATGTTTCAATTCCCAGTTCTGTAACTATTCCTGCAGGTGATACTACTTTCACACTTATTATCAACGCCTTTAATGACGGGCTTCCCGAAACAATAGAAACCATTACCCTGCTGCTGACAGATATCCAATGCGATTGCACCTTTACCCCGCTCAATGCTACTTTGCTCATTTTCGACAACCTCGAAATAGATGCCGGCGAAACCGTCAGTATTTGCCCTGGTCAAAGCGGGCAATTACAAGCAACGGGGGGAACCAATTATATTTGGTCGCCTGCCGCTTCGCTCGATAATCCCAACATTGCCAACCCTGTTGCCTCGCCCGATGCCACAACCTGGTACACCGTAGAAGGTACCGATGCTTTTGGATGCCAATCGGTCGATTCGGTCATGGTGTTTGTCTTTAATACCCCCTATTTCCCCAATATCAGTTTAGACACAGTGATTTGCAGCACTGACGTAGCAATAATCCCGTTAGAAACAGTAACTCCTATATCAAATTATGATTACCAATGGATTCCTGCAACAGGTCTTGACGATCCCTTTAGCCCTAATCCCACAGCAACACTGACCGAAAGCATTGTCTATTCGCTGATTGTTACCAATCCACAGGGTTGCTCTGTTTCTCAAACAGTTACCATAGATATCAATGCAGTCAGTACTTCAGTGGAGTTACAAGATGCCGCTATTTGTCCGGGAGAAACTTACACTTTTGATGCAGGCAGTTTCGCCACTTACTTATGGAGCGATGGCTCATCCGGACAATTACATACTGTCGGAACTCCGGGAATTTATAGTGTTACGGTTTCAGATGCTGTAAATGGCTGTTTTGCTTCTGCATCGGCAGAAATAACTTCCCTCCCTCAACCAACTCCAGTCATATCAGGGGAAACCACCTTTGTTACCGGGCAAACCACTTTGCTGCAAGCAGACACAGATTATGCTTCTTATCTTTGGAGTACGGGCGAAACATCGGCCTCCATCAATGCCGGAACTGCCGGCACTTATAGTCTTACGGTTACTAACAGTGATGGATGCAGCGGAAGTACTGCTATCAATGTAACCGAAATTATCGTAGCTCCTTATATAATCCCAACTGCATTTTCGCCTAACGACGACAACGTAAACGACGGATTTATGGTCATAGCCAATTCTCAAAACATCAGTGCTGTTGAAATGACAGTTTATAACCGTTGGGGTCAGGAAATGTTTTTCAGCGACGACCTGAATAAATCATGGAACGGAAAATACAAAGGAGTAGATTGCGAAATCGGCACTTACGCCTATTTTGGAAATATTACTTTAAGTAACGGTGAGGTGAAAGCATTTAAGGGCAATGTAACACTTATCAGATAACTCGAACTACCCATTATATTAATCAGATGAGCGCTTAAACATTGCAAGGCAATCCTCAAAATCTTAATGTAAAGATGGAAATGCGAAGCACAATATTCAATACTATTCAAACTTCAACCTAATGAACAGAAAAGAATTCTTAAAAGCAATGGGAATTGCGGGCATCACACTTAGCTTACCCGCATCAAAAATGTTTAGCGGTCGTTTTCGTCCATACATTTCTGATAGTTGTGTGTTGATTCCCTCCGAAACAGCAGGTCCTTTCCCTTTAGATTTGACCACTAATATCTTTTACTTCCGGCAGGATATCCGCGAAGATAGGGCCGGAGTTCAGTTTAATGTTCGGCTAAAAATAATCGGTAATGTAAATTGCGAACCCATGCCCGATGTACGGGTCAATATCTGGCATTGCGATAAAGATGGAAACTATTCGGGTTATGGAACTCAAACCGGGTTGACCTATCTTCGCGGGTATCAGATGACTGATACCAACGGAGAAGTGGAGTTTATCACCATACTTCCCGGATGGTACAATGGCAGAGTTTGCCATATCCACTTTCAGGTTTACGTCAGTTCTGCTTATGCGGCAGTTTCGCAATTTGCTTTCGACCAGGCAACAATTAATACCATTTATGCAGCAAATCCTACTGTATATACCAAAGGAGAAGACCCCTTAACTCCTGCTACCGACAGTATTTTTGCTGACGGTTATTCTTTGCAAGTTGCAACAATTACCCCAAACCCTGTTACCGGAGGCTACGATGCATATCTGGAAGTAACTGTACAAGGAACCGGAACCACAGGCGTAGGACATATTGAAAAAGAAACCGCCAAACAGGTTACACTTGGTCAGAATTTTCCAAATCCTTTTTCCAACAAAACCGTCATCCCCTTTGAACTTCACCGCCCCGCCCAAGTAAAACTCGAGCTTTGGAATCTAAACGGCACAAAAGTCGCCACTATTGACAAAGGCTATTTACCGGCAGGCAACCACTCGGTAGATATTCAACTTAAAGACTTGAACCTTCCCGTTGCTTCATATGCCTATCAAATAGCAATCCAAAACGAGGCTGGCACTTTCGTAACTTATAAATTAATGACCGGATTATTTTAAAGATTCTTGTTGCCATTGCTAAGAGTAGAGACAAGACATGCCTTGTCTCTACAACAGCCCCAAAAAAAAAATCCCCGCCTGAAATTGCTTTTAGACGGGGATTTGTTTTTAGAGGGCTAATGCCTCTTATCAGTTAAATCGAAGCCGGTTTATTGACCTAAAATTAACTTATAGTTTTGAACATCTCCATTCGCAGTAGTCAGCCTTGCGATATAAATACCGGCAGGCAGGTCGTTTGCTTCAAGGGCTATATTAATAGTTTCACCGGCATTGACGATACCATTATACAGTTCTCTGGTTTGCTGACCATTTACACCATGTAGAGTAACCGTAGCTCCTGTTGTTTCTGCTACACTAAAGGCAATATTGGTCTGACCGACAAATGGGTTGGGATAAGCGGTGATACTTGACATTTCACCGGCTTTACCACGGCCACGAGATTCTTTTGGAACCCAGAACCATCCATAAGCACTCTGTCCGTCTGTAGAAGTTATATAAACAATATACCAACCTGTTTGCAGCCCAGAAATATCTTCAGTGGTAGCACTATATCCTAACGGTCCTTCCCAAGTATAAGTATAAGGTGGAGTACCCCCTGCAACTGTAATATTAACAGCACCAGTGCTAGTACCATTATCCACTGTAATCAGTGAACTTACGATTGATAAGTCATTGATACTTGTAGGCAAGTTAGAATATACTGTTTCACAACCCACTGCATCGGTAATCGTTACTGTAAATATGGCATCATCAGTGTAGAGAACATTGATGGTTCCGGGTGTAGGTACACCATAAGTAACATAAGGCGTAATATCCCATTGGTATTGCAATGGCATAGTAAACGAGCCTGTCAGGGTAATATAACCGAAGTTGAAGAATGAAGAAGTACTGGTACCTGCTTCATAAACCAATGTAAACGAAGCCTCCATATCGCAACCGATACACAAGGGCTTAAGAACGTCGTAAGTATAGGTACATCCGTTTACAGCAATATCTACTGCCATATTATAATCACCATCTCCGGGAACTTCATTGGTCAAAGGAGTAAGATAGCTGATATAAGGGCATTCCGGTGTTGAGTAGCTATACGTACAAACGAAATCGTTAACATTGATAGTCGGCATTTGCGGAGCAGCATAGAATGTCAGTGTTAATGTTCCTGCGGGTTGAAGTGTGCCGGTAGCACAGGTGCCCATTGCATAGAGGGTATATGTGCTAGGAGTACAACCGGTTGCTGTAAGGTTTAACGGAGCGTTTTCGTCAACAGGTTGAGTATAGTCGCTATCGTAATACCAATACACATCACCCAACCCGGGCATACCACCGGTGTCAAGGCTGCCTTCAAAGTCATCAAAGTCGGCTACTAAACCTTCACAGGCAGAACCTGTAATGTCAGATGGAATATAGCACACATCACAGGCCGGTTTTTCAATCTGATAAGTTACGGAACATCCGCCGTTGGTCGAGGTGACAGTTACCGTACTTTCAGGCGTACCCAAAACTTCGTTGGAAGGAATGGCCGGGATGAATGAAGTGGCAGGACAGGTAGCAGGCGCATAAGCGTATGTACAGATGGTGCCGGTGCTTGTTAAGACCAATACAGGTGCTTCGGGTGTCGGATAAATCACCAAAGTCATAAATCCGGCATCAAAAAACTCTCCTGTCGTACAGGTGGCTCTTGCCCATAAAATCACTGATTGCGGAGCGCAACCGGCGCCTGTATAGGTGGCTGTATAATCGGGAGGTGCCGGAACTGTATAAGTGGGATTGAGGAACCATTTGATGGTAAACACAGAGCCGTCGGCAGGATTGCCCTGATTATCCTGATAACCGATACTTGCTTCGGCAGCAGTGAAGTTGGGAGTTTCACCATCGCAAAGGAAGTCGGTAAAGGTAGATGGTGTTGAAATCACCTGAGTACATAAGCAACGAACATCAGCTTCCCAACCAATATCCGAAATGATGAAATCCGAAGTAAAGAAGAAGGTCAAGCAACCGCTGGGGTTAGAAGCTGTAAAAGTAGATCCTGCCCAATCACTTCCGGTAGCCGGTCCTGCAAGTGGTGTAGCACTTGGACCAAACGAATCATACACAGTCATGAAATCGAAATTGTTTTCGATTTGGAAGGTGTTAAATGTAACTTCTACCAAATCACCCGGGTTTTCGCCACAGATAATGTACCATCTGCGTTCCAAATCTACGTAATTTCCTGCTGCCCCTCCTGAATCGGTAAAGGTTTCGTTGCAACTTAAAATAGTAGGTTGGGTTTCCTCAATACAAAGGTCAAATGCTTCTTGTTCAAATGGATCGAATAAGTCCCATGCACGAACTATATAAGTTTGTCCCGGTGTTCCCTGGAACAACATTTCGTCGGCCGTATTATCCCAAAGAATTTCACATTGTTCAGCATTGGTTGCCGGAGCAGAAGTTGACAAACAGTTCACACAAGCAGGATTTGTTGCTGCCGCACCGGCGCAAAGACCATCCCACTGCGTATTACAACAGAAGGGGTCGGCAGCACAGATAGATGCCTGGCATGCGGGATCGGATGGGAAGCCGGGGCCGGGTTGTGCCTGATTACAGAACGGGCCTACAGGACCGCCTCCAAAATCTGCACAAGTACCGCTATATATTTCAAGACCTAATGGTGCAATCGGGGTGCCACCAATAAAAGCGAAGAAAGTAATATTGTCAATACTGATGGTAACCCAACCGCTTGCCGGCATCACAAAAGTGAACCAAACATCGCCGCCGAAATAATAGGAAGCCCCAAACTCATTGTCAAAACATTGAGGCCCTGAATCGGGGGAGTCACTTGCGCCCACTGTGCTGTACGTATTGCAGGACGGAACTTCTAAGTTGATCGCTGTTGCACATTCGTCATTGGTAACAGGTGGCGGCAAATCGGTGCAAGTCGCGGTTAAGGTGAAGTTACCGGTTGCTGAACCAAAGCCGGCTACCATCACATAATAAGTTACTCCGTTAAGAGCTGCAAAAGATACGGTTGATGGTCCAATACCGCCGCATCCGTCGTCATCGCCAATAACACAGGTAAATGCGCCGCAAGAACCGGTGTAAACGAAAAGTTTCGAGTCATACGTAGTTCCGGTACACAAACTAAGTGTTACAGCCTGATTGTTGGCAGTAAAGGTGTACCAAACGGCACCGGCAGTACTGGCTGCTGTAGTACAAAGAGGACCGTTACCGGCATTGGTAGCTCCAATTGTCGTACCTGTTACCGTTGCTCCGCAGGTAATGGGTATTGCTGTGGTACAAAGGTCGTTTCCAACCGGATCAATACAGGAAAGAGTCAAAGTAAAAGCACCAGTAGCTGTTCCAAATCCGGCTACCAGAATATAGTAGGTAGTGCCAGGTATGGAGGCAAAAGATACAGTTGATTGCAAACCGCAGGCATCGTCATTCCCTGTTACACAGGTAAATGCTCCGCAAGAACCTGTATATACAAATAATTTGGAGTCATAACTGGTGCCGATACATGTAGTTGCCTGAACAACCTGACCGGTTCCAACGAAAGTGTACCAAACACCACCTGCTGTACTTGCAGCCGTTACGCAAAGCGGCCCGTTACCGACATTGCTTGTGCCTGCAGTTGTACCTGTAACGGTTTGACCACAAATAAGCGGCAGAGCGTTTACGCACTCATCATTACTTACTGGAGGTGGTGGTGGTGCTAAACAACTTGTGCAGGCAGGATTAATCGCTGCAGCACTGGCACAAAGACCGTCCCAAGAAGTGTTGCAGCAATATGAGTCAGCGGCACAAATTGCTGCTTGGCAAGTTGGATCAGAGGGAAAACCTGGTGTTGGGAAAGGTTGAGCCTGATCGCAGTATGGCCCGCCGCCGCCGGCAGTAGAAAGGCAATTGGCACAGGAGGGGTTAGTGGCAGCAGCACCGGCACAAATACTGTCCCATTGGTTAGTACAACACCAAGAATCTGCGGCACAAATTACAGTTTGACAGGCGGGGTCAGACGGAAAGCCCGGTCCCGCTTGTGCCTGATCGCAATATGGCCCGCCGCCGCCGGCAGTAGAAAGGCAATTGGCACAGGAGGGGTTAGTGGCAGCAGCACCGGCACAAATACTGTCCCATTGGTTAGTACAACACCAAGAATCTGCGGCACAAATTACAGTTTGACAGGCGGGGTCAGACGGAAAGCCCGGTCCCGCTTGTGCCTGATCGCAATATGGCCCGCCGCCGCCGGCAGTAGAAAGGCAATTGGCACAGGAGGGGTTAGTGGCAGCAAGACCGGCACAAATACTGTCCCATTGGTTAGTACAACACCAAGAATCTGCGGCACAAATTACAGTTTGACAGGCGGGGTCAGACGGAAAGCCCGGTCCCGCTTGTGCCTGATCGCAATATGGCCCGCCGCCGCCGGCAGTAGAAAGGCAATTGGCACAGGAGGGGTTAGGGGCAGCAGCACCGGCACAAATACTGTCCCATTGGTTAGTACAACACCAAGAATCTGCGGCACAAATAACCGTTTGACAGGCGGGGTCAGATGCGAAACCTGCACCTGCTTGTGCCTGATCGCAGAAAGGTTGTGCTTGCGTTGATAACGCGGCAAAACACAACATGAGGATAAGCGTAATCTTTTTGATCATGGTTAAAAATTTTATGAATAAGTTGAAAGTTCCGAAATTTGGGAATTGGCAAGAAGTTATTTGGCTATTTTTTTTCTTTCTTCCAGTAAAGTAGCTTTATTTCTGAGAAGCTTGTTTTCTCTGATCATGTCCACAAACATTTGAGGACGGAAAGACACTTCCAATCTTAAGGCTTGATCTTGTTGAAATGCGAAATGGGGATATCGGGTATAAAAAGTTTCATACATTGCCTGAGTAGAAGTTCCGTATTTAATGTAGTCGGGTACCGGATAATTGGGGTCTAAGCGGTCATCTATCACATCGCGCATAAACTGTTTTAACTGCTCGTCTTTCATGTTGTAAATATCGGCCACTTTATATACTTTTCCATTGACGAGAATGGTTTCCTTACTGGATTTATTCTTTGAGTTAGCATTGGAATTCTCAGACGAAAGTACCCTGTCATTTGATGAATTGGATTTGGAATCAGCGGAGTGTTTTAAAGAGCCATTGTCTTTACTACATGCAAAAATCAGAGTTAAGCCCAAAAAGAGCAAGTAATAAACAAATGATTTAATTTGATGAAACATAAAATACAGATTAGCTTTAGGGGCTTAAAATTGTTTTGTATCAAAGATAAATAAAGTTGCTAATTTCCCAAAAAAAAATGATTTTTTTTTCAAGCTGCCTGCTTACAGATATATACAAATGCAGGCGGCATATTGAGCAAAGTAAAATGCAATTTTACACTGGAAAACATTTTTTCAAATTTTTTAAGTTGTAAAGGAGAATAGGAAAGGTGAACAAAAGTTCCGCCGGAAATCAGTGTTTTGGTTACTTCTGTTTCGATGTTTCGTGCAATATCTTTGGGCAAGACTACTAAGGGAACGGAAGAAACGATATAGTCAGCTTTTTCAAAGCCAAATTTTTGAAGATACTCCCCTATTTTTTCGGCAGAGTCACAAACCAAGTGGAGGCGGGTATCATTCACCTCTTTGTGTATCATGTTACAGAATTTTTCGTTTACTTCAAAGGAGATTAAAATAGCATCGGGATGCATTTTTTCAAGCATGGCCTTAGTGATGCACCCATCTCCGGCCCCCAATTCTACAATACATCTGGCTTTTATAAAATCTATTGGTGCAATGATGTTTTTTACCAAAAATTTTGAGCTGAAGGTAATTGTGCCTACTGTTTTGAGATTTTTAAAGGCTTCTGATAACAGGGTAATTTGTTTCATGCGTTAATTAATTAGCAGGAATTCAAAAGTTAAAAAATTGTGCTGAAAATATCTTTTTAACAGACAAAAACAGGTAGTTACAAATGTAAGAGGTTTTTGGTTATCTGTATCATATTATTGTAAAAGAATTCTAAATTACACAAAGAAAATTACAGCAATTGCCTGTTACCTGTATATTCATCATCAGGGAAAAGTAAAAAACAAGCATAAAAAAAGCCGCAAACACCCGAATTTGTTATGCAAGGTGTTTGCGGCTTTTATTTATTTCTTTTTGAACTCTATTTGTCTATAATGTTTTCAATTTCAGTTGCGTCATCAGCACCTGCAGGTCTTTCTGAAGGCAAGAAGGCATTGGAAAGCAAACTTAAAACGATGAGAGCAGCAGCAAGAGTCCAGGTTGCTTTTTCGAGAAAATCGGTAGTTTGTTTAACACCCCCCATTAAATTGGAAGAGCCTCCGCCAAAACCTGCACCTAACCCGCCACCTTTGGGGTTTTGGATGAGTACAACTACGATAATGAACAAGCAAATCAGGATGATTAGAATAGTAATGAACGAATACATAATATTACTTACGTTAATTTGTTTTTAATTTCTTGAATTTTGGCTGCAAAGTACGCCTTTTTTTCCGGAAACTTTATACATAAACTTTCATAAATTGCAATTGCCCTGTCATAATTTTCTTGCCTTGCATAAACTCTGGCCATTGTTTCGGTAATGTAGTTGTCTTCAATTGAAAAAACGGGCTTTGTTTTGGGTAGGTCGGAATCATCCAAAAAATTTTCTTCATCCTCTTTCGTTTCGGGCATTTCCTCCTTTTCCGGTAAAATCTGATCCGTTTGTTCATCTGTTTTTGGATCAAAATCCTGCTTTTGCTCCTGATTGCGATTCAGGTAATCCGCTAATCTTGATTTCAGGTTAGAAATCAGGTCAGAATCACTTTTTATACTATCATCAATGATTATTTGTGTGGAATCTAAAGCACCCTCTTCGTTTAACCTGTCAATATCATTAGCAATCATTTGCATCGCTTCCGCTTCAATTTGTGCCATATTAAAATCATCTGTATCAGAGAATTCTTCGTTTAAATCATTTGTATTTGCCAGAAAATTTTCGTGTAATTCCTGATCTACTAATTTATGAGCTTCTTCCTCTATGTTTATGGTATCCGAAGTCAGAGAACTGGATTCCGAATCGTCATCTTTAAGTTCATGGTAATTAACTATTTTGGAATGTTCTTCATTGTTCGATAAGTCTGAAATAATCTGCAACTTTTCTTCCTGAAGATAAAGCTCCGGACTTTCTGTTAGATGTCCTGTTTTATCGTTTTCAGACTTGTCTTCAGGTTTAAAAATCGAACGTTTAAGCCCTGAAGTCAAATTAAAATGTACGACATTTTCTTCCTCATCCGTTTCTGACTGAGCCGGTAACACTTTTTCTTGCTTTGTTTCAATATCCGGTAAATTGTCGGTGATTGAATGGTCAATATCCGGGTTCAGGTCTTTGTTTTTAACCGGCAGATTATAGGTTAACAACTGATGCAACTTTGTCCGGTTGGCGGCATATGTGGCACATTTGGTCAACACCTGCTTTATATTTGTATTTTCAGGATGCAGCAAGACTTGTTGTGCCATTAAGAGATATCCGGTCTGAAAATAGGGATATTCAGATAGCATTTCGCGGAGTTCTCTGAAATTCACCTCTGTAATCTGTTGAGGTTTATCTATTGCTTGTAAAAGTTTTCGTTTTTCCATGATGCCGATTTTGGGGTTAATGTATTATTTCGGCTTAAAGGTAACTGCTTCGTATTATATTTTGCTAATTTTTTTATCTTTTTTGCAAAAAAAATTAGCCCAAAGGGGGATTTGCTTCAAAAAAAAGTTAAAAAAATTGATTGAACCCAATAGACAAAATTGGGGGTGCAAATTAAGAAAAAAGCAAGAGATGTGGTTTACCAATTCGCAAAGGCTTTATTAAAAACATCATCTACCAAACGGGTAACGATCAGGTCTATGAGTTGAGATTCAACATCAGCCAAATTGGCATTACGGTCAAAGTTTTCAAATTGTTGAAACGACTGACTCCAACTTTCTTCAGTGATACTATTATTATACTCTACTCTGATCACAATAGTTAACCGGTTTAATGCTGCCTGATCTCCTGCACCGGATGCTGCCGGCTCTACAAAATAATTGAGAATTGACCCTTTAAACTCTGCATGACCTCCGGAAGGGACAATATCTAACCTCGCTTCTGATGCAAATTTGGTTTTCATCTTTTCAACGATAGCCTGACTTAAGGAAGGTGCAACAGTACTCGACAAATTCGGAAAATCTTCGACACTAACCGTTTTCACGCCCGGAGCAATACTGATACCTTTAAAGGTATAACAATTAGTGAGTAACAAAGTAAAAGAAGTAATCAGGAATAAACTAAAACGAAGCTGCATATTGCAAGTCGGTTGGCAAACAGATGAACAACAAAGGTACATATATCAGGCAAACTTTAAAAGACCGGGCAAATTTTGAATACATTCTACTTATTGAAATTGCTTTGGCTTTTTTCTTTGAATTACTAACCAAACCCCTTAAAAAAAAAGAGTTCAGCAACTGTTATGCCTTCTCCGGAGGTGGTTTAAAAACTGAAAATGAACCTATATTTGGTTCGATATTAAATATGGTATTGAAAGATCTTTGCTCCATCATTATTGGAAATCACGAATTAAACTCAAATCAAACAGATCTCATAAATTTTTTACAACAGTTTTTTAAGTTTTCTCTAATTTGTTATTTTTCCCTGAAATACTCATTTTTGATATAATTTAAACTCCTAAAAATAATCTGTCCATAAACCACAAATAACGTCAGTTTGGGTTGTGTTTATTTTAAATCCTATTCTGATTCCTTCAGTTCCTCTCCTGATTCCTTTTGAATGCCCAAAAAACCCGACCTATGAAATCAAAAAATGACTATGATCCTTATCAGTTATATGATGTGATTGAACCAAATTGTAATCCGATTCGCAGAAAAGTAAGAAAAGCTCAAAAACTAATTATTCAACCTTTAACAAACAATTTGCAAAATGAAAACATTTTTATCCATTTTGAAGTGGACGGGCATTGTGCTCGGCAGCTTAATTCTTCTGTTGGTCATTGCTGTTTACCTGAAATTTCCACCTAAATTAGATGCTCCTTATCCTGACATTACGGCGAGTACCGACAGTTCGGTGATTGCACATGGGAAGTACTTGGTTCATGGCCCTGCACATTGTGTTACCTGTCATTCGACCAATAATAGAAATGACCTGGGAAAATTGGGTGAAAATGTTTTTGCTTTCCCCCTTTCCGGAGGGTTGGATTTCAATATGCCGGGTGCTAAAATTTATTCGAAAAATCTAACTCCTGACAAAGAAACGGGAATTGGAAGATATAATGACCGGGAAGTAGCCCGTATGATACGACATGGAGTTAACGCAAAAAATGAAATCATGTTTCCGTTTATGTCTTTTGGAAATGTGAGTGATGAAGATTTAACTGCCATTATTTCCTATCTGCGATCGTTAGAGCCTGTAAAAAATGAGATACCCGATAGTGAACTCAATTTTATCATGAAGGGGTTGATGGCTTTTTTAATAGAGCCTTATGGGCCTAAAGGAGAAGTAGCCAAATCCGTTAAAAGGGATACAACGATTGAATATGGGAGTTATCTTGCCAATTCGATAGCTGCCTGTTATGATTGCCATACCAATTTCGACATGATGACCGGTAAGTTTATCGGTAAACCTTTTTCAGGTGGAGCTAAAACTCCGAGTGTCAATGAAGATCCCAATGTATGGGTGATGTCGCCAAACTTGACTCCTGACCCAAAAACCGGAAAAATAACGCAATGGCCGCAATCTCAGTTTGTTTCAAGGATGAAGGCCGGCAGATTGGTGAAAGAAAGTATCATGCCCTGGGAGTCCTTTAAAATTTTTGACGAAAAGGACCTGATTGCCATTTATAAATATCTGCAATCGCTGCCGCCTGTTTACAACGAAGTGAATGAAGTTGTGATTACCGAAAAATAGAAAGGTATTTCTAAAAATCAGCCCACTACAGCAGCCTGAATATCAGTCAATAACTGACGGGCTTCGGTCATGGTTTTGATTTGTTCAAACACAAGCATAAAACTCTCTTTGCTTTGCTTGAATACTGCCTGAGGCAAATTTTTATGAATATGCTGAATGATATTGAGAAAAACAGGCGATTGATAATAAGCCGAATTTTGATTTTGAACAAAGTAGCAACGTAGTTTGCGTCCTTTGAACAAAATGCGGTCGAAGCCTAATTTTTTTGCACACCAGCGAAGTCTTACGGCTTCAAACAACTCTTTGACCTCTTTTGGAGGAGCGCCAAAACGGTCTGAAAGTTCTGCTTTGAATTTTGCAAGTTCTTCTTCTGTTTCGACATTGTCCAAACGGGTGTAGAGGGCGAGCCGTTCGGGAGAACTGCTGACATAATCGTCAGGTATGAGCATATCGAGGTCGGTATCAATCTGACAATCCCCAATAAAAGACTGTTCGCGTTGGTTTTCCTCTTCGAACAGGTCTTTAAATTCGTTATGTTTCAGTTCGCGGATGGTTTCATCCAAAATTTTGTGATAGGTATCATAACCGATATCTGCAATAAACCCGCTTTGCTCTCCTCCCAGTAGATTTCCTGCACCACGGATGTCCAAATCGCGCATGGCAACCTGAAACCCACTACCCAGTTCTGAAAATTGTTCGATGGCTTTTAACCGCCTTCGGGCATCTTCGGGAAGGGTAAAAAGCGCAGGGCTGATCAGGTAGCAAAAAGCTTTCCGGTTAGAACGACCCACCCGGCCCCGCAACTGATGCAGGTCGCTGAGACCAAACCAATGTGCGTTGTTGATGATCATGGTATTAGCGTTGGGCACATCCAAACCGGCTTCGACGATATTGGTCGAAACCAACACATCGTATTTCCCCTCAATAAAGCTTAACATCCTTTCTTCCAACTGATCATTGTCCATTTGACCATGAGCCATTCCGACACTGACATCCGGACAAAGTTTCATAATCATATTGGCAACTTCGGCCAAATCTTTAACCCGGTTATGGACAAAAAACACTTGACCTCCCCGATAAACCTCATAGTTGACGGCTTCGCGGATTTTTACTTCATCAAACCCAATTACTTCTGTTTCAACAGGTTGTCTGTTTGGAGGTGCTGTGTTGATAACCGACAAATCTCTTGCCCCAAGCAGTGAAAACTGGAGCGTTCGTGGAATTGGAGTTGCAGTCAGGGTTAGGGTATCTACGTTAATTTTAAAATTGCGCAATTTTTCCTTTGCTGCTACGCCAAACTTTTGTTCTTCGTCAATAATTAGCAAGCCAAGGTCTTTAAATTTTACCTTGCCTCCTAAAATGGCATGGGTGCCAATCAGAATATCTATTTTCCCATCTGCCAGTTTTTGTAAGGTTTCTGTTTTTTGTTTGGAGGTTTTGAAGCGGTTTAGAAAATCTATGGTAGCCGGAAAATTTTTAAGCCGTTCCGTAAAAGTTTTAAAATGCTGAAGGGCTAAAATAGTAGTGGGCACCAAAATAGCGACTTGTTTGGAATCTGCAACGGCTTTGGCTGCTGCCCTGATAGCTACTTCAGTTTTACCAAATCCCACATCACCGCATACCAACCTGTCCATGGGGTAGGGTTTTTCCATGTCGCGTTTAACGTCCATCGTGCTTTTGAGTTGGTCAGGAGTATCTTCATAGATAAACGAAGCCTCCAACTCGGTTTGCAGGTAGGTATCGCGGTTAAACTGATATCCTTTGATTGCCTTTCTTTTGGCATAGAGTTTAATTAAATCCTGTGCAATATCTTTAATTTTCTGTTTCGCCTTGCGTTTGACATTTTCCCAGGCATCCGAACCAAGTTTGTTGATCTTTGGCGGGGTGCTGTCTTTACCCATGTATTTCGTCACTTTATGCAGGGAATTGATCCCAACATAAAGTAAATCGTTGTCTTTATATACAATCCGAATCACCTCCTGAACTTTTCCGGCCACTTCTATTTTGCTCAACCCCGAAAATACCCCTACCCCGTGGTCAATATGTGTAACATAATCTCCGGGTTGAAGAGAGCGAAGTAATTGAATGGTAATGGCTTTGTCCTTGCTATATCCTTGCTTGATATTGTATTTGTGGAAACGGTCAAAAATCTGATGATCGGTATAACAGACTAAATTCAGGTCGAGGTCTATAAACCCTTCGTGAATGGTAGTAACAAGCGGGTAGTATTTCAAATGAGCCTTCAAGTCAGTAAATATCTGGTCTAAACGGTTAACCTGTCTTGGGGTATCTACAAAAAGGAGGTTGGTAAAATTATTCGATTCGTTTTGTTTCAGGTCTTTAATCAACAAATCAAAGTTCTTGTTGAACGAGGGCTGAGGTTTAGAATGATATTCTAAAACTTCGGAATCTGCAAAAAGCCGTTCGCTACCAAACTCAACGATGGAAAACCCAAGTAAATCCTCTCTTAACTCCCTCGAACTGAGGAAATTTGAGGCTGGAGATTCGCCTTTAAACACTTCTTCGGCATCTACAATACCCTGATTCTGAAGATTTTCAATGGCTTGTAAGGCCTTGTCATAACAGATTTGGTTAATTTCCAACAGGGCCGGTAAATCCTTTACCCAAATTACTGTATTGGAGGGAATAATCTGAAACAGGGAGGTTTTTTCCTGACCTGTAAAATGGGTTTGGATGTTGGGGACAATAGTAACCTGTGCAAGTTTGCGAACAGAAAGTTGGGTGAGTGGGTCAAAAATCCGGATGGATTCCACCTCATCCCCAAAGAGTTCAATCCGGTATGGAAGGTCATTGCCAAAAGAATAGATATCTAAAATTCCTCCTCTGACCGAAAACTGACCGGGTTCATAAACAAAATCGGTTCGTTCAAAACCATAGGTAACCAATAATTCTATAATGAAATTGATATCGGCCAGTTCGTTGATTTTAAGAAAAATGGTGTTCTTATCCAACACTTTGGTATTGACTACTTTTTCAAAAAAAGCCTGCGGATAGGTTGCCAACAATTCACCGGTAGTGGCTGATGCATGGATTTTGCTCACTGTTTCGGTTCGAAGCAGTACATTGTTTTTGTTGACCTCTTCAATCGAGCCGGGTTTTTTAAAAGAATCCGGGAAAAAAAGCACCTCCTTTGACTGAAGCAGGTTTTTTAAGGTGTTCTGGAAATATGCAGCTTCTTCCTTATTATTAAGGATAAACAAGTGTGACTGTGGAGCAGCCCAATAAACACCTGCTGCCACAAATGCATCCTGAGAACCGGTTAGTCCGCTTAGATGAACCCGTGCGCCTGATAAAACCTGAACCCAGGAAACAAGTTGACGGGTTCGGGTATCTGTGCTGTATTGTTTAATCAGTTCTCGTAATTCCATGCCGAACGGCAAAGTTAACGTTTATTTGGAAATGCACCTCCCCATGCCTGAGTTAAACGATGAGGAGTAAAAGGCAGCAAAAAGCCGCAAACCTTCATTAAAAAGATTTGCGGCTGAAATTGTAGCGAGGACGGGAATTGAACCCGTGGCCTCCGGGTTATGAATCCGACGCTCTAACCATCTGAGCTACCTCGCCATTGACGGTGCAAAATTAGTGTTTTGCGACCACTAATTTACATTTATCGAGGTATAAATTCTAAATTATTGGTTTTAGTTCCTAAACCCAAGTATTAAAAGGCGATACCAAAGGTGATTTCAGTGTTAAATTCCAGATTTTTGAGTTTAATGGAAGACGGGTCGCTGCTCAGGTTGTTCAACACTTCGTTTTTGAACTGTGAAAAGCCAAGACTCGCCTCGCCGCCAATCCTTAATATCTTAAACAGGCGCAGATTTAAGCCGCCAAGCAAACTAAATCCTGCCTTTACACTTCCGTTGTCAATTTGATCTACGATATCATTCAAGTTGTTGCGGACATTGTCTTTACCATTAAATGTTAAAGGAACAAATACCCCTAAATAAGGCGAGAGAATACCGGTACCGAAATGTTTTTCAAGACCAAGGTAGGTGGTAATGCTTTCGCGTTTAACATCGTAATTGGTTACTAAAGAATCTCCAAACTGATAGGTAAGTTTATCGAGGCCGGCACCTAAACGAAAAGCCCATTGATTTTTGTCAAAAATACGAAGGTTGACCGAAAAAGAAGTCTCTCCTTTGTAGTTGACCTCTGTGCTGTCTAACCCTTCTACCTTTTCGATACCAAAGGCTTTAATATTTCCAATGATACTGACGCGTTGTTGTGCAAACACCTGTTGACTAAATCCAACCATGAAGGCAATCATTACTGACAAGATAGTGCCGTAAGTTAACTTCTTTACTGTGTTCATGAGAATTAATTTGGTAAGTGATGGAATAGATAATCCTTTTACGATCATTTTCGTTGATTGATGCCTTTATTAAATAAGGCAATAACCCGTATTTCATTGCATATTCATAGTATAAAAAGTTATGCAAAGGTAATTAGACTATTTTTATCTGCAATGTTTAATCAACCGGCAAATTAATCAGTTCGGGGGTTTATAAAGCAGCTTTAACAGAAAAATATCTGCTTTTTTTGTACTTTTGCGGGTTTGCTGAAACCGATACTCAATCGGTTTGACTGCCTTGACCGGAATCCTTTTATTCAATTTACAGCATGTCCATTACCATATTAGCCATAGAATCCTCGTGCGACGACACCGCGGCTGCCGTAATACAAGACGGAAAATTGCTGAGCAATGTGGTCGCAGGACAAAAAGTACATGAAGATTATGGCGGTGTGGTTCCGGAACTTGCATCCCGGGCACATCAACAACATATTGTGCCGGTTGTCCATCAGGCTTTGAAAGAAGCAGGTGTTGATAAACACGACCTGAATGCCATAGCATTTACTGTAGGTCCCGGTCTAATCGGATCTTTGTTTGTCGGGTCAAGTTTTGCTAAAGCATTAGCCCTTGGTTTAGACATCCCCCTCATAGCCGTCAACCACATGCGTGCCCATGTCCTGGCACATTTTATTGAAGAACCTACTCCAAAATTTCCCTTTCTATGCCTGACTGTTTCTGGCGGACATACTCAAATTGTTAAGGTAACAGATTTCAGAACGATGGAAATAATCGGTGAAACTTCAGACGATGCTGCAGGCGAGGCATTTGATAAAACTGCCAAACTATTAGGTCTCCCCTATCCCGGAGGACCTTTGATTGACCAATTGGCACAAAAAGGCAATCCCGATGCCTTTAAATTTCCGGATTCCAAAACTTCAGAACCTTTCGGTTTCAGTTTTAGCGGAATCAAAACTTCGGTCATGTATTTTTTGCAGAAGCAAACTAAAGCAAATCCCGATTTTATTGCCGAAAACCTGCACGACATTTGCGCTTCAGTACAAAAAACCATTGTCGGTACATTGTTGAAAAAGTTTTACCTCGCAGCTAAAGAGCTTCAAATAACTGAACTTGCCATTGCAGGAGGTGTATCTGCAAATTCAGCATTAAGAAACGAGTTTGAAAAGTTGGGGGTTCGCAATAACCTGAAAACCTATATTCCCAAGTTTGAGTATTGCACTGATAATGCCGGCATGATTGCCATGGCAGCCTGGTATCAGTATTTAGACCGCGACTTTGTTTCACAGTCGGCTGTTCCACAAGCCCGGTTTCCTATCAATGAGGTCTAAAACAACGAAAGAAGGTGTATTTTCCGTTTGCAGCTAACTATTCCATAAATTGATAATCGGTTGTGGCAGCTTGTTTTTTATCAGATAGTTTGAGAATACAACCAATATCCTGTACCTTCGCTTTTTGATAACTCCATCATTACAACCATTAAACTTCACCGGCAAGCATCATGAAATCAATACTGTACACATTGTTAGCAGTCTTTTTTACCCCTTTACTGCTATCGGGGCAGGAAAGCATCACGGTCAGCGGAACTGTTACAGATGCTCAAACCAAAGAACCTCTTATTGGAGCTACCATCACGGTTCAGGATACTGCTATCGGAACAACAACCGACATCTATGGCAACTATCAGCTTACGGTTAAGAAACTGAGCACGCTAAGGTATAGTTTTGTTGGATATGAAGACCAAACTGCCGTTGCGGGAGGGAGTATTGCCATATATATTGCGCTAAAACCGAGCGAACTCGGCTTGAACCCTGTGGTTGTCAGTGCTTCGCGAAGACGAGAAAAACTGCTCGATGCGCCTGCATCTATCTCGCTTATTGAAGCCAAAACCGTTAAAACTCAGGTAGCTGTAACAACCACGGATTTGGTAAACAATGTACCCGGAGTAGATGTAATGAAAACCGGTATTCAGGGTGCAAATGTCGTAGTGCGGGGATTTAATAGTTTGTTTTCAAACGATCTGATGGTATTGGTTGACAACCGGATTGCCGGAATACCCTCATTGCGTGCCAATTCTTTGCAAATGATTCCCAATGCCAATGAAGATATAGAGCGGATTGAAATATTAAGAGGACCTGCATCGGCAGTTTACGGGCCAAACAGCATCAACGGAGTCATGCACCTGATTACCAAATCTCCGATTGACGAACAGGGAACCCGCATTCAAGCAGGAATTGGATTGCGCTCTTATATGTCTGATACCTTGCCTGTTGTTTCTGCCGAAAACCCAAAATTCGATTCTAAAAATTTTGGAGACCGGATGGCCTGGAGCTATGGGTTAAGGCATGCTTCTGTCATTAAATCGAAAAACGAAAGCCTGAAAATGGGGTATAAAATTTCGGGCAATTATTTTAACGGAAACGATTGGAAATACAAAGACCCAAACGAACCCGATTCTATTATTCAGGGCATTCAAAACCCAAACGGCAGAATTGAATTATTGGAAAATGGTCAGCAAATACCCTCTGATTCAGTGGCTGCCGGTGTTAGGGGAGATTATGTGGACAATACCCGTAACGAGGAAATCAGCAGATATAATTTAGATGGAAGATTCGATTTGCGATTTAAAAAAACAGGTGAAGTTGTGCTTGCCGGCGGATGGAACAAAGTCTCCGACCTGTCTTTTACCCCACTGGGAGCTTTGCAAAACATCGGATGGCAATATTGGTATGCCCAAACCCGATTGCGCTATCGCAACTTGTTTGCTCAGTTTTATGTCAACGGAAGTCATTCCGGCGATAGTTATTTTCTGCAAACAGGCGACCGCTCTATAGAAAAATCTAAACTTTGGGCAGCCCAAATTCAACACAGCGCTTCTTTATTAAGCAGTCTTAAACTAATTTACGGAATAGATGCTTTCTGGACCCGACCAAATACCGAAGGCTCTATTAACGGAAGATTCGAAAACAAAGACAATATAAACGAATACGGTGCATACTTGCAGGCAGATTACAGAATCACCGCAAAACTCAACTTGACTGCTGCGCTTCGTTCTGACTATCACAGTGTGATGGAAAAAATTTTCCTCTCTCCGAGAGCTGCCCTGCAATATAAACCTAATGCTGCCCATGCGTTCAGGGCAACGGTGAACCGCGCTTTTAAAACACCCGGAGCCGGCGCATTGTTTATTGACATCCTTCAAAGCAGGCTGCCCACCGATATAACCGTCAGAGGAATTGGGAATACCGACGGATTTAACTATAGTTTTGCCCCAAATCCATTGTACGAAAACCAAAATCTCGCACAATTCAGAACTTCCTATGGAAATCAAAATCAATATTACAATGTGGGGGATCAAAGCATTAACAATGCAGCATGGAACGGCGCTTTGGACATAATATTCAGCGGCATTCAGCAACAGTTGAGTCAAGACAGTCTGTTGGCTCAGTTTGCCGATTTGGTCAATTTGGCGGTCGGACTCATTTTGCCCGATACATTGGGAAATGTAGGGCATGTAGTCAATGACCTCAATCTGAGTACCCGAACATTTTCACCTTCTGAGTGGAAAAACCTGAAAAACATCAGACCCATGCATAACGCCGCAGTAACAACTTATGAGTTGGGTTACAAGGGGTTGTTGGGAAAACAACTGTTTTTTACGATAGATGCCTACAGGTCAGTGTTTAACAATTACATCTCCCCTGCAACACTCATCACTCCGGTCCTCATGTTTAATGCTGATGATTTGTCCAACTACTTAGCGCCGATTGTGGCTTATAATCTCGAAAACTCTCCCTCTCCTGCCCTGAACGCCGCTTTGGTTACCATTTTAGATGACCCCGACCGGGAATTTTACGGATTGAGAGGGAACGGCAACGGCAGGGCAGATGATGAAGTGGTAGCGATTATGAGTTATGCCGCTTCACAATTGCCAATCGGAGCAATCAGTCCTGACAATACAGACGGAGCAACTATGGTGATTGCAACCCGAAACATTGGTGAACTAACTGTGAGCGGGATAGATTTTTCGGCAGCCATCTATCTATCAAAAGAACTAAAATTCAGTGGCTCTTATTCTTTTGTTGACAAAGATTCCATTCGGGTACCTGATGCACCTTACGGTTTTATTGCATTAAATGCTCCAAGACACAAATTCCGGGTAGCTGCCGATTATGCTTTACCCAAATCCGGGCTGACTTTTGGTGTTCAATTCAGATGGCAGGACGGTTTCCCTGCAAACTCGGGTTCCTATATCGGCTATGTCAATGCCCGAAGTGATTTGGACCTTCATTTTGCCTGGACACCCACTTTCTACCCAAAATTAGACCTCACCCTGTCAGTTCAAAATGTTTACAACAATAACACCCCTTACTTTGTAGGAACTCCGAATATCGGGCGATTCAGTATGTTTCGTATTGCTCATTCGCTTTGATTATTCCGAAAGAATCATCTAATCCATTTATTTACCTATTTTTGTACATCCTTTCATCATCAGCGCACTTTAACTTATGAAAAAAATCTTACTTTTTGTTTTGTTGGCTGCCGGAGTTACTTTCTTTCAATCATCCGGCCTTTTCGCCCAATGTGGCGACCGATACCTTTTGCCCATTTTCAGCAATGTAACGGTTGTTAATAATGTTCAGTACGGCAGCAATGTAACTGTTGAAGGAACAACTAAAATTTTGCAGTTCGACTTTTACGAACCTCAGGGGGATGATTTTGAAATGCGCCCCCTGATAATTCTGGCACATGGAGGCACATTTGTTGCCGGAGATGAAAACAGCCCCGACATCGTTTACCTGTGTCAGGAACTTGCAAAAAGAGGTTATGCCTGTGCTTCTATCAATTACCGGCTTCTGCCCTATGCGACGGCCATTGCTTCTTTGTTTAACGGTCAAATCCAATCAGTCTTTTTTGACGAAGTCGCTAAAGCCGTAACCGACATGCGTGCTGCTATCCGATATTTCCGTCAGGATGCTGCTACCACTAATGCGTATCGCATTGACCCCAATCAGATTTTTATCGGCGGTGCATCAGCCGGAGCAATAACCGCAGTTCATGCCGCCTATCTGACATCTGAAACAGATTTTGACGGTTATACCTTAACCGGAGGATTGACCCCTATGGATCATATCAACAACAATGGTGGATTTGAGGGCAACAGCGGAAATCCCGGCTATTCTTCATCGGTCATCGGATTGATAAACCTTTGCGGAGCAATCGGCAGTATCAATTTTATGCAGGCAGGTGAAACTCCAGTGGTCAGCCTTCACGGTACAACCGACAGCGTTGTGCCTTATGGAACAGGTAGCGCCAATGCCTTTGGAGTACCGGTAATTACGGTTGACGGAAGTCAGGTTATGCACCAACGCGCCGACCTGCTCAATATACCCAACGCCCTGTTAAGTTTTCCCGGCGAAGATCACATGGCGCACGACAGCCAGACAAACCGCCCTGCTTCATTGGCTTTTATCACCGAATTTTTGTATGACCTTGTTGATTGTTCGTCTCAATCGGTTGGAATAGAACAAAATACAACACAACAACTTCAACCCGACATTGTGCTATATCCTAACCCGGCAAGCAGCAATACCGAAGTAACGTTATCCTTTAGCAATTTTGATGCTCCCAATGTTACTGTCCAGTTGTTTTCCCTTTTAGGACAAAAAGTTTTAGAGTTTACAGCCCCCTCTAATACCTTTGTTTCCTTGAACCTCTCTAAGCTTTCTGCAGGAATGTATCAGGTTATGGTTTCAGATGGAGTTAAAATGTCTGTTAAAAAACTCAGCATCGTTAAATAATCTTCCATAATATTTTAATAACAACGTGCAAATAAAACTCCGGCAGGGTTCAAAACAGTCCCTGCCGGAGTTTTGTATTTTAGGAATGCCAATCAGATACTTCAGCCAATTCTGAAACATTGATTACCTTTGCACCTGAATTTTTAAGGTCTCGTAGTTCAACGGATAGAATAAGAGTTTCCTAAACTTTCGATCCGGGTTCGATTCCCGGCGAGACCACTTTTACTTATTCCCGCCATTATTTTTTTTCAGCCTGAATCCCCTTTTAGGCTTTTAAGCCAAATTGTAAAGGAAAAAATGTTAAATAGAAAGATTTTTAAGTTGAATTTAGCCTTTAAAATTGACTTTTTAGAGAATAAAATGAACATTTTGTTGAGGAAAATAGCAATTGTTTCCCTTACAATGTCAATTTAAACAAAGGAAATTAACATTAAAAACATCAAAAAGTCAATTTTAAAAGAAAAAATCGCAATTTAAACGATAAAAAAATCAATTAAAACTTGTAAAATGGATTTAGAAAAGATTTTTGAAGTAAGAAATGGTTCAAATCTTGTTTCAAAAATCTTTTCAATTGACATTATTTTTGGTCAAAATTTCTGTTCGGCTTCCAAAGAAATATTTTAATATTGGTGTTTACCGGCAGTCCAGCCTCGTTTTGACAAAAACTTTTCGCCGGATTCAACAGCTCCATTTTCGATTTGGGTTCCCATCGAGTCATTCCATCGGTTTAAAAATCCAAACAAAGCAATGACTCCGAGTATTTCGACAATTTCTCCATCATCCCAAAATTGTCTTAATTTTTCAGCAATTGAATCATCCACTGAATTAAAAGTGGTGGAACATGCCAGGGCAAAATCTAAGGCAGCCCTTTCAGGTTCGGTAAAAGCCGGATGGGTTTTAAATTCCCATATATTTTCAAGCTTTTCAGTTTCAGCTCCATATCTTTCAGCCGCTCTGATGGTATGCGCCTGACAGTATCTGCATCCTGCTGTATAACTGCTGATATATCCAATCAGTCTCTTCAGCGCACTGCTAACTCTTCCTCTATTTTCCATAACAGCCTTGTTGAGCGCAATAAAAGCATAAGCTATATGAGGGCGATGGTACATAGTTTTAACACTATTGGGACAAAATCCTAAAGTTTCGTTAAAAAAGGAAATCAATTTTTGGAACTCATTATCTTCTAATTCAGGAGCCGGGTAAACTAATGGCCTTTGCATTTAGCATTTGGGTTTATAATTTTTCTTAAAATACTCTAATTCACTGAAATTTTTTGGTTGATAACTGAATGACCTGATGTCATAAATTATGGTTAACCGGTTCTTCCCTCTACTACATCATCAAATTTGGTATCAACAGGCTCCCACAATTCGATTTTATTCCCCTCTAAATCAACTAAATGCACAAACTTTCCGTAATCATAGGTTTCGATGGGGCCAAGCACCTCAACTCCTTCATTTTTTAACTGTTCGACAAGGGCTTCGATATTTTCAACGCGGTAATTGATCATAAAATCCTTGGTTGACGGATCGAAATATTTTGTTTTATCCGAAAAAGGGCTCCATTGAGTATATCCTTTTTGATTGGGGTCATCTTCTTGTCGCCATTCAAATGTAGTACCCCATTGGTCCGTATTTAAACCTAAATGTGTTTTATACCAATCCTTTAATGCTTCGGGATCTTTACATTTAAAGAAAACGCCGCCTATTCCGGTTACTTTTTTCATGATATTTCAATTAAATTGTTTGATAAAAAATTTTTAAGAGAATACTTAGCTACCTGTAAAGCCATCAATGAATGTTTTCCGGATTAATTTATTGCTAACATGCCATTCAATTATTAGGCTGTTTGTTTCAACAAAAATAGTTTAACTGCTTAATTTAAGGCTAATTATAGAACAAATTATTCTTTGGGGCGACTAAACCCGGATATTCTGCCGTTAAATCGTCAATACGAGTGATTGAATTTTAAGAAATTTAAGTAGAAGTATGCTCAGAGTAAACCGAAAACAAGAACGAGTGTACCACTTTAATAAGAAGAAAAATTAGGCCTCTGAATGTCAAAACACTACCTTTGTATTTATTGACCCGAAACGTAATAAGTTGTAAATGATGATTCGGTTTAGTTTTCCACTCTTTTTAGGAGTTTTGGTAACCTTGCTTTTCATTCTGATTGCGGTCAGATATTTTGTTTTCAACCCACTAAAAATGGAAACCGTATCCAGTCAGGATTCAAGCATCTTGTTGGAGCGCATTAACAAAGTGTATAAAATGGTGTTGGTAGAAGGCGAGTTTACCGAATTGTTGTCTCACAGGGACTATTACGGCTACGATTTGCCAGGTTTCCGCAAAAAAGCCATCATCAAAATACAGGCAAAAGTTTTGGCAGGCTACAATTTAGACAGCTTGAAAATTGTAGTGGATGAAACCAACAAAGTATTGAAATTGCAAAAATGGCCTTCGCCCGAAATTCTTGCCATTGACTCCGACATCAGTTATTATGATATTGACAATGGTTGGTTTAACAGTTTTACACCCGAAGAACTGACAAAGCTGACCCGCGATGGAAAGGATTTAATCAGAAAAAAAGCAGAAGAAAGCACGTTGTTGCCAACCGCCGAAAAACAGGCAATTCAAATGTTGGAAATGATTCAGTTGCTTGCCGAAAGTTCAGGATACCGGGTAGAAATTGACCCAAAATTGCCGGTTAACCGTAGAAATTCATCAGAAAAGCCGACTTCAACCGAAGTGCCTATTCAAATTATCCATCCCATCGAGCCTTCAAAAACTGCGGTTGAACAAGAAAGCGGGAATTGATTTATAGAGGGCAAAGAATAGTTAGCTAAACAGGTATAAAACATCTGACTTGGTAAGGCTTTTGATAAACCCTTTATCAGTGCCAATCAGGTCGGCAGCAAGTGTCTTCTTTTTAAGTTGAAGCGCCAGAATTTTCTCTTCCACAGTGTCTTTACAAATCATTTTATAGGCAAACACATGATTGGTTTGACCTATGCGGTGGGTGCGGTCAATGGCTTGTTGTTCAACTGCCGGATTCCACCATGGATCTACAAGAAACACATAATCGGCTGCTGTGAGGTTAAGACCGGTACCTCCTGCTTTAAGGCTGATTAAAAACACTCTGCAATCGGGGTTAGTCTGAAACAGACGAACAGCTTCTTCCCGTCCGGCAGGAGTTGTTGCGCCGGTCAGATACGTAAAGCCGATATGCCGTTTTTGAAGTTGGTTTCTGATCAGTGATAACATGCCTAAAAACTGTGAAAACACGAGGATTTTGTGTTTGCCGGTATGCTCTGAAATATGTTCCAGCAATTCGGTCAATTTTACCGATTCGGCTCCATAATCTTCAGAATCTTTCAACAGTTCCGGAGAGTCGCAGATTTGGCGCAGTTTCATCAAACCTTCCAAAATGTAAATTCCTGCACGCGAAATCCCGTCACTGTCAATTTTCTCTAAAATTTTATCGCGATATCTGTCTTTAAATGCTTCATACACTTTGCGTTGCTTGCTGCCCATCTGACAATAAAGAATGGTTTCTGTTTTTTCAGGAAGTTCCTGCGCCACCACTTCTTTGGTACGTCTCAATATGAAAGGATGGACAATTCGTTTCAATTCATCAATTCTATCTGCGTCGTTCTGTTTGTCAATGGGGTTGGAATATTGTTCCTTGAAAAAATCAATACTGCCCAACATTCCGGGGTTCAAAAAATTGAGTTGCGCAAACAAGTCAAAGGTATTATTTTCAATCGGAGTGCCTGTCATGGCAATTCTGTTTCGGGCTTTCAGAAGCATTGCCGACTTGTATCGTTTGGTTTCCGGGTTTTTTATTGCCTGCGATTCGTCCAAAATCAGATAGTTAAAGGTAAAATCCATAAACTTTTCAATATCGGATGCCAAAGTACCGTAAGTAGTCAACACAATATCGAAACCTTCGAAAACGGGAAGGTCTATTTTAAATCTGTCTGTACCATGATAGCGAAGAACCTTCAATCCGGGGCAAAACTTTTCTACTTCTGCTTCCCAGTTAAAAATGAGCGAAGTTGGAACCACAACCAGATTGGTTGAATGTTGTCCAATGCTTTTCAAGTGCTGCAAAAAAGTCAGAACCTGAAGTGTTTTACCCAAACCCATATCATCTGCCAAACACCCCCCCCAACTAAATTCGTGAAGAAAATTGAGCCAATTAAAGCCGGCCTTTTGATAAGGGCGAAGCTCGGCACTGACTTCGGCAGGTATGGTTATTTGTTGAATTTGGTTAAAATTTTTTAGTTTTTCTTTTTTCTCCCGCAGTTCTTCCAACACAGATTCCTGATCAATGTCCTGGTAAAGTTCGTCTATAACTGAAAAGTGAAGTTTTGATATTTTAATTTCATTTTTACCTTTTACATCTCCCATTTTAAAAATGGCAGCATATCTTTTTATCCATTCTTCGGGTAAAATGCCAAGGGTTCCATCACTCAGTTTAACAAAATTTTCTTTTCTGATAATGGATTTCTGAACCTCTTTGAGCGATACGCTCAATTCACCAAATTGTATTTCGGCATGAATATCAAACCAATCAATCCCTGATCTGATGCTGAACGATAGCGTAGGTTTGTTTACGTTGTATTTAAATTTTGTTAGCGATTTTAAACCAAATATTTCAACCCCTTTGTTTTTCAACGTTTCGATTGCGTTTAAAATCCATCCGTTGACCATGACTTCCTCAAAACTGAGATAAAAAAACAAGCCGTTCGTATCGGCATACTGATCAATGAAATTGGGGTGGAGATGCAACATCAACTCTTTCAAATGTTGTTCAAAATCACCGTCTCTATGCAACCTGAATGTGTCAATATCGGTTGAATAGACTAAAACAGTCTCGTCATCCAATTCTACCTGAACGTCTCCATAATCAACAATTGGTTGTAAAATGAGATAATCTTCATTTTCTTTCAAATAAAGTTGAGCCTGGGGTGTTGCAGTTTTATCTTTCAGTTCAAATTCAGTCAATTTGTTTTCTACCTCAAAATAGCTTTGAAGTGGGGCAATTACATTAGCAAACAAACTTGGGTAAGCACTTTTTTTAACTTTTATCAACGGTTGCTTGATGAATGTTTTAAAAATTTCAGGTTGATCCCGGTCATCTATGATCATCAGTTTGCGTTGAGAAATCAAAAGAAAATTGGCTACCGTTTTTACATCGTTAATTGGAATTATTTCATGTCCAACATGAAGCCGGGCTTGAAGCTCAATAAAATCGTTGTTTTCGCAGACCAAAAAAGACATCACTGCCTTGTCGGACATTAGGGTAATTTCTTCCAGTAAATGTTTTACAATTCCGGCATATTCCGAGTTATTGAGATAAGCCCGTTTGCCCTGCATCAGCATAAACAATTCTTCCAGATTTTTTTTTACGTAGTTTTGCAGGAAATCATGTTGCTCTTTTGTCAGTCCTTTTTCTGAAAACATGGTTGAATTTTGGCCCCAAAAAGTATAAGTATTCACCTTCAGTTTTTTTGCTGCCAAATTCAAAATACTTTCAGCACTGATTTCCTGACATATTTGAATGAGACGAATGTCTTTCTCATCCAAAACAGGCATGTTTCTTAACTCCAGGTTTCCGGAAACATTGTACATAGAACTGATATGGGATATTAATCTATCACCATTCGGGCCGATTTTACCGGTTATTGGAGTCAGTCCAAAATAAGGATATTTCATGTTTGCCGTTCTTAAATCAAACACATACCCTATTCCAAATTTGTCCGGTTCGGGAAAACGCAGATCTTTTTCGCCTTTGTTTAGTGGATTTAGGGCAGCCTTAACCGGAAGTTCAATTTTTTTTAAATGAGGCGACAGATTGTTTTTATTTTGAGTTAAAACAGGGATTTCTTTCAATTTAATCAAAGATTTGTCGAGGACTTTCATCTTTAGATTTTCATTATCAAAGAAAAAACTAAACTTCCCTGTCAGGTCATCCTCGAGCGAAAATCCGTAATCTGCCAAAAGTTTGTTTTTTCGCTCCGTCCAATCTTTCATGTGCTCAAAAGCATACGGACCTTTTGAATAATAAAGTTGCATAAACACCACCGCCCGATGCAGACAAAGGGTATTTTGGGATTCTATGCAGTTGCAGGAAGTTGCGTATTGTTGGTCTGATATTTTTTGAATGGTGATGTTAAACAATTCATTTTTGTAACTCAATGAAGCAGATACAGTTTGGTTGATTTCCATTTCAATTTTTGCCCGCAACCCGTAAGCCAGTTGACGTACTTTGATCCAATCGTCTTTTGAAATATAACGCTTTAGAATCTTCTCATCAATCGCTGACATATTTAACAATACATTGCCTTCTTTGTATATTTCTGCCTTTTCAGCGACATTGGATTTAAATGTTAAAAGCCTAACTCCCAAATCCATTAAAGCAGCCACCCCATGTTTGCATACAAGTTGGGTGTCTGCGGCTAAACAGTTACAATTCACTTCTATCTCATCCGGATTCAAAAAATTCTTTATGACTACCTTATAGTTTTTATTGAAAAATGAATCGCTTTCAACACTATAGGTTGCCGTGTAATTTGTAGAATCAAACTTTTTAAGTGTGAATGAATTGGATTCATAAATACGTCTGCCTTTATCAAAGGTTTTCTTATCGGCAAAACTTGAGATAAAATCTAAAATTGTTTTATGAAAGATTTGCTCCATCATTGCTTGATTCTATTGGCTTTTCTAAAAATAAAACTTGGTTTGCGAAAAAACAAACCACAAAGGTAAGAATAAGCTCTAAAATCAAATTAAACAACAAAACCCCCTGCCAACTTTTTGGAAAAAGTAATGCTGAGGGTTTTGTTGTAGCCTGCCGGCAAAATGAGAAGTTGACCGGTAGGTTTTACTCGCTTAGTTTTATTTTTTTGCTAAATTCTTCGACTTCATCTTTAAATAATGAATTCATACTCTTTTGATCATTGACTGTATTAACGGCGTGCATTACAGTTGTATGATCTCGGTTAAAGAATTTACCTATTTCCGTCAAAGATTTGTTTGTAAAAGTCCGGCAAAGATACATTGCTACTTGACGCGGAATAACCAATTCCCGTTTTCTCGAATTACCTTTTATTCCTTCCATTGGTATCCGGTAATGTTCAGATATGGTTTTGGTGATAAATTCACAGGTAATTTCGGACGAAACATGATTGCTGACATTGCGGACACTTTCTTTGGCCATATTCAAATCAATTTCTCTGTTCATCAGTAAAGATTGTGCCAGCAAATGATTCAAAACCCCTTCCATGGTTCTAATACTGTCGTTGATATGATGAGCAACATAAGCAGATACGTCTCTTGGAATTTCGATGCCTTCCATTTGCGCCTTACGCTCAAGAATTGCAATTCTTGTTTCTAAATCAGGGATTTGAAGCTCGACGGCTAACCCCCATTTAAATCTCGATAACAAACGGTCGTTAATTCCAGGAAGATCGCGGGGCGGCACATCTGAGGTCAAAATCAACTGTTTACCACTTTGGTGCAAACTGTTAAATGTATGGAAAAAGTGCTCCTGTGTTTTTTCTTTGTTTGCAAAAAACTGAATATCATCAACAATCAGGACATCTATGTTTAAATAAATATTGCTGTATTGATTGGCTTTCCCCGATTTCAAGGCTTCAATAAACTGACTGATGTAAGCATCTGCATTGATAAACAGTACTTTCTTGTTGGGATGTTGAATTTTGAGCTCATTGCCAATTGCATGAGCGAGGTGAGTTTTACCTAACCCCGAATCACCATAAATTACCATCGGGTTATAGGCTGCACCGGGTTTTTTGGCAATCGCAAAACCTGCCGAACGTGCCAGTAAATTGCAGTCTCCTTCTATAAAATTTCTGAAAGTATAGGCGGGATTTAACTGAGAATCGAGTTTGATTTGACTGACAATTCCTGGAATTACCAGTGCATTTCCCTCAAAACCGTTTCTAAATTCTTCATCATCCAGATGCTTATTTCCTCCGGTTGCATTAGTAAACAAAGGTTGTCCATTCTTCTGTCCGCCTTTATCCACCATAATCATGTACTCAAACTTGGCATCCGGTCCTAATTCGGACTTAATGGATTTATTGATTTTATCGGCATAATGCTCTTCCAGCCATTCGTAAAAAAACTGGCTTGGCACCTGAATCGTGATGGTTTTATTTTCCAGCTTTACAGGTACTATTGGTAAAAACCATGTTGAGAAGCTCTGTTCATTGTTTATTATTTCTTTAAGGTATGATAAGCAATTATCCCAAACATTTTGTAATGTTTTCATGGCAAAATGGTAAAAAATTAATAATGTTTTTGGCGCTGTTTTGTTTTTTAATCATTTCTAATAGTACGACTCCCCTCGTTGAATTTCATCTCAAATTGTGTTCGTTCTTAACCGTTCATTGTTTTGCTTGAATTGAATAGCGTTGTTTAAGTTCAATATTTTAGCGACAAAAGCCCTTTACAAACCGGTTTGGATGGCTTCCAATGGTTTGCTGACGTGCAAATGCAGTGTATGTTTTTAATAATATACCCTACTAATTTAGTAGTGTGTTTTTTGGAACAGATTGTTCCGATGCCAGACTGATTGGCAATTCTTTTTTATATCCCCGCCTTGATGCGGGATTGCAAAGATGCTATAACTTTTGCTTTTTTTTAAGCCCGAATTGTCATTTTTTAAAGCAATTATTTAAACCTTTTTTATCCCTCGTCTTTTTTTAAATCCCAAACCACTAAAGATGCTTGATTAAAATAGACTTATCCATTTACAAGAAACTTAAATTGTTTAAATAAAAATGTTTCTATCCTCTTTTTTTAATCTGGCTTCAGGCAAAGTTCAGTATTTATGAAATGCTGATAAAAAGGTTATTTTATTCTGTATATTTACACCCTGATTTCAAACAACCTGAAATTGAAAAGTTTGCTTCCCATGAAAAAACTTATACTGACTATAGTCTTGTTTGTATTTACCGGACTTAGTGCTTTTGCACAACAAGATGCCCAATATACTCAATACCTGTTTAACGGCTTAGTTATAAATCCTGCTTATGCAGGTAGCCGTTCTGCTTTCAGTGCGCTGGCTATTTACCGCTATCAGTGGGTTAAAATTGAAGGTGCTCCCCGAACTTTGGGGGCAAGTTTGCATAGCCCGATCAATGAAAGCAATAATTCTTTAGGGCTGTCAATAGAAAACGACATGATTGGCGTGCATAACAGGTTTAGTGCTTATGCCAGCTATGCCTATCGTTTACAAATTTCAAACACCGCGCAACTTGCTCTGGGTTTAAGTGCCGGAATACTCAGCTACCGATCAGACTGGACAAAATTAGAAGCCATTCAGGACCCGACAGATCCAAATTTCAGTTCTGTTGCCGAAAACAAAATCTTGCCGAATTTCGGTTTAGGAGTATATTTTCATAGTGAGCGTTATTTTATCGGGCTTTCTGTTCCACATTTGCTGAGCAGCGAACTGGACGACCTGAGTCAACTCTCCAAATATAAACGTCATTATTTCCTGACCGGCGGCTATGTATTCGATTTAAGCCCTGCACTCAGACTTAAACCTTCTTTTCTTATTAAATCCGTTCCTTCAGATTCGCCTTTTCAGGCAGATTTGAATTTAAACCTTTTAATCAAAGACATGGTTTGGGTAGGAATGGGCTACCGGACAGGAGATGCTTTGTTATTTACTGCCGAATACCATTTGCAAAATGGTTTACGCTTTGGATATGCTTATGATTTCAGTGTATCAAAACTCAATCCCTATAACAGCGGCAGTCATGAAGTAATGATTGGCTGGGATGTCGTGCGGTCTAAACCCGAAAAAGTTTTAAGCCCCCGCTTCTTCTGACCACAACAACGCAAACCACTCATGCAACTCTTTTATGCTCCCGAAATCGCTCGGGATATCAATGTTTTATCACCGGAGGAGTCGCATCATTGTATCCATGTATTACGACATAAAGTTGGCGATACGATCCACCTCATTGACGGTGTTGGCAAGTTTTACAAAGTGCTAATCACTAAAGCAAGTTTAAAGGCCTGTGAATATGAAATTTTAGAAATTGTTCAGAGTGAGCAAGAACCTCCTGTTAATATACATCTTGCCGTTGCTCCGACTAAAAATATTGAACGGTGGGAGTGGATGTTGGAAAAAGCCACAGAATTGGGTGTATCTCAAATTACCCCGTTGATGACAAAACGCACGGAAAGAGCAAATCTAAGAATAGAACGACTACAAAAGATTATACTTTCTGCCACAAAACAGTCTTTAAAAGCAATTGTGCCTGTTCTGCATCCTCCGACAGGATTTACTCAACTCCTCTCAAATCAGCTTCAAACAACCGGAATACAAAAGTTAATTGCTGTTATTGATGACAACAATCTTCACCTTTGGCGGGTTTATACCAAAAGCAACGATGCGTTGATTCTGATTGGACCGGAAGGCGATTTTACACCTGAAGAAATAGAACTGGCATACCAAAACGGGTTTAGTCCTGTATCTTTGGGAAGAAGCCGGCTTAGAACGGAAACGGCTGCTATTGCCGCCTGCCATACTTTGAATATGCTAAACGAATAAATAATTTGACCCCCCAAATCAAAGCATGACCATGCTTAAGTTGGAACGGAATAAAATTTTTACTCCTTTTAATCACCTGACAAGTAATTATATGCGGAACAATTCGATTATTTGGTTCATTTTTTCTGCTGTTTTCTGCCTTATCAACCCTTCATTGGTTAATGCGCAAAATAGCAATGTTAAAATAGGATTGCTTAAATATAGCGGTGGGGGCGATTGGTATGCCAACCCAACCTCTTTGCCCAACCTGATAAAATATTGCAATAAGGAGTTAGGAACAAATATTGATCCTGAACCCGAAACTGTTGAAGTGGGAAGCCCTGAAATTTTTAACCTGCCTTTTATACACATGACCGGTCACGGAAATGTGGCTTTTTCCAATGATGACGCTAAAAATCTTCGTCAATATCTCGAATCCGGTGGGTTTTTACATGTTGACGACAACTATGGAATGGACCCCTATATCCGGCCGGCATTGAAGCTGGTCTTTCCTGAACTGGATTTGGTGGAACTGCCATTTTCACATCCTGTTTACAGCCAACGATACCAGATGCCAAACGGGTTGCCAAAAATTCATGAGCATGATGGTAAACCTTCTCAAGGGTTTGGGTTAATTTACCAGGGCAGGTTGGTGGTCTATTACAGTTTTGAAACAGACCTGGGAGATGGTTGGGAAGATCCCGATGTTCACAACGACCCACCGGAAGCCAGAGATAAAGCCTTAAAAATGGGTGCAAATTTAGTACAGTTTGTATTTACCCAATAATACCATTACGTAGTCAAAAATAACCCACCCAATTTAAAGACTTTAACCAATCAAGCGTAGTGTAAAATTAAATCATAGTTGGTATTAAATGTCTGTGGATGACTTAAAGAGTTGACTTTGGCTGTTAAGAATAATTGAAAAAGTCTGCCCTCCTTTAGGTGACAAACCGAGTAGTTTGTTTTCACCACCACCTAACTACCTTAGTAACCAACTAATTACACACTCAAAAAAAACCTTATTACCTTCTTGTCCGAAGTGCATACATCCCTTTTTTATGCTTTCATTTTTATAAAGTAATAAGGTTTGTGAGTTTACTTGTTATATATTTTACTAAGGTAATAAGGTTATACCATTTCACTATCTAAAAGAACCCACCCCTAACCCGACACCCCCCTGCTCCCCTCAAGTGCTAATCTTGTAGAGGTTTTTCTCCCGAAGATTTTTGCACAGAGAAAAATAATATACTCTGTGGTTCTCTGTGCTGCCTCTGCGAACCTCTGTGATAAATAATTGCGGGAATAAAGCAATAAAGCACCGGTACTCCAAAGCATCCTCAATTCCGGCAAAAGCCGGCACACTAACCAAACCCCTGCAAGATTAACTCAAATGGGATAGGAGGGGAATTTAAAGACCAACGTCAGTAATTGATGGATCAAAATTAAATCAGAGTTGGTATAACAAATAAACCATAACAAAAAAGCCTCGTGCTCTTTCGGGAACACGAGGCTTTTTTACTAATGTACAAAATAAACCTATTTGGCTTTGGGGCATTTTCGGTTAAAAATAGTGTAGGTAATCCCAACATTGGTCATCAGATAGCCATCTTTATCGGTCAGAAAACCGCGTTGTTTACCAACTTCACCGATTGGGTTTCCAACCTCATCAGACCGGTCTGAAAGTTCAGCAGCGATTGTTCCGTCACCTAAAAAATAAGTATCCGCAAAAGTAGTGCTGACATCATCTATATAATCGGTAAAGGTTTTGCGATAGGCAATCTCCACATAAAAATTCCAGCCTTTGCGCATCCAATACTTAATACCTCCTCCAAGAGGAATAGAGGGCTGTATGAGCTTATAAGGTTTGTGACCGGTGTAATCAGAGTTTTGCTGACCTTCAGTACCTAATTCATGAAGATTATAGGTTTCGCCTTCATATTTTGTTCTGGGATTAAAATAAAACAAGGCTAATCCTGTAGTCAGATAAGGCGTAAACGAATGTTTTGCGCTACCGATAATGTATTTTTTAAAATGCAGGTCAATTTGTCCGGAAACCTCAATCAGATTGCTTTTGAAACTCAGATTGCGGGCTTCCTGATATGGATTTTTAGAACTTGCGTCGTTGCCTACTAATCGTGTTATGCCAACGCCTGCCTTCAACATGATATAGTCATTCATGGTATAACGGTAAACTGCCCCAAAAGCGGGACGGGTTTTGGTCATATCATAGTTGGTATTTAAATCGCCAAAATAGGTGCCGCTGCCAAGCCACAAACCAACTTCAGAATGTTGGGCAAAACTATTAACTGCAAAGGCCAGAAAGGTGAGAGATAAAAAAACTGTTCTTAATTTAATGATCATTTCCGGAAATTAAAATTAGCATTTTGGTGTAAACGGAGAAAACTCCCGTCTTATTGTTTGGAGATGCTTTAAAATAAAGAGGTGACCGAAAAATAGTTTTAACAAAAAGAAAGGCACTAAAAAACAATCAGTTCTTTAGTGCCTCTACATGCAATAACTATATGATTAAAAAGGGAAAACCCAAATTTCAATTAGTTAAGAGCGTTTTCTAAATCTTTACCGGCTTTAAATTTAACTACGTTGCGGGCTGCAACAGATACTGCCTTTCCGGTTTGCGGATTGCGGGCAGTGCGAGCCGGACGGTTGCTTGACGAAAAAGTGCCAAAGCCAACTAAAATTACTTTGTCGCCTTTTTTAAGCGTGTCTTCAACGCCTTTAATTAAAGCGCTTAATGCAGCAGTAGCCTGAACTTTTGTTAAGCCCGACTCACCGGCAATATGGTCTATCAATTCTTTTTTGTTCATGATTATTAAGAATTTACAATTAAATTAAATCTGCCGCAAAGATAGTACATGTTCTTTTAATTGCAACCCTTTACAACAATCTTGTGTATATTTTTTTGAAATTTTACAATTTAAATCGTTTTGCATACATTTTAAGCTGCTTTTTGAGCAATAAAAAACAAGGTTCTTTTATATTTGCTCCATGAAAAATACTCCTTTTACCGATTTTCATATTGCGTCAGGCGCAAAAATGGCCGAGTTTGCCGGATATAATATGCCTATCAGCTATACCGGCATCAACGACGAACATCTCTGTGTACGTCAAAAAGCCGGCATATTCGATGTTTCCCACATGGGACAGTTTATTGTTCGGGGTGATGGCGCTGCACAACTTGTTCAGAAAATCAGCAGCAATGATGTATTAAAACTCGAAGAGGGGGAAGTTCAGTATTCCTGCCTGATGAATCATCAAGGCGGTATTACAGACGATATGTTGGTCTATAGACTTCCGGGTAATGCGTTTATGCTGGTGGTCAATGCCGCAAATATCGAAAAAGACTGGAACTGGCTGTTAAATGAAAATCATGAAAATGCCGAACTGATTGATATATCTGACCGCACAGCATTGCTGGCAGTTCAAGGCCCTATGGCAGCACAAATCCTGCAACCCCTTACAAAGATGAACCTGTCGGAAATGAAATACTATACTTTCGAAAAAGGAATCTTTGCCGGGTTTGAAAACATCCTGGTATCTGCCACCGGATATACCGGCGCAGGCGGGTTTGAAATATACTTCGATAATGAAAATGCTGCTGCTATCTGGGATGTAATTATGGAAAAAGGAACCCCCTTTGGTTTGCAACCTGCCGGGCTGGGTGCAAGAGATACCCTTCGACTTGAAAAAGGGTATTGCCTTTATGGCAACGATATTGACGATACCACCACCCCGCTCGAAGCCGGTTTGAGCTGGATTACCAAACTTAAAACAGACCTGCCTTTCATCGGCAGAAGTGAATTATTATCACAACAACAAACCGGAGTTGCCCGAAAACTTGTAGGTTTTGAATTGATACAAAAAGGAATACCCCGACACCACTACCCTATCACAGATGCAACCGGCAACCACATCGGAACGGTAACTTCCGGCACTTTCTCCCCCTCGCTCCAAAAAGCTATCGGTATGGGTTATGTTCCAACTGATTTTGCCAAAGCAGGCACTGCTATATATATAGATATCAGGGGCAAACTGACCGAAGCACGGGTGGTTAAAATGCCGTTTTTATAGTGCCGGTCTGTCTTGTTCTAAAACAGGTTTCCAACATTGGGGTGTTTACTCGTCCCATATCCGCAAAGATGTAAAATAATACAAGTTATTTATACAGCAATACTTAGCCCTTAATAATCGTTCAAAAAATCCAATGCTGCTATTTCGTTTTGCTCAATAGCTATTTCTACTGCCCGTTTTGCAGCCTCTAATAGTTCTTTGCTTTGGGCTTGTAATTTGAATGATTGCTGCATTTTTTCGGAAACTACCTTTTGTATATTATTTGGGAAAATAGGAATAACCAAATCCTTGATAGAGGTTTGAGTTATTAATGGCTGAACTGAACCACCAGCAATTTTTTCCATTAATTCTGCATTTATATTTGAATTTAAGTAGCAAGTATAAACGTCAGGCAATAAATTGTGATGAAGCCTTAAACACAATACATTATCCGAATAAATACTGTTTTCAAACTTTTTGTTAACAGTACCAAATGAACCAATTGCACCAACTCGTGCAGTTAGAATGTCTCCTTCTTTTGTAAATTTTGTTAATCCGTTAGTACTGACAAAATATTTTTCATCCTCAACAATCCGACCTTTTGATATATTGGTATTACGGATATAGAACGTTAGACCTTCAGCCTTTTCATGGTACTCGTTGCAAAAATCTCCTGTATTTATCTCCAATAAACTATTTCCTATGGTGGACCAACCATCTTTATATTCCTTTATTATATTTTCAATCTCATCATACTTCGGCTGATAATATTCCGCATCAATTCTTCCACTTGAAAGAAAACTTTCTTTTAGTGTTTTGGTATTGTTGTTTTTGATAGTAGGTTGCCAATTGATTAAACCCAATTCTTGTAATAGGATATTTTCGGCTTCGGTGTAAAGAACTTTGGATTGCTGAATTTTTAAATAATAGGTTTGAATTGTTTTTTCAATTACTTCCTGAAAACTATTTGAAATAACAGGCACTTTCATTTCTTGCAAACACTCTGTGCCTAAGTTTCTCTGTCTAATTCCTTTTGCATATCGTTCAAGTTGTTCTCTGCAATACTTAGTAGATAATATAACAAAGAACACTCTATTAGAGATAAAAACAGTTTGCTCATCCCTTAAATACACCTTAGCAACTCTTTGGTTCCAAGTTGCATTACAAGGCACTTCAAATATCAATGAAACTTTGCCAACATCTGGTGGGTCACCAGTTAAAGACATTAGTATATCATCAACTTTAAGTAATTCGCCTTTTTGAAAGATGAATTCTTCTAACTCTAAATTTTCCCATTGCTCTATAAATCTCTTTTGAGTTACATCACCAATCTTTGCAACTTTAACGCTGCGATTTTCCCATAAATTTAATTCCGAAAATTTATCAGAAGCATAAGCCCTGCCATTGTCATAATTGGCAACCTCAAAAAATGGTATGGAGTTTTTGCGGAGTAATTTTTCATTATTCAAAAATCGTTTATCAAAATATTCTGACTCAATTCTATAATCAATAATATTTTCTAAGGCGTTATATTTTATTTCAACCACTTCCAGCCCTTCCAAGAAACCTTTATATTTAGGTTCGTTGAATAGGGCGTTTAATCCCCCCGGCCCCCTTTTTAAGGGGGAGAAATATCCGCCCTCGTTGCGTTGAGGCTGTCTAAAAAGCCCCTCAAAAAGCAGTTCTCATAAATCAAAAAAAGTGATTTAAATATTTTTTTATGAGGGAAAGAAACTGTAACTTTAGGAATAAAAACAAGCGAAATGAAACCACAATTTAAAGCCATACCCGCCAATAAGTTAAGCCTGTTTCCTGAAAACATTTTTGACAAGATACCGGCAAACCATCCCGTTATGTTAGTAAATGAATTGGTGGATGGTTTGGATATAGACCACATAATCAAGCAATATAAAGGCGGAGGTACGACGAGTTATCATCCCGCATGATGTTAAAAGTATTGTTCTACGCCTATTTAAACAATATTTATTCGTGTCGTAAAATCGAAAAAGCGTTACATGAAAACATTCATTTTATGTGGCTTTCGGGGAATAGCCTTCCCGATTACAGAACCATCAATTATTTTCGGGGCAAAAGGCTGAAGGGGAGTATTCAGCAGTTGTTCGGGGATGTGGTTCGCATGTTACAGAAGTTGAAATATGTCAGCCTTGAAGTCCAATACATAGACGGTACGAAGATAGAATCGGCATCCAATCGTTATCGTTTTGTGTGGAAAGGGAGTGTAGAGAAAAACAAAGCGAAATTGGAAAAGAAAATACAGGCAATCTTGTCGGTAATAGAATCACAGATTAAAGAAGACCAATCGGAACCGGATGGGGAGGATACCTCCAAAGCCATTGACAGCAAAGAGCTAAAAGAAATGCTGTCAAAGTTGAACAGCGAAATAAAAGACAAAGACAAAACCATCCAAAAGCAGTTAAAAAAGTTGGCAGAAGAACACCTGCCCAAATTGGAGCAATATGAGCAACAGTTGGAAACGCTTGGCGGGAGGAACAGCTACAGCAAGACAGATGAGGATGCTACCTTTATGCGCTTGAAAGATGACCACATGCAAAACGGTCAGCTGAAACCGGCTTACAATGCACAAATCAGTACCGAAGATCAGTTCATTACCCATTACAGCATCCACCAAACGCCTGGCGACACCACGACTTTAGAAAAGCACCTCGACGGTTTTGAACAACAATACGAAACCCAAAGCAAAGAAATATCAGCCGATGCAGGTTATGGAAGCGAAGAGAATTACGAAATGCTGGAAAACAAACAAATAGCCGCTTATGTGAAATACAATTATTTCCACCATGAGCAAAAAAAGGCTCAAAAGAATAATCCATTTCTGGTTCAGAACTTATACTACAACAAACAGGAAGATTATTATGTATGTCCGATGGATAAAAGGATGGAGTTCGCCGGAAAAGGCAAACGGATAAGTTCCAATGGTTATGAATCAGAATTGCATTATTATGAAGCCAAACATTGTGAAGGGTGTCCGATGCGGGAAATGTGCCACAACTCACCCGGAAACAGAAGGATGGAAGTCAGCCATAATCTGAACCGGCACAGAGACAGAGCAAGAGAACTGCTTACTTCCCCAAAAAGGGTTATACTACCGGAGCAAACGACCGGTAGAAGTAGAAGCAGACATTCGGACAAATGAAAAGCAACAACAAGTTCACAAGGTTCACATTAAGGGGGCTTGATAAGGTTGCTATTGAATTTGGGTTAATGGCAATTGGGCATAACTTGAGAAAATTGGCAAAGAAGAAGGGAAATGCACAAAAAAACGGTCAAAATCCCTCATATACCGACCAAAATCAAGCAATAGTACTCCACTTTATCATTTTTGATAGTGCATGGGACATAGCCGCTTAATTTTCAGCTTAAATTAACCCACAATGTGGATGCTTTTTAGACAGCCTCTTAGGGGGAGTTATTTCCTGCTGCGGGTTAGGGGGAGTTATTTCCTGCTGCGGGTTAGGGGGAGTTAGCTCCGGAGTTAAAAAATGCGCTAATTCTTCCAGCACACCTGCCATATTTTTTCTTACGTCTTTATCTGCAATTCTAATTACTTTTAAGCCCAAAACTTTCATTTGCCTATCTCTTTCAGCATCATATTGCATTGCTTCTTCGGAAAAATGGCTTGCTCCGTCAATTTCTATAACTACTCCTTTTTCTTTACAATAAAAATCGGCTATGTAGTTGAGTATTGGCTTCTGACGATTGAAACTTAGTCCCAAAAATTTATCGGCTTTTAATTCATTCCAAAGCAGTATTTCTGCCAGTTCGCTTACATTTCTCAGATTTCTGCTAAACTGTTTTAAGTTTGGATTGTAAGGTAAATGGTACTTACTGAAAAGTAAATTTTTGGTGGGTATATTATTGTTTTCTAAAAATTCTTTTGTAAGCCCCTCTGTTGAAAATTTTACTTCTTCAAAGGGGCGGAAAGGAAAAAACTTAAACATTCTTTTTTTGCAAACTCTGCAAATGCTTCGGCTATTCCATCAAAGCCCCAATCTTCGTTTTCGGTGGTGCCGTCGTAAAAAGTAAAGCTGCCATAGTTCAATAAATCCTGTGCTACTACGGGATGCATATTGCCTTCTATAAAGGCATCTTTGCTTTTGGCAGTTATGTAGCTTTCGTAGTTGTTTACTCCCCCTTGCCCCCTCAATGATGGGGAATTCCAAGCAGCAAAGTTCTTTTTCCAATAAATGGGTTCGCCGCTATTGTTTTTACCGCTTATTTGCTGTGTGGCAAAAAATATGTTGTAGTCGTCAACTTTCGGGCAAAGTTTATCATCCCATTTTTGCACAAACAACACGCTGGTTTTGGTGCCGGTATGTGGTTTAAAGGTGTTGCCGTGCAAGCCAACTACTGCCAAAATTCGGCAATGCCCGGCAATGTATTCCCGTATGTATTTATCGCTGCTGTTATTAAACCTGCCCTGCGGCAATACCACTGCCATACGCCCTCCGGGTTTTAAAAATTTGAGGTTGCGCTCTATAAACAGAATATCTCTGCCCATTGGCTTTTGTCCGTTGCCTTTTTGCTGTGCAAGGTCGTAATGGCTGAGTATGGTTGTTTCTTTGATATCCCCTGCAAAGGGTGGATTTGCCATTACTACATCAAAATTAAAATGATTGTAGTCGCCTTTTCTCTCGGCTAATTTTCTTAACCGTTTAAAGCCTTCACCAAACACATCATCCCATGTCGGATCGTTTTTCAGCATTTCCCATTTGGTAAAATCGAGGGTGTTTAGCTGCAACACATTGGTTTGCCCATCACCGGCAATTAAATTTAACGCCCTGCTTACTCTTACGGCTTTTTCATCAAAATCAATGGCAAAAACTTTTTCTTGCACATATTCAATACAAGCCTGTGGTTTCTTTTCGGCTGTCATCATATAATTATGAGGCAAGCCCAATTTTTTTAACTGGTTCCGCCACACATGGAAAATACTATGTACTGTAAACCCACTGCTACCTGCGGCTGTGTCAATCACATACTCTTCGGGCTTTGGGTTCATCATCCGCACACACATATCAATCACATAACGCGGGGTGAAATATTGCCCCTTTTCGCCCTTGCTGCTTTTCTGCATCAAAAATTCAAAAGCACTGTCCACCACATCCAAATTGCTATTGAATAGCTTATAGTCTTGCAAAAAAGAAACACATACAGAAAGATGTGTTGGCGTAAGATTTATTTTAGTGCCTTCCGGAAAAACGCCTTCCCATTTTCTGTTTGCACGGTCAAACAGTTTTTGAATTTTATCTTTCAGTTGTATATCATCATGCCCGTGATTGTAAAATTCTAAATTTCTCGTACTTCTTTCCGGCTCATTGCCGCTTTGCATTTCATCAAACAGCTTTGAGAAAATAAGTTTAAACACTTCTTCAAATACATCAACTCCGGCATTTGCCAATACCTCATCTTCCATATCCTGAATAATATCTTTCAGCGATTTACCCTTTGGATTGGCTTTTTCCTGGTCTATCAGGTTTTGCAGCGTGAAAGGTTTATTGAGAAAATCGGCCAGTGTTTGGTCGGCTTTCGGCAAACCCAAAATGGCTTCAAAAAAGTTTGGGTTCTTTCGGTGGTAAAAATTGATGGCATCGCCATTTGTCCAAACTGCCATTGTTGCCCCTGTGCCATGGCAATAACTTTTTAATTGTTCTTTACCGTCTTTGGCTTTGGGCTTTTTTATTTCAGCAATGATGTAAGCCGTGCTAAGGTCTTTATCGCTTACTACCACAATATCTGCCCGTTTTGCTTCTCTGCCAAACTTGACAGGATATTCAAATTGGATTTGTTTTGCCGGGTAGCCGTATTCTTCCAATAACTTGTAGGCATATAATTGCCTGATCACTTCTTCGGGAGTAATTTTGATTTCCTTATTACGAATGATGCAAACGGCTTTGTATTCTTTGCCCTTTTTACCTTCGCTTACGGCGATGCGGTTTTCCAACCATTGTATTTCGGTTTCGGTAAAAATGGTTAGGCTATAGTCCGAATTTCTAAGTATTTCATGAATGTTGCTCATTTGATATTACTTTCTATAAAGGGTGATGCTATTTCAAGAAAAAAGCAAATGTACGGCTATCACCCGTAAAACAATCAGAAAAAGGAAATCTTCGCATAAAGCGACGACCTCAGAAAAATAATCCCCCCTCCAATTCTTCATTTTTAGCCTTATTTTCTTCAAAAATTAACCGGATGGGTTAATGCTTTAACCGGATGCCTTAAAGCTTTAACCGGATGCCTTAAAACTTTAATCAGATACCTTAAAACTTTAATCAGATACCTTAAAGCTTTAACCTGATGCCTTAAAGTTTTAACCTGATGCCTTAAAGTTTTAACCTGATGCCTTAAAGTTTTAACCTGATGCCTTAAAGCTTTAACCTGATGCCTTAAAGCTTTAACCTGATGCCTTAAAGCTTTAACCTGATGCCTTAAAGCTTTAACCTGATGCCTTAAAGCTTTAACCTGATGCCTTAAAGCTTTAACCTGATGCCTTAAAGCTTTAACCGGATAGCTTAAACTTTTGAGCTTTTTGGTTGTTATTTCAGTGTTTTGAGTTCAAAAACACAGTTTGGGCGATAAAGCAGCAAAAAATAGCGCTTGGAATACGTAATTTTAATTAATTCACATCTAAATCGTCGGATATGCCTTATGCCAATTTGAGAATAGCGTTTCCCGAAGCCGACTACCTGCTTGCCAAAAACGATTTTGATCATCTCAAAAGCCGGCTTCCGTTTGTTATCAACCTCACGCCGGCCGAAAAATCGGGATATTTGCGACTTGGCGGAAAAGCGATGATGTTTGTCAGAAAGTCGTTGCAGTTTTATACCGACAATCCTGCCTTGCAAACGGGATATGTTTCGCTGACGGAGTGGAAAAACGATTGGGAAACGATGGAACGCTTAGAGATGCTGTTGTTGCAGGTCAATGTTTTGCAAGAGGCTTTGCAAGACACGGTAACTGCCCTAAAAATGGAAAACATGAGTTCGGCGTTGTCGTTTTACAATATTTTGAAAAATGCTGCCCAACAAAACGTGCCCGGAACGGACAATATCCTTTCGGAACTGAAAGAGATGATGCCGGGCGTACATCGAAAAAAAGTCAAACCGGCCGAAGCTAAAGCCGAAAATCCCCAATTGAATGCAGATGAAACGGGTTCGTAACTATTTACCTGGCTTGGTTCGGAAGGCGTAAGCGATTAAAAGCTTAATATCTTAGTAACCAACTAATTACACACTCAAAAAAAACCTTATTATCTTATTGCCCGAAGTGCATACATCCCTTTTTTATGCTTTCATTTCTATAAGGTAATAAGGTTTGTGAGTTTACTTTTTATATATTTTACTAAGGTAATAAGGTTATACCATTACATTGTCAAAAATATCCCACCCCAATTTAAAGGCATAAACCAATCATGTGTGGTACAAAATCAAATCATAATTGGTATAATACCGCAGGTTTTCCTTTTGAAAAAAAGTTGTGCTTTAACTGTACTGAGTTAAAATCCTAAAAAAACCCCCGGAACATATTAAGTAACGGGGGTTTTAAATATCAAAGCGATGGTCTTATCTATGAAGCTCTATATATCCCTGCTTTCTGAAAAGTTCTCCCTGTGCTGTATTTCTCACCACAAAATAGTAGAAATAAGTACCGTCGGGAACCGGTTCGCCGTTGGTAAACCAGGTGCCATCCCAGGGGTCGTCATTGGAATAGTTGATTTGTTGATAAACCACATCACCCCAACGGTTGAAAATCATCATTTCTGTTTCTGCATCCACAAAACATTCGCTTAAGTTGTCCAAATTGCTGATGATATAGGTATCATTAATACCATCTTCATTGGGTGAAAAACCGGAAGCAAACAGAAGTTCACAACTTGCCACATTGATGAAAACCCAGGCAGTATCACAAACTGCTTCTGTGCTGCCTGCCGGCGTTTCGCAAAGTATGTACTGCAGAGAATCAACTCCTGTAAATCCTGAACCCGGCGTATAATTTATTGCCCAATTGTTCGGACTCTGTTCAACGGCCGTTGCTGTACCGTTTAACGGAAGAGTCAAAATGCTAACTGTTACAAGCCCCTCACCCGGATAAGTATCGTTGTCCAAAACCGGAATAGTAACAAGCGTATTGAGCAGGGTTTCGGCATTGTCGTTGACAGCGATCACAATAATTTGGGCTGTTGTATCAGGAGTAACACAAACCACCACTTGTGCTGTATCAGTCAGTAAATCATCAATAGCCTGTATGATATAACTAAATGTGTCGCAGCCTGTAAAGTCAGGATTGGGCGTGTAACTGATTGAATCTCCAACAATTACCGCAATCCCATTTGTTGGTTCGTCCACTATATCCATCAACACAACAGCATCAGGGTTTGAAGGATCGTCAGGATCGTAGTCGTTTGCCAATACCGGTATGGTTATAGGTGTGTTTTCGGGTGTTGTGCCGGCATCATCTACCGCAACAGGTGCATCGGGCACACAGGTAACGGTCATGTTAACGGTAACAGGCACACACGCTCCCGATTCATCGCAAACAGTAAGAATAAAAGTATCTTCACCACAAAAATCGGGGTCAGGGGTATAAGTGATACAAGTAGCACCACCCGAAGTTACCGTTCCGTTTAGAGGCGGCGTATCCACGACTATTACTGCCGGGGTCAGGTTTCCGAAGTCAAGTCCATAAACCGGATCTGTAACACAGATTAAAATGGGGGTATCTTCAGGTGTGGTTTCGGTGATAATATGATCCGGAGGCGGTGGGCCGATGATGGTAATGGTTACATAAGCTGTATCGCAAAGCACCGGCGAGCCGTCGTCGCAAATCACATAAGAGAAGTAGTCCACAGGTCCGCAACCCGATAGCGGAGTATAAGTAACTGATGCGCCATCGGCATTTAACACAGCAATTCCACAAGGTTCAGAGATAAATGTAACGGTAAGGTCATCATCATCGGGGTCGCTGTCGTTAGCCAAAATGTTAATCACCACCGGCACATCAAAATCGGTAAACGAAACATCGTTTTCGGCAAGCGGCGGATGATTGCCCGGAACACCGGCGCAAACATTGACCACCACAGTGGCCGTGTCGCAACATACAGCCAATCCGTTGTCGCAAATCACATAAGTAAAGCTGTCCAGCCCGCAGAACCCGGTGTTGGGCTGATAGCAAAGCGTGCTGTCAGGTTGGAAAATAACCGTTCCGTTTGTAGGTTGTTCAAAAGTAACAAGAGCCAGAATGTTTCCGCCAAAGGCATCGGAATCGTTGGCAAGTACGTTAATACAAACCTGCGTATCTTCGGGAGTAAATGCGGTATCGTTCCCTGCATTTGGGCACTCGTTGGTCATATCGAGCGGCAAGATGATGATGGTGACAAGTGTGGAGTCGCAAAGCCCCGCAGCATTACACACCTGATAGACAAAGTAATCGGTCGTATCCTGCTCTCCTGCATTGGGTGTATAAGTCGCCAAACCGGTGATCAGGTCAATTGTAACCACTCCCAAATCAGGGTTGTCGAGTACAACAATGGTAGCAGGTAAGGGGAATCCGATGTCGTTGTCCAAAATATCAATCACCACCGGTGTTTCGGGAGCAGTTACCGCAATATCGGGCTGTACCTCAAACGGAACGGGAGGTCCGGGTTGGATGGTGATGGTAACGTAAGCAGTATCGCAAAGTGTGGGGGATCCGTTATCACAAATAATGTATGAGAAGAAGTCAATTCCGGTTGCTCCCGCGTCAGGAGCGTAGGTAATATTACCTCCGCCTGCATCTGTAACAGTTCCAAACATCGGGTCTGAAAGGAAGGTAATCGTTATGAGGTCGCCATCGGGGTCGCTGTCATTTGCCAAAATATTGACGGTAATGGGCGTACTTTCCGCTGTAACATAATTATCATCCACTGCAAGCGGCGGATTGTTCATCGGGCCGGTTCCTACAGTTATAACGACTGTTCCGGTATCGCATAAAACAGGGCTACCGTTGTCGCAAATTATGTATGTAAGACTGTCAAGTCCGGTGAAGCCGGTCGGAGGAGTATAACACAATTGTTCGCCCGATTGCAAGATGGTGCCGCCATTTACTGAGGTTGCCTCAAAATTGGTCAGGAAAATACTGTTGCCTCCAAGCGGGTCAAAATCGTTTGCCAATACCGGAACACAAACCTGCGTGTTTATGGGTGTAGTGGTTACATCGTTTACGGCTACCGGAGGAAGATTGGTATCTGTTGGTGGCAATACAATAATAGTTACCAATGTGGTATCACAGTTCGTGGGACTATTGCAGATAACATATTCAAAATAGTCGGTTCCGACAAAATCGGTGTTGGGGGTATAGGTAATTACTCCTGTAATTGCATTGTCTATGCTTAGGGTGCCATTTTCGGGAGGGAAGCTGACCCCTGCTACGAAGATGCCATCGCCAAAGTCATTGACCAAAATATTATCGGTCAAAGGCACATTTACATTTGTATAGAAAATATCGGGTTGTGCCAAAACAGCTTCAGGTACTATGTTTACAATGACATACGAAGTGTCGCACAAAGACGGGCTTCCGTCATCACAAATAACATAAACAAAATAATCGGTTCCCAGATAACCTGTGTTGGGTGTGTAGGTTACCGTATTATCGGGATTAATCACCGTTGTTCCGTTAAGAGGCACAGTTGCTACTGTAACTGTAATCAAATCACCGTTCGGATCGCTGTCGTTGTCCAAAACGCTGATGATGACGGGGATATTAAGTGTTGTTGAGACGGTGTCGGGTTGAGCCAAAGGCGGTAGGTTGAGACAACCGGTATTACCCACTCCCACAGCAACATAAGCGGAGTCACAAAGAGCGGGATTACCATTGTCGCAAACAATATAACCAAACATGGTGCAGCCTTCAAAGCCCTCAACGGGGGTAAAAATAACACTCAATCCGTCGGGAGCAATCTCAGGAGTACCGACTAAAACCGGGTCAGGGGCATCAAAAATGCCGGTAACCACTATGGGATCTCCGTTGGGATCGGAATCATTATCCAATACCGGAATATCAACCGGCGTGTTGATTGGTGTTGAGGCATAGTCATTGTTTGCAATAGGAGGCTGATTCCCTACGTTTGCCGGAATAACAATCAACGCGACAATTGTTTCCTGACATTCGCCCGCACAATCGCAAGCGGTATAGAAGAAGTAGTCCTGTCCGATATAATCGGCATTGGGCAGATAGGCTAAGGTATTGCCGTCTGCAATGACAATTCCATGTGCAGGTTGTGTAAAACCGGTAATTGTGAGTTGCGCGCCAAAGTCATTTTCTAATACCGGCATCAATACCGACCCGTTTTGGGTTACAAAATAAATATCCGGTTGAAGCGATATGCCCGAAGATACATAAACGGTTACCGTTGCTGTATCACATAGCCCGGTCGGGTCGCAAATCTGATAATCAAATACATCAACACCCTCAAAACCAACAGATGGGATATAAGCAATTGAATTTCCGGGAACACTCACAAAAGCCTGCCCGTTGACAGGGGAGGTAATCAGGGTAATGAGCATCAACCCGCCATCTGCATCAAAATCGTTGTTCAAAACAAAAATCTCAACCGGCTCATTTACACCGATACAGATATCGTCGTCTGCCGCAACGGGAGGCACGCCTGTTGAACTGACCTGAATGGTTACCCAGGTAGTATCACACAAAGAGGGCATCCCGTCATCGCAAATGATGTATGTAAAGTAATCGGTTCCTGTAAAGCCCGGATTTGGTGTGTAAGTAGCTGTGTTGTCTGTATTCAGAATAACGGTGCCATTAGCCGGGTCTGATCCTATAGAAACGGTAATCGGGTCGCCATCGGGGTCAAAGTCGTTGCCCAAAATGTTTATCGTAACCGGTGTATTAACTCCTGTAAAGGCTTCATCCGGAACTGCAATCGGAGGATTGTTGGGATAAGGCGGAACTCCAACTGTTACGCCTATCATTGCTGTATCACAAAGAACCGGAGTTCCGGTATCACAAATCACATAAAGGAAACTATCTAACCCCGTAAAACCGGGATTAGGCGTATAAAGCACCTGATTGTCAACAATCGAAGCAGTACCGTTGGTTGGAGTGGTTACGGCAGTAACCGTCAACAGTTGTCCTTCGGGGTCGCTGTCGTTCACCAAAACCGGAATTTGAATGGGTGTATTGACAGGAGTTACCGCAAAATCATTGTTAGCGGTAGGCGGCAGGTTAGGGTTGCTTTCGGGCAAAACAGTTACCGAAACTATTGTGGTTTCGCAAACATTGGCCACACTGTCACAAACGGTATAGAAGAAATAATCTACTCCCGAAAAACCGGTATTGGGTGTATAAATTACCTGAGTACCATCAGGAGAGAAGGTTACCGTTCCATTGTCGGGTTGGGTAAAACTGCTGATGATGAGGTTAGCTCCTAAATCATTGGATAACACATTGATTTGAATAGGGGTGTTAAACGGTGTTTGCACCACATCGGGTTGAGGGTCAACTTCCGGAACCGGTCCGCCCCCTGTTACCGTTACCGTAACGGTTGTATTATCACATGCGCTTGCACTGCATAAATCACAAACCGTATAAGTAAATACAACAACGCCTGTAAAACCGGCAGGGGGTGTATAGACCACTTCATTATTGGCGTTTACCGAAGCAGTACCATCAGAGGGCTGTGTAACTACCGTAACGAGAATATCATCGCTGCAAATTCCTATATCGTTTGCCAATACATCTATGCTAACGGATTGCGTATTGGGCGTAGTAGCAATATCAGGAAAAGCAATCGGTGCTGCACAACTCACAAAAGAATAGACTACTGTTGTGTCGCAAACGCCTAAATTGGTACAACCAATAATGATGAGGGAGTCCTGTCCTGTGTATCCGGGCAGTGGCGTGTATTGAAAACAACCGTCAGTCAACAGGTTAATTCCACAATTAAAGGTTGCTGTTACACTGATGATGGTAATTCCATCTTCGGGACTGATGTTGCAAAATTCGGGACAGATAATGGTGGGCACCATCGGTTCAGTGCAAACAAATACCGGAGGTCCGTTCGGGCAATCGCTGATGATTTCAATGGTTACGACCGCAATATCACACAACCCTTCCGGATCACAAATCTGATAAGTAAATGTGTCAAATCCGGTATAATCATTATCAGGGGTATAAATAAAACCATCTCCATTGGCATTAAGCGTGATTGTGCCATGTGCCGGTGGTGTTGAGGCTGTTATTGTGATGACATCACCGTCAGGATCTGAGTCATTGGTCAGAACAATAATTTCTACCGGTGTATTTTCCGGAGTAGTCGCCGAATCATCAACTGCTACCGGCGGATTATTGACCGGTGTATCACAATTTGCCTGTACTATCACGTTGACGTAAATTGTCTGACAAGCACCTGTATTGTCGCAACCGGTGATGGCTAATAATTCCGGGCCAAGGAAACCGGGTAGCGGGATATATTGAATACATCCCTGTACCGGAAGAATCATTAAGCCGCAATTATACGTAGCGGTAATTCCGGTTACCTGTGCGGTTTCGTTCAAATCACAAAAAACAACACATATCTCCAAGGGGGTCATCGGCTCTGTACATAAATTGTCGGGGTTGATACAAGGCGGCTCCGGTTCTATTATAACCGTAACAATGGCTTCATCACATAGTCCATAAGGGTCGCATATCGTATAGTTGAAAACAGCAGTGCCGGAAAACCCGGGGGTAGGAGTAAACACCAAATTATTGCCAATCAACTCAACTGTTCCTCCTGAAGTCGGCTGTGTAAATGTGGTAATAGTGATAGGGTCGCCATTAGGGTCGCTGTCATTGACTAATACGGTTATTGTAACCGGTGTGTTAAACGGAGTAGTGGCTGTATCGTCAATGGCCACCGGCGGATCATTGACAGGTTCACAACTTTCAGCTACATTTACACTGACAAGTATGGTTTGGCAGGCTCCGGTATCATCGCATCCTGTAACAGCAATCACATCTATCCCCACATAGCCCGGTAGTGGAGTATATTGAACGCAGTTATCGCCCAATAATACAATTCCGCAATCGTAAGTTGGATGGACTTCTGTTATTGCTGCCGATTCGTTCAAATCACAGAAATTGACACAAAATTCAATGGGCGTTATAAAGGTAGTACACAGGTTATCCGGGTTTATACAAGGTTCCGGATCTACTTCACAGGTTTCCGCCACCAATATCGGAATCACAATGGTTTCACATTGTCCGGTGCTGTTACATCCCACCAATTCCATCATTTCAGTCCCCATAAAACCGGGCAACGGGGTATAAAGGATACAGTTGTCTGAGGTAATTAAGATGCCACAGTTATAAGTCGTGTTAATCTCCTGAATGGTAGTATTTCCACTGATATTACAAAACTCCACACAAAACTCAATGGGTGTCATCGGAGTTGTGCACAAGTTTTCCGGATTGCTGCAGGTTTGATTTCCACATTCAGCATCCACCTGAACAGACATATAAATCAATTCACAATTACCGGTATTGTCACAAGCCTTAATGGTAATTGTATTGCCTCCGGTCTGACCCGGTAAGGGAGTATATTGTATGCAGTTGTAGGCTTGTATAGACAATCCACTGTCAAATGTGCTGTTTACTTCTGTAATAGCTGCCGAAGCATTGAGGTTGCAAAATGAGACACAGATGCTTACAGGTGTAACCGGCTGAGTACAGATAGTACCTGAATTTGCAGGGTTGGTGCAAACGGTTGTACTTCCCCCGCCTGATTCAACGGTAAGAAAAACGGTAGCAGTATTGCAACCCGTTGCATCACAGGCAGTATATGTAAAAGAATCGGATCCTGAATAACCCGAATCTGATTGGTAACACAGTTCTCCTGTGCTCGAGTTAAGCGAAACTGTACCATGCAAAGGCGGTGTGAACGTACCTACACTAAATGAACTGCCATCCACATCATAATCGTTGGCTAAAACGTTTAAACATGTGGTTGTTCCTTGATTCACAGCAAAAGCATCTGCCACCGCAGTAGGAGCCTGCCCGCAAGCACCGACGGTCAGTTTTAAAGCTATTGTTTCGCAAACTGTGGGCGAAGAGCAGGCAATCAGGTAAATCGTATTCAGACCGGCAAATCCGGTTTGAGGTTGATAGCTCATACAGGTGCCCGAGTTGGTTATTGTTGCCGTACCATTACCCCCCGTATTGACTAAAATTATTTCATAACTTCCGGTCAGCAGGCAGAAATCGGGGCATAAGTTAAAGACAGTTCCGGCAGGGCTGCAGTCAAACAGAACGGTTTCACAATCATTGGGATTGTTGCAATCATCCGTGATTTGTAAAATTGAATTGGCTGTAACCGAACAGCCCATTCCGTCAATGATGTTAAAGCTGTAATTACCTTCCGAAAAGCCCTGAATACAGTGTTGTCCGTTTCCAAATCCGGTTCCATAATTTGCGCCGGAGCTGCCGGTAATCTGAAATGGCGGTGTTCCGCCGGAAATCGTAAAACAGACCTCACCGTCAGAATTTGTGCAACCCGGATTGTCAGATTGAACGGATACCGATATACCTGAAGAAGCACCGGTTATATTAAAGCTATGTTGTTTAGAACAACCCTGAGCATCAGTTACCGTAAAATTGTAGGTGCCTGCGGCTAATCCACTCACACATTGTTGCTGATTTTGGTTGTAATTACCATTCAGCATCGTAAGCCCTGTAATTGTATAAGGGGCAGTACCTCCATTGAAACTGACACAAACACCTCCCAAACCGGCACATCCTGCTGAGGTTGAAGTCAGGTTTACGTTGATAGTATTGTTAGTTTGGTTGATGGTAAACGTTTTTGAACCGACACATCCATTTGCGTCCGTCAATGTAAGTGTATATGTATTGCCTAAAAGATTGAAACACTGTTGAACGCCATTGGTAAACGTTGAATTAATACCTGCCACTCCTGAAGCGGTGTATGGAGGAGTTCCTCCACCGACAGTAATACAGACAGAACCCGGAGATTGACAAGTGGCGTTGCCGGTTGTTGCAGTAATATTGACAGAACTTGCTTCCATAACGATGCTGAACGCCCCGTTTTTGCTGCATCCGTTATTGTCCGTAACGGTAAAGTTGTAAGTGCCGGGGGCTATTCCGCCAAAACATCGCTCCTGACCTTGTCCAAAGCTTCCGGTAATTGCTGCAACTCCGGAAACTGAATAAGGAGCGTTTCCGCCGGTAAAGGTAAGACAAACTCCACCGCTTGAAGAGCATGTGGACGGTGTTACCTGTAAGTTTGTAAGAATATTATTGTTTTGCTGACCGATGCCCACAGTTTCTGTAACACTGCATCCGGTTCCTTCATCTGTTATAGACAGCACATACAATCCCGGAGGCAAATCTCCGGCACATTTTTGCTGATTATTCAGAAAAGTTCCAAATTCGTATCCGGTAGCATAGACCTGATAAGTACCTGTTCCGCCTGAAATTGTCAAACAAAAACTTCCATTAGCAGAGCCACAACCGGCATTTTGCACCGTACTGACCACATTTACGCTTGCGGGTTGCATAACTGTTGCCGAATGATTGGCAATACATCCGTTAGAGTCGGTGATTGTAAAATTATAAATACTGGCCTGTAATCCGGTCAAACAGGATGCTTGTCCTTCGTTCAGAACTGTTCCGCCACTCAAAGTGTAAGGCGGGGCACCACCGGACACAGTCAGGCAGATTTGCCCGTTTGCGATTTCGCAACTTGTCGGTAATACTGTGCTTTGAACTAACATATCAGTATCGGAACAATCATCGCAGGTTGCAGTTTGCATTATCGTAACAGGCGCTAAGGTTTTTGAACAGTCGTTGGCATCGCTGATCAAGATATCATAGTTGCCGGGAGAAAGATTTTGAATGCAATGAGAGCCTGTATTGTAAGAACCATAAGTTTCCCCGTTTAAGCTGACCGAGTAGGGAGGAGTACCGCCACCTGCAAAATTAAAACAGATCTGGCCTGAGTTGATGTCTTCGCAGTCGTTAACGTGAATTACCGAAGTCTGTACCCCATAGTCGGGTTCATCTTCGTAAACCTGAACGATTTGTGTAATGGGGGAACAACCACAACCTGTATCTGTTATGGTTATCTGATAAATACCTGAAGGAAGTGTTTGAGGATTAGCAACTGCCGTGCCGGTTATGGCATTTATTATTGAACCTGAATAATTGCCGGCACCACCACTTACTTCTACTGAAATACTTCCATTTGAAAGCCCGCAACCGGCATTTTCTGTTGAAACAAGCGCACTAAAATCCTGACAACAGCCACAAGCTGCTCCGGACAAAACGGTTATATGTACGGTATCCCGAACAATCGGGCAGGCCGGTTGCGTAACAGACCACACCAATTTGTTCAGCCCTAATGACAACCCGCTTACTGTTGTAGCAGGATTACTGCTGTTGGCAAATGTTCCGGTTCCGGCACCAGGAACCACCGACCAAACACCCGAACCGCCCACCGGAGCCGAAACTGCCGCAAGGGTGGTGGAGGTTTCACATATAGTTTGATCGCTTCCTGCCTGTGCGGTACAAGTCGGACAGACGGTGGCTGCATTAAAAGTATCGCTGATGGTAGCACTGCAACCTTGTGAATCGGTAAATGTTACGCTCCACAATGCGCCATTATTGACTGTAATTGTAATCGAAGTGCCATTAGTTACAGTAGTTGGCCCTGTATAAGTTGCATTATTGACACTGACAGTAAAAAGCTGACCTGCCTGATACAAAGGCATTCCTCCGGATGCTGCTACCCCTACTTGAGCCGTAGCACCACCACCTGCACAAACATAGGCAGATTTATTAGCTACAACCTGATGTAACAACACAAACGAAGCAGTCGGACTACTCAAATCTGTACAATTGGGATTAAAACTGCCCAAAGGAGCACCCTCACCAATGAACGAATACAGATATAAAGGTTGATTTAGTGAATTTAACTGATTGTTGGTAAAAACCGTATTAGGTCCAAGAAACAAATGGGACAATGAAGCCCCTGTCAAAGAGGTTAATCCGCCGTTGGTTGAAACAGCCAGTCCCACATAAGAACTTGCAACTCCAAGGGTATAGCCGGTTGCGCTGAATGAAATCTGATCTCCCCAACAGACAAAGTTTTTAGATCTTGAAGCTACTCCGGCATCTACACTGCATGCTGTTCCACAGACCGCACTGTTAAAGGTATTATTCAACACATAAGAACAGCCCTTGCTATCTGTAAAGGAAACAGACCATGCGCCATTCGCGATAATGATATTGACCGATTGTCCATTGTTGATTTGTGAAGGACCGCTGTATGTAGCACTTCCGCTAACTGTAACAGTAAATTTTTCATTGGCCGGGCTATATGCAGGCATACCGCCGGTAGGGGCTAATGCTATAGTTGCAGTTTGGTTGGCATTACAGACATAGGTAAACTGATTGTTTCCATTCAAATAAATGGGACCCAACAACACAAAAGAGGAAGATGGGGCACTCAGGTCAAAACAACTTGGGTTATACGAAAACGGATTGCCCTCACCTATAAAGGAATGGGCATACAGGGTTTGGTTTATCTCTGCAATATCGTTGTTGATATGTGAGGCTGTTGCTCCTGCATACAAGCCGTATTTCTCATCATTCATCAGGTCAGAAAATGAGGCATCCGGTGTAACCAATAAACCAACATAGCCTGTGGAGGGATTTCCAAAATTATAGCCCGATGCAGAAATTGAGATACTTTCGTTCCAACATACATATTGTTTGCTGACCGTAACCGAACCAGCGTTTGCGCTGCAAACGCCACAAACATTGGCCTCAATAAAAGTACCGGTTGCCACACCCTGACATCCGTCACTATCGGTAAATGTAACAGTCCACGGCAATCCGTTAGTAACTGTTATGCTGACTATCTGATTATTGCTGACCAAACTTGGTCCGCTATATGTTGCATTTTGTACGCTAATGTTAAATTTTTCTGTTCCGCTGTTATATGCAGGCATTCCCCCTGCAGCGACTATGTTTAAAGCAGCATTACCTCCGCCCAAACAAGCATAATTACTCGGAGAAGTGATGATGTTTTGTAAAACAACAAAAGGTCCTGCCGGAGGACTGATGCTAAAACAGGATGGGTTTATCTGTAAAATACTGCCGTTTCCCGACCCGATAAATGAATAGACATACAAAGGCGTATTTACCGGAAAACCGGTTCCATTTGGCGGAGTATTAGATGCACTTGCAGTTGGAACGCCGGTTGCAAGATATTTGGTTGCAGCTAAAAAACCGGCAGATGAATTTACTGCCGCATTATTTGTTACCATTAAACCCGTATAAAAACCGGAATTTGCCGAATAACCATTTGCCGAAAAATTAATGGATTCGCCCTGACAAACATAATTATTGCTAAAAGTCGCTGTTCCTGGGTTCCCGGCACTTCCCGAACCTGAAAGACTGTTAAGTGTGCCTAAGTTACCCTGATTATGTTGAGGCTGATTATTACTCATGTTAATCAGGGTAAACTCTGTGCTAAAATAGAGGTTAGGATTACCTGATGCATTGACCACATTAAAACAAACCGTCCCCATAGTTACCCAATTTGCAGCACTAACCACCGGACATTCAAAACCTGCGGTAAAGGAGTTTAACAAGGTTGTGAAATTTGCTTCTCCTTCCGAACCTGTTTCTGAAAAATTAAAGGAAGTGCTCAGATAAGGGTTATAATTAACAACTCCGGCTATGCTGCAAGTGGTTGCTGAATTGAAATTCAAAGCACTGTAAGCAGGGGTATTGACCACCGATTTGTTGTAATTAAACCAAATGGTATGTGAGCCTAATGCAAAATCAGGTGCTCCCGTTGATGCTTTTATTTGTATGTCTATACAATAGGTGCTACTCCCACACCCTCCTTGGCCATTGTTGAACCTCAAATCATACGTTGAAGGATTGCTGATTTGTGCGTAGCTCCAAATAGTGGTTATCAGCGCTAAAGCCAATATATAAACAGTCAGGGTTAACCTTTTGCTCATAGCAGAATTATTTTTCATTACTTATTGTATTGCTTTCGGGATAAGACGATGCTTTAACTAAGCAATCATTAAGCAATAATTATTCCACTTTTTTAGGGAGGTCTTAACCAACCACAGAGCAAACGAATTGCCCCTCTTGCATGAGCCTGATAACTTCTGGAGAGCAGGACAATTTCAGCAGTTTTTTAGCTTTTTAAAGTGAACCGGTTTAAAATCTGACTACAGTCCCACCTATGTACTTAAACATTAAACGGGGGGTAATACATATACGTAATATAGCCCGTTAGTAGCCCTTTCGTATAGCAGGTTCATAAAACACAAACGGTTCCGTGAAAAAAAGCTCAATTTTAATTTAATGTTTAACAAACACTAAACAAAGTAAAACTTTCAAAAAAACGAAAAACTAAACTAATTGGAAGAAAAAATCTGAAAAATAGCACATAAGCTTTAACCCCAAAGCAATGCTATTCTTTTGGAAATTAGTTTCGGATAGGCACTAAGTCTTTACAGTAGTGCCATTTTTTTTCCCCAGATAACACGAATTTTCGAAGAATTTTCAAGTGCGTATTAACCTGTTGCAGGGGTGCATTAGGTCATTGCAGGTGTGGATTAAGTCATTGCAGAGGTACCTTATTTTAAAGCAGGGGTGCATTAGTCCTATGCAGGGGTACAATGAGGCATTTCAGGGGTACAATGAATCATTGCAAGGGTACATTGGGTTTTTGCAGAGGCACATAATTCTATTGCAAGGGTTCATTGAGATATTGCAGAGGTACATTGACGCAATGCAGGGGTACATTGAGTTATTGCAGAGGGGCTTAGATGTAATGCAGGGGGGTATGGAGGCTTTGCAGAGGCTTAAAAAGTTGTTTTTCCTACTAAACCGTGTTGCAATTGGTTGCCACTGTCGGGTAGGTATATTACCTCCTGATACACTAACTCCCCTACCCCATGAACGGGGAAATGCCATCCTTGTTTAACCTAACCCTGCTTGAAACACCCTGAACCTTGCAATAAACAAAATCTTACCCCCCCTTCATGATGCTTGAGGTGACCGGTGATTTAGGGACAATTCAGGAATTCGAAGTGAGCTTTAACATCCTCATAGTTATGTGGTTCTACAAACCCGGATAACATCGGGCAAAACCGTTTAGTTTGCACATTTGCAGACGGGTTTTTATATTTATGGGGTAGTGTGTTTAAAACCACGTAGTTTTGGCAAAACGATGAGGTTTGACAAATCTCACAGGCAAACGACGGCGGCAGCCGACATACTTTTTTACAAAGGAACTGGGTAAAAATGGTAAATTGTACTCACTTCCAGCCTCAAACAATCCATATTATTGAATCTGTGTGAACATAATCTTTAAGTATCATCCGTAAATAAGTATGTTTCTTTAACCCACTTTTTGAAAATTATTCCATGAACTTTGCAAAACTTAAAAATGTTGTATAGTGCAAACCGATACTTAACTCAAAAACTTTTATGGTTAATCGGCCTTTGCTATAATTTTTTTATCTTTACAAATCTATAGAGACTTAAAAAACATACTCCATGTCAGTTCAAAACATCAATCCGGTAACAGATATTTCACCTATCAGCTTTACTCAAAGTGCTATCAATGAAATAAAAGCCTTAATTTATGAAAAAGAAATTCCTCAAGACCACGGGCTTCGTGTAGGGGTAAATGGTGGCGGATGCTCCGGGCTAACCTATATTCTTGGCTTTGATGTCAAAAAAGATGGCGATGAAGAATTTGACATGAACGGTGTCCGGATTTTTATGAACCGGGCACAAGGCATGTATTTATTGGGAATGGAAATAGATTATATGAATGATCTGAACAATAGAGGGTTTATTTTTAATAACCCTAATGCTTCATCAACCTGTGGTTGTGGTACTTCTTTTTCTGCTTGAGTATATTCGATTTCAGATAGTTTTGTCGGTATTTAATCCATCAAAAAAGGGGCTGTATTTAAACAGCCCCTTTTTTAATCAATTTTCAAGGTAATTTTTACCCGGTCAAACATCCGTTTTTTTATTCGTTCATATTCTTCGGGAGTTATAACCCCTTGCTGTTTCAACTTTTCAATATCTCTGAATGAACCGGCATCGGCCAAATTTTTAAATTGATCAGCAAAGGATTGTGCAAGTTCTTTACCTTCAGTTTTCATTTGGATAAACAAGTCGTTAAATTTTGACATTTCAAAGTTTTCAAGCGTTCCACCTTCCTGAAAATGTTTCGCCAAAACCTGTCCCACCGCATAAGTGCTGGCACCGGAGAGCAATGGCATTGAAATAGCACCTGTTACTGAGCCAATTATTGGAATAACTTTTATAATGCTGCTCATTACTCTTGGGGTCATCCCGCCAATCACAGCAATCACCCTTGATTTAGCTAAAGATTGGTTAAATGGGATACCATAAACCTCGCAAAGGCTTTTAATCATTTCTAATTGCAAAGCTGTAACCAATCCGAAATCGAGTATTGGAACCGGCAATAAACCTGCTGCAACCGACCATGAAACATGGTTTGTAATAACTTTTTGTGCGGTTAAATCCATGGTATTATGTTTATCTTACTGCAAGTTAAGTAATTTAGATTTTTAAACAACCAATAAAAGTGATTAACCCAATTATTCATTGAAGTTTTTGGTTGTTGGCATGTCTTAACGCATCCCGTTTAGTTTTTTTCTCTAAGTTTTTCAGCAAAACTTCGGTCAGATTGACTCCGGTTTGATTGGCTATACAAACTAAAACAAAGAATACATCGGCTAATTCGTCCCCTAAATCAGCAGTATGTTCACTTTCTTTAAACGATTGTTCTCCATACTGACGAGCTATTATTCTGGCCACCTCTCCTACTTCCTCGGTTAAAATTGCCATGTTTGTCAATTCGTTATAATAACGAACCCCTACCGTCCTTATCCAGTCATCTACCAATTGTTGTACTTCAGCAATAGTTATTACGGGAAGTTTTTCTTGCATTGTTTTAGATTTTAATAGTATGGTGAAATCATCAAATATACAAGTACACCTGTAACTGAAACATACAACCATAGTGGCATTGTCCATCGGGCAAGCCGGCGATGCCGGTCAAAATTGCCTGAAAAAGCTCTTAAAAAAGTAAATAAGATGAGCGGTAAAATTAGGGCAGCCAATACGATATGAGTCAGTAGTATAAAATAGTAAATATACTTCACAATTCCCTCTCCCCCAAATTTTGTCGATTCGGTCATGGCATGATAGGTAACATACGAGACCAAAAATAAAGCAGATAGTACTAATGCGGTTATGTTGCAGATTTTATGTTGTGTTACTTTTTTTCTTTTAATAAAATAAAAACTGGTTAAGAGTAAAAGTGTTACAGTTGCATTGATAATTGCATGAAGTTTTGGCAAGACCATAACATCGAACGGCAATTGAATATCTATCTGTGGCAATCTGAAAAGAATGGCAACAAGAATTGGAACAAGTACAGAAATAATTACAATCCCTTTCACCCAATATTTTTCACTACCGGGGTTTACCTGAATGCCCATAAACTGAATTTGTTTGAAGATTTATCTTAAATGAATGATGCTATAAATTTATTTGCTATTCTGTTTCCTGCTTTCGGCTTCTGCTGCGCTGCGCTGTCTGTCAAGCACCATTTCCTTTTTATTCGAAGGATAATCCAACTGTAAAATCTTAATATCGGTCATCAGTTTGTTGACCTCAAGGCTATCAGTTCCATCGTAATATCCTCTGATAACACCCGATTTATCCAACAAAACAAACTTTTCGGTGTGAATAAAATCCTCGGAACTCCCGTCCCCTTCTGTTGCAGTAACAAAATACCCCTTTCGGGCTATATGGTATAAGTCAGTTTTAGATCCGGTCAGGAACAACCATTTAGTTGGGTCGGCTTCATATAGACCTGCATATTCGGCCAGAGTTTCGACTGAATCACGTTCCGGGTCAACAGTATGAGATAATAGGAGAATGCTGTCATCATCTATAAATTCTTTTTGAACGCGCTGAAGTTGCGAGGACATTTTGGGGCAGATACCCAGACATTTTGTAAAGAAAAAATCAGCCACTACAATTTTATTGTGAATGGTACTTTGATTTACCATTTCACCGGTATGTGCCTGAAATTCAAATGCAGGAATTGTATGCCAGCTTGTATTATCAGCGACAACTCTGTTTGTCTGATTATTATCGGCTTCCAAAGCGCCATACCTTGGCAGCTCCGGTAGATTTTTTCGCCGCTGTGCCTGAAAATAGTCAAAATGGTCAAAAAACAAATAAAAAGCAACAGGCACTAATACTGCTATAAATAACCCTAATATTTTGGACTTCACAAATATTAATTTTTAATGTCAGAATTATGAAACTTAGAATTCAGAATTAATTAGCTTACCTGTAAAAAGAAATTGCGCCACGGTTGTAGTTGTATTAACCACGACTATGGCGCAATTGTTTTTAGACAAAATTGTTTATCTGGTATGCCCGGTTTAATGTCCGGCATCTTTATGTTCCTGGCTGTCATGCGAGCCATGATCATCGTCGTGGTGATGAGGTGCCCGGATTTCTTCCTGAATAAATTGACCGTCGGTTTTATTGTTTAACCATTCCTGGCCTTCCCAAAGGAAAGCGATAATAAACCATATCAGGAAAAAGGTTGGTGCCAGAATAGTTATGGTTAATGCACGGGTTTCATAACGAATATGCATAAACTCACCGACTATAAAATAAGCCTTGAGTAAACTTGCGGCAATAAAAAAGCTGTTCAATAACAATCTCGGACCGCTATGGTCTTTAAAAATGTTCATCCAGACTAATGCTGCAGCAACTTCAATAATTGTGATAATCGCGAGCCAAACCGTAGCTCTGTAAACCGCATTAACCTGACTTTTGTAAACCTGAGCGTCATACGTATGTGCCATTGTATGATTTTTTTAATGATTACAGTTCTTTAAATTAAAATAACAGACTTTTTTACAATAAGTAGAAAGCGAGGAATACGAAAACCCAAACCAAATCTACAAAGTGCCAGTAGAGTCCTACTTTTTCTACCATTTCATAATGTCCGCGTCTTTGATAAACTCCTCTTAAAGTCTGAACGAAGATGATTACATTGATTACTACCCCTGAAAAAACGTGAAACCCGTGAAATCCGGTGATCAGGAAAAATAACTGACCAAATGCCGGTGGTCCGTGAGGATTGTGAAAAAGTGTGGTTCCATGACTGATCAAGTGTGTCCATTCCCAAGCCTGACAGCCAAGGAATGCTGCCCCTCCTAAAATCCCCAGGAACATCCATTTTGCGACACCGCTTTGATTCATCATGTGCCCTTCCTGAACAGCACGTACTACAAACACACTACTCAAAATGAGTATGAAGGTCATAATACTGACGAAGCCTAAAGGAATATTCCATCCCTGTAAAAAAGGCATAGAGTTAAAAACTAAGTTGGGATCAGCCCAGACATCACTGCTAAACCGGATTGCGCCATAAGAAATGAGCAGAGCTGAGAAGGTAAAGGCATCTGAAACCAAAAAATACCACATCATCAGCTTACCATAGCTCACCGAAAATGGGGATTTTCCTCCTTTCCATTGCTCTTGGGCAGTAGCTCCTACTGTAAGCGTTTCTGTTGCCATTGAGTTGCGATTGTATTAAATTATTACAATAAATTCAGTTAAATAATCAATATAAATTCTTTCAGGCGGGCAAATTTACCTAAAAAAATAAAAAAATACGAGTAAATAAACCCAAAGAATTCCTACAAAATGCCAATATCCGGATAACATTTCAATTGGCAGGTTTTTTTCAGTATTGATTTCTTCCAAAAGTTCTTTGACAGGGTCAGGTTTCGGAAGGGCTTTAATAAAAAAAATAGTTAAAAACAAAATACCCCCTAATACGTGTGCTGCATGAAGCCCTGAAATCACATATACAAAAGAACCGGAAGGGTTGCCTCTCAACAATATGCCGTAGCTTGCAAGTTGCATCCATGAAGCATACTGCAAAATGATGAATAAAATCCCTAAAAGCAAAGTTAGTCCTATGAGATTTTTATAGGCAATCTTGTTATTTTGCTTAAATGCTTTTTGAGCGAATATGAGCGTCAAACTGCTTAAAGCTATTACTAAGGTGCTGATATAAAATAAAGGAGGTAATTCAAAGGCAAGCCAGTTCCCGGCAGCTCTTCTTACAATAAAAGCACTGGTAAGCCCCGCGAACATCATAATGATGGTCCCTATACCCAACCAAAGTGCAAACTTCTTGGGGTGTATTCTTTCAGGCTGTTTCAGTGTTTTAGCGTGCATTGTTACACTTTAATTCTTGGCGTAGTTTTATAAATTTAAAAGACCAAATCAAGCACCATTGCAACTTGCAATAGCGGGAGATACAAAATTGAAGCAATCATCACTTGTAAAGCATGCCGGCGATCATTATTTCTGACTAAGTTGATGCCGGAAAATAAAAACATCAAACCTAATATCAACGCTACTGCTGCAAAAACATAGCTAAAGATTCCCAATATGACAGGATACAGTGTTAACAGTATCAGGAAAAAGATGTATGCAGTAATTTGTCTCGAAGTTCGACCGCTTTTATCATCAGCTCCCGAATGAAATTTAAATCCAGCTTTGGCATATTCATCAGCACCAAGCCATCCAATTGCCCAAAAATGGGGAAATTGCCATAAAAATTGAATGCTAAACAAAAGATAGGCTTCATAACCTAATGATCCGGTAGCAGCAGTCCATCCGATTAAAGGGGGAAGCGCGCCGGGAATAGCACCTATTGCCACCGCAATATTTCCTACTCTTTTTAAAGGAGTATAAACAAATGAATAAAGCAGCAAAGACAAAACACCAATAAAAGCGGTAAGGCTGTTAAAAAAATAACTCAAAATGACTGCTCCTATTACACCGTTAATGCCAGCAATCAGCAAACCTTCAGTTGCACTCATTCGCCCGGCTGCAACAGGTCTGTTTTGTGTTCGAACCATCAGCTTGTCGAAGTCTTTTTCCAAAACCTGATTGATAGCATTTGCTGAGCCGGTAATAAAAAAACCGCCCAAGCCAAGTAATAACAAACTGAGGAATTCAAAGTTACCAATTGTAGCGAGACTATACCCCATCAAAGCTGAAAAAACAACAGTCAAATTAAGTCTGAATTTTACCAATAAAGCATAATCTTTTACCCTCTCTGCCATTAAAGCAAAAAAGTCGGAAAGAGATATATCTTTAACTGGAATCATATTAACAGTTTATCGGTTTGTATAGATTATTTTTGGATTTTAACGAATTAGCCTACGGTTTGTGTATCGTAGGCTAATTCGTTGGTTGTATTATATAAAATGAACTATGCTTGCTCGTTATTAGGTTTATCCTTCCAGATCTGATTATCCGGAAGGTGTTGTGGAACATAGTCCAATCCTCCTTTACCATATTCATAGGGTCCACGGTAAACACTTGGGATAGCACCGGGCCAGTTGCCATGTCCGGGAGCCATCGGAGTTGTCCATTCCAAAGAATTTGAATGGTAAGGATTTAGGGAGGTCATTTTCTTGCCGTAGAGGGCGCTGTGAATGAAATTAATGATAAAAAGAAACTGTGCAAAGAAAACCAGAAGCGCGGCAAGTGTAATAAATACATTCAAGCTACTATAAACATCAAAAGTTTCAAAGTTGCTGAACTGGAAGTAGCGGCGTGGAACACCGGTCATTCCAAGATAGTGCATCGGCCAGAAGATGCAGTAACTTCCGATAAAGGTTATCCAAAAGTGTATATAGCCTAAAGTGTTGTTCATCTGTCTGCCGTTGAACAGTTTAGGAAACCAATGATAAACACCCACAAAAAGTCCGAACCCTGCTGCGAGCCCCATTACAATATGAAAGTGTGCAACAACAAAATAAGTATCGTGAAGCGGAATGTCTAAAGCTGAGTTACCTAAATAGATACCGGTTAAACCTCCGGAAATAAACAAAGAAACAAAACCGATTGAAAATAAAGTATCAGGCGTAAAATTGATATTTCCTCGCCAAATAGTTCCAATCCAGTTAAAAACCTTGATTGCTGAAGGTACCGCAATTAAAAGAGTGAACAACACGAAAATTGAGCCTATGAATGGGTTCAGTCCTGAAATAAACATGTGGTGTGCCCACACAAGAAAGGCCAAAACAGTAATTGCCAGAATGGACATCACCATTGCTGAGTAACCAAAAATCGGTTTCCGGCTATTGGTAGCCAAGACATGGGATACCATACCCATTGCAGGTAAAATCACGATATAAACTTCAGGGTGTCCTAAAAACCAGAACAGGTGCTGAAACAAAATAGGGCTTCCTCCCTGCAGTAACTCGCCTGCTGCATTGGTAAGTGGTTGACCGCCGATATAGATATCTGAAAGGTAAAAACTTGTGCCTAAATGGCGGTCAAAAAGCAGCAATATAGCTCCTGAGAGAAGAACTGGAAAAGACAATACCCCTAAAACTGCGGTAAAGAAAAAAGCCCACATGGTCAAAGGCATACGCATCATGGTCATACCTTCGGTACGCATGTTTAAAATGGTTGTAATATAGTTCAAACCTCCAAGCAATGAAGATACAACAAACATTGCCATACTCAACAACCAAAGAGTCATACCAAATTCAGAACCTGTACTTGCCTGTGGTAAAGCACTTAAAGGTGGGTAAGCTGTCCAGCCTCCGTCAGCAGGACCTGTTGATATAAACAAGGAAACCAACATGATCATCCCTGCTAAAAAGAAGAACCAATAAGACAACATATTCAAGAAAGGAGAGGCCATATCTCTTGCTCCTATCTGAAGAGGTATGAGTAAGTTACTGAAAGTTCCACTCAACCCTGCAGTGAGTACAAAAAATACCATGATTGTACCGTGCATGGTAACTAATGCATAATAAAAATTGGGAGCTAATTTCCCACCTTCTGCCCACTTACCTAACAAATATTCCAGGATAGGGAAAGATTCATCAGGCCAAGCTAATTGCAACCTAAACAAGACAGAAAATAATACCCCTATAAAGGACCATATTATACCTGTGATTAAAAATTGCCTGGCAATCATTTTATGATCCTGGCTAAAGATGTATTTGCTTATAAAACTTTCTTCATGATGATGTTCATGTTCATGGTGGTCATGGTGGTCATGAACATCAATTTTTATTTCAGTTCCGCTTTCAGTGATAGCCATAACTTACTTTGCTAAAGGTTTAAAAAACTGTTGGATAAAAAAACGATTCAACCGGTCAGTTATATTTTTGAAGTTTTAGATTTCTGCGCCTTATCGCTGTCTGGTTGATTTTCTATATTTCCTGTTCCCGTTTTTTCGGGAGTCGTAGTTTTATTTAAGCCCAATTTAACATAAATTGGTTGCTGTTGGGCTTTCCATGCATTATAATCAGCTTCATCGTCAACAACAACGACTTTTCGCATATTAAAATGTGCCTGTCCGCATAACTCAGCACAAGCCAATTCATAGTTAAAGTCGGGGTTATTGAGTTCCTCCCGCATTTGTTTGGTTGTTTTAGTTGGTGTAAACCAGAACTGAGTTGGAATACCGGGAACAGCGTCCATTTTTACCCTGAAATGAGGCAGATAAAAACTATGCAGAACATCAATAGCATTGATGCGAACTAATACAGGCTGACCTAATTTAATATGCATTTCGTCTGCAATGAAGTCATCATGATTGGCAGTATCTTCCCAATCCAATCCAAGTGCATTGTCTCCGCCTATTAACTTGACCGATTTTTTGCCAATTTTATTATCTTCTCCACCATAACGGAGGGTCCAGAAAAACTGTTGCCCGGTAGCTTCTATCTCAACTGCTTCCTGTGGTGCAGGGCCGGTAATTTTGTACCAACTTCTCAATCCTTCATAAACCAAAAGAATCATTACAACAGCAGGAATTGCAGTCCAGATCAATTCTAATTTATTGCTTCCCGGAAAGTAGTATGCGGTGTTTGTGCCATCTCTTCTGTATTTGAAAGAATACCAGAACAAAGCAATATGGGTAAGGAAAAATACAGGTACTGTCGCAACTAAAGTCCAAAAAAACATGTCACGCAACCACACTCCATGCTCGGAAGAAGGAACAGGTAAATATAGAGGTGCATAGTGAAAAGTTGACCAAACAGAAGCGATAGTTCCAAAAATAAGGAAAAACAGAAACATCCTGCCATTAAACCTATTGGCATTATGCATAGCTTCTTCCTCTCCTTTAAGAGCAATAATCATCTCATTCGTCTTTGCTAACTGAAAGATAATAAGCAAGACAAGTGCTATAATCAGCAGACCTAATGTTGTTGTTAACATAGTATATCGTTAAGCGCGAAATTCAATAATTAAGAACAGATTTGAAACACCAAAAAACAATCAAATACTATTATAAATTTTTTTTACAGGGAGCCCAATTTTTTAGGTATGATAAACCCTGCTTTCTTTAAGAAACGGATGGTTTACAGGGGTTAAAGATTGTTTAGACAAGTTATACAACATTAAATAAACAAACAAACCGGCAAATGTTAACAACAATCCGACTTCATAAAGTCCTATTCTTACTACTTCTGCATGTTCGGCATGATGTCCGTCAGGTGCAGCATGATTGTCGGCAGCGTGTGCCATATTGGCAAAAGCTCCCGGCATTGTCATTTGATAAAAATCAAGCCAATGGCCAAAGATAATAATGAGCGCAGCGCCAATCATAATACTATGGGAACGATCTCTTTTAATATTTCTGGTAATTAACAGGAAGAAAGGAGTCACAAAGTTCATCAACACACATAACCACATCACCACCGGATAATTGTCAATCCTGTATTTAAAATAAAGGGTCTCTTCGGGTATATTGGCATACCAAATCAGCATAAACTGAGAATAGAACAAATAAGCCCATGCAACACTAAACCCAAACATAAACTTTCCTAAATCGTGAAAATGCTCATCGTTTACTCCTTGTAAATAGCCGTTTTTAGTAAGATATACCAAAACAAGCATCATGAACGATATGCAAGTTACAAAAATACTGATAAAGTTATACCAACCAAACAAAGTACTATACCAATGAGGCTGAATTGACATGATCCAATCCCATGAAGAAGTTGAGCTGGTAACCGCATAAACAACAATAAAGATGGCAGCTATATATTTACTGGTTTGATACAATTGTCTTCCTTGTTGTCTTGTTCCTAAGTCGCTTTGAACAGAATTCCGGCGAAGCAGCCAAATTAACCCTGTCCAAATAGCAATATAAGCTACAGCACGCCCCAAAAAGAAACTTACATTCAGAAAACTTCGCTTGCCATCTAAAATAGCATCGTAAGAAGGGCTGTTTGGATCATATAATTCTTCGTGCGACCAATGATAGATATGATGCATTCCAAAAACCAAAATAAGAATCATGAGTACGCCTCCAATAGGAACATACATCATCATCGCCTCCGGAACCCGTCTAAAAAGCGTAATCCATCCACCATAACCTACAATATGGGTTGAGAGGAAAAATGCGGCAACTAAGCCAAGCATCAGAAAAAACACATTATTATATAGTAATCCTGTCCAAAGTCGGGTAGGGTTATCTAAGTTCATAAATGCGCCTAATGCCGTAAGCACAATTCCTGCAATCAGCAAAATTAAGGTGAACCTTTTTGCTTCTCCGGTAATGGTATATTTTTCGTTTACCGTGCTCATTATAATAATTTTCGGTTAATTTTTATGCCTTATAAATTAAAGTACTCTGAATTCAGTACGACGGTTCATTGCTCTTCCTTCTTCGGTAGTATTTGGTGCGGCCGGTTTTGTAGCGCCAAAGCCTTTGAAGTCAAGACGGGTCTTGTCAATACCTTTGCTGACCAAATAGTCATACACAGCTTTTGCCCGCTCAGTGGACAATGTTTGATTAGCTGCAGCATCACCTTGATTGTCGGTATGACCGTCAATCTCAATTTTCATGGCAGGCTTGCTGTTTAATAATGCAATCAGTTTATCCAATTCTATATTTGATTCAGAGCGCAGGTTGAATTTACCGGAAGAATAAAATACGTTGTTTAGTTTAACTACTTCACCGGCTTTAAGTTCTCTTGCCTGAGCTGTAATTTTATCCAATTCAGATTCTACAAAAGTAACCGGGGCTTCAACTGAAGCATCTGTCATGCCTGTTGTTCCCGAAGCAGGAAGTTTTGGGAAGTTCATTCCTTTTGTATAAGACTTATTTTGTCCGGTAATAGCGGCCAACACATCTTCAATTGTGGCTTTGCTTTGTACTGCCAAACTGTCGTTTGCTAAAATATGTGCCGCCTGCAACTGTTTAATATATGAAATGACTTGCCACCTCTCGTCTTTATTCAGTTGCCCGGCATAAGAACCCATCAGGTTTTTTCCGTGCTGAACAGAATGGAACATTTTACCTTCGCTTAATACTAAAATACGATCTTCAAAATAAGAGGGAGGAGGTGCAGGGTATTTTCCATTGCTGACAATAAATCCTTTGCCGTCTCCTTTATCTCCATGGCAAATTGCACAGTTCACCGTATATAGTGCTTTTCCTTTTTCTGTTATCTGAGCATGGACTTTGTTGTAAGGATTGACCAATTCTGCACCTGCTGCTTCATATCCTTCGGGAGTATCCGGATAATGATAAGGCATATATCCTCGTGGGATTGTACCTTTTACCGGTTCTCTTGCCGATTTTCCATCAGTAAACAGATTGACCATTTGTCCGTCAACCATAACTGGTCTGCTTGGCGTGTAGTATTCATACGCAACAGAATGTGCCATGTCGGGCATATATTCACGACCGGTAAAGTCTCCTCCTGCCCTGCATCCTGCAAAGAACAAAACTATAACCGCTGTTACAAAAAATAGAATAGTATGTTTATGCATTTCAAATGCTTTTTTCGTTATCCGAGTCTTTAGTTAATGATGATGGGCATGTTCAGTAATTGAACCTCCATCTTGTCTGAAAAGATTAGGGGCTAATTCGTTTTCCATTTCCTTGACATATATTTCTTCGGCACCACTTTCTTTCATCAACCTGGTGATGTTGTTGATATCAGCTTCTTCGTGATAGCGTTTAAGACAAAAAGCCATTACAAACTTATCGTCGGTTATCCGGGTATCTACAATTTCGGCTTCTTTCAATACAGAAAACCCATTACGTAAATAGTAAACAACCGTCATGCCGACCGATGCAAAAAGTACGGTCAATTCAAATCCAATCGGACCATAAGCAGGAAAACTGAAAAAGGGTTTTCCACCTACAATCACCGGCCAATCTATTGCCATTGTATAAGACATAACAGACAGAGCAGTCAGTGTTCCGATAGCACCGAATACAAACCCTATGGTATGAAGCCGGGTGTCTTGCAAACCCATTGCTTCATCCAATCCATGAACCGGAAACGGAGTAAAAACTTCATGAATTTTATAGCCGTCTTTGCGAACTTTAGCTACCGCATTCAACAGCACATCATCGTCGTTATATACTCCAACTAAATATTTATGTTTCATTACTGCTTGTTTTTGATGCTTGCTTTTTGTGAAACCTATTTGTTATTTATCGTCTTTATCAAGCGCTCCTGCCAAATTGGCTCCTCCACTGTAAGATTTTTCTTCTTCGATTTTTTCTTTTTCTGCAATAGCCTTAATATGCTGGTCGCCGGCTACTTTTAAGATAGCCTTCACTTCTGCAATTGCAATAACCGGTAAGTAGCGGCAGAAAAGAAGGAAGAAAGTCAAAAATATACCTATCGTTCCGACAAAAATGCCTACTTCCACCAACGTCGGAGAGTAATAAGTCCAACTTGAAGGGATATAGTCGCGGTGTAGTGAAGTAACAATAATCACAAAACGCTCAAACCACATACCTATATTGATGAAGATAGACATGATAAAAGTAACAATCACACTACGGCGTAATTTTTTGAACCAGAATATTTGCGGTGACAATACATTACAGGTCATCATAGACCAATAAGCCCACCAATAAGGAGCAGGTTCAACGCCTAACATTGGGCCGAATATGAAAGGATCTGCCACCCTGTTCCGTATAAATACCCATTGCTCATAAACATTTCCCGAATACCAGGCAACAAAAAATTCAGTGATATAGGCAATTCCGACAATCGAACCGGTCATGACTATAATTTTATTCATTGATTCTATGTGGGCAATCGTAATATAGTTTTCGAGGTTCATCACTTTTCGGGCAATAAGCATCAGGGTTAAAACCATCGCAAATCCAGAAAAAATAGCCCCTGCAACGAAATAAGGAGGGAAAATAGTGGTATGCCATCCGGGAATAACAGAAGTAGCAAAGTCAAAACTTACGATAGAGTGAACTGAAAGAACCAGAGGAGTTGATAATCCTGCCAAAACAAGGCTTAATGATTCAAAACGCTGCCATTGTTTCGCGGTGCCTGTCCATCCAAAACAGAGGCGGGCATAAATTGCTTTAGCCCATCCTTTTGAGCGGTCGCGAATAGTAGCGATATCCGGTAAAAGGCCTGTGTACCAAAACAAAAGAGAAACCGTGAAATAGGTACTGATGGCAAATACGTCCCAAAGTAGCGGAGAGTTAAAGTTAGGCCAAAGGATACCCCTTGTGTTGGGATATGGAAAGATGAAAAATCCGAGCCAAATCCGACCCATGTGAATTAAAGGGAATAAACCGGCACACATGACCGCAAAAATTGTCATTGCTTCTGCTGCACGGTTCACTCCGGTTCGCCAGCGTTGTCTGAACAACAATAAAATTGCTGAAATCAGAGTACCGGCGTGACCAATACCAATCCACCAAACGAAGTTGGTAATATCCCATGCCCAGTTTACGGTTTTATTTAAACCCCAGACACCAATGCCTTTCCAGATTGTATAAAGAATGAGCAAAACACCCATGGTTGCAATTGCTCCCGAAACAAGAAAAGCAATCCACCAAAGACGGGGTGGTTGTTCTATACTCCGGCTTATGTCTTCTGTAATATTGTGAAGAGATTTGTTGCCGGTAATTAAAGGTTCTCTAATGGGAGAAGTATAGTGCATAACAAAAAACTGTTTTTTTCTACAAATAAGAAAAGCTAAACCTTGGCTTTTACCTAATGAAGGTCAATTATCCTTGATGTTTATCTACTTGAGACTGATTTTCTTCATCCATTGCTTCACGATTGCGGATCTGGGTTAAATAAGCTACTCCGGGAAGCACATGTAATTCTTCTAACAAACGGTAGCTGCGCTCGTTAGCAGTTAAAATTGAAACCTCTGTCGTTGGGTCATTGACATCTCCAAAAACAATAGCATCGGCAGGGCAAACTTGTTGACAAGCGGTTTTAATTTCACCATCCTGCAACTTGCGATTTGCTTTTTTAGCTTCCAATTTACCTTCCTGAATGCGTTGAACACAGAAACTGCATTTTTCAATTACTCCGCGGGAACGAACTGTTACATCGGGATTGAGGACCATGCGGGTTAAGTCTTCCAACATGATATGCTCATCATTATCAAAAATTGTGTTTTTGTAAAAGCTGTCTGCGCCCTGATAATCGTACCAGTTGAAACGGCGAACTTTGTAAGGACAGTTGTTCGCGCAATAACGGGTACCGATACAACGGTTATACGCCATTTGATTGATTCCTTCGCTGCTGTGGTTAGTTGCTGCAACCGGGCAAACGTTTTCGCAGGGAGCGTTGTCGCAATGTTGACACATCATAGGCATAAACGTAACATCCGGATTTTCCATATCTCCCGAATAATACCGGTCAATACGCATCCAATGCATTTCATGTGCCCTGACTACTTCCTGAGCTCCGACTATCGGGATATTGTTTTCGATATTACAAGCAGTTACACAGGCATTGCACCCCACACATGTATTTAGATCTATTGACAAACCCCAATGTAATCCTCGCGTATAAAGTTCGGTGTGGGGGCCATACTCATTGTCTTTTCCGTAAAGGGTAAAGAAATATTCGTCCTGATTTTCTTTCAGTTTCTTGCTGATATGATTACCTGCCCATTTGTCTTTCTGATAGGTGAGTAAATTTGTTTCCCGAATGAGAGGACGTTTGTTTTTCCCTACCCCTGTATCATCAATAGTATGATGGGTTTGAGTTCGGGGAAGTTCATAACGACCGCCAACTTTTTCGATACTTACTCCGGAAGAAACGGTATAGGTAAAGTGTTTGCCATCAAAGCCGACAAAAGGAAATGCATTTTTACCGACATTACACTGCGGAACTCCGGCTCGTGTTCTGCCATATCCCAAAGAAATAGAAATTGTATCTGCTTTTTGACCGGGTTGGAAAACTATGGGGAGTTGAACAGCATAATTGCCTGCTTTAACTTCAACCATATCATGTTCTTTCCAGCCTTTTTCGTCTGCCATTTTTTTAGAAACAGCAACAAAATTATCCCAGCATACTTTTGAAATCGGGTCGGGTGTTTCCTGAAGGAAAGGATTGTTGGCATATCGTCCGTCGCCCATCAGCACACTTTCATACACCACCAATTTTAATCCTGAATTGCCGGCAGTTTGAGAAATAGCCTGTACAGCAGCATTGATATCACCTGATGCAGGAATACTGACTGCATTGACAGTTCCTGTTTCGGTTTTGGTCTCTTGTTTACCGGATTCAATGGCTCGGTTGGCATACATGCCTCCAATTACCCCAACGGCAGTTTTGGAAGGGTTATTTACCTCAAAAATTCCGTCGTGCAAAGATTTGTCCCAAAACGAATCAAAACTGTTTAAAAGACTTTGCTTGGGGAAAATATTTTGCTGCCAGTTACTGCGAAGATAATCGTAGTATTGGGCTTCATTGCCTGACCATCTTAGCAAACTTTCCTGTGCAGGACGAGTATCAAACAACGGTGCAATAGTGGGTTGTGTAAGACTGTAACAGCCTTCTTTTACTTCAGCATCGCCCCATGATTCCAAAAAGTGATTATCCGGACATAGATAAGTTACATGTTCAGCAGTTTCGTCAATCCGGTCGGACATAGAAACCGTCAACGCAACTTTTTTCAATCCGCTGATAAATTTCTCACTTTCCCGATAATTATAGGCAGGATTTGCACCACTAAGTAGAATGGCTGCACCTACTCTGCCTGCATTCATCTCTTCGACTAAATCAACCATCGCTTTATCGTTACCCTGATAAAGTTTGTATGGACGGTTTAAATCTATGGTGTTGCCATAATTGCCCAACAAGTTGTTGATGGCATTAACGACCATTTGAACATTGGCATTTTTTGAACCACAAACCACCAAAGATTTACCTTTATTAGCACTAAGATCGGCAGCAACTTTTGAAACTGTTTCCTGTAATTTTGGATCTAAAGTTACCGTAGCACCGGTTCCACCCAAGGCTTTTAGTAGCGCAACTGCCACTGTGCCTTCTTCATCAGGACTTACCGTAATCCGATTATCAGCCTTTCCTCCTGTTATGGTCATCGTCGCTTCAAATTGCCAATGTTTAGACATTTTTGGCTCATCTTTGTCAGCAATTTTGCGATTTTTAATGTATTGTTTGGTAAATTCGACTGGCGAAACCCAGGTTCCTAAAAAATCTGCACCGATCCCAACGATCACATCTGCCTTACTAAAATCATAAGAAGGTATCACTGACTTACCAAACATTTGTTCGTTGGCCGTTGTGATGCTGTTGTATGAAATAGCGTCAAAAACTACATGTTTGGTATTGGGAAAACGAACTTTAAAATCATCAATAGCCTTCAAAGTTGTCGGGCTTGCGATGCTATCTGAGATGATCGCAATAGATCCGCTTGCTGAAGCTAATTTCTGCTTAATTTCCCCATCAATGGTTTTCCAATCAGCAACTTCACCATCCTTTTTTGGAGACAGACTTCTGGACCCGTCATATAAGCTGACTACGGCAGCTTGAGCGCGAGCATTTGTAGCACCTTGTGTAATTTCCGACAAAGGATTGCCTTCAATTTTTATTGGTCTTCCTTCGCGGGTTTTTACGAGAATACTGCAATAGTCATTGCCACTTAAAAATGAGGAGGCATAAAAATTGGCAATACCGGGAACTAATTCTTCAGGTTTGATGGCATAAGGAATTGCCCGTCTTACGGGTATCTCGCAACTGGCAGCTATGGCAGCGGCCGTAACGCTGAACCCTAAAACTTTTAGAAAATCCCGACGGGTGGCTGTGTTTTCATTGACAACATTACCCAACTCATTTAAAATGGGTAAATCTTCGGGAAATTCGTTGCGTTTTTCTTGAAGGAATTTTGAGTCTTCGTTCAATTCCTCGAAACCTTTCCAATATTTCTTGTGCTGCATGTTGCTTTATATCTTAGTGATTCCGACTATTTCTAAGCGAAAATATGATTTAAAAGTTGGCTGAGTATTCTATTATAAATTGCTGCATTTTAACAGCAAACAATGTTGTTTAATTAATAATGGCATTTTTGACATTCCAAACCGCCAATATCTTCTACGGTTACCTGTTTTACTTTTCCTGATTTCAACCCTTCATGCAGTTTCTCATAAGATTTGTAAAACTCATTGCCTCCAAAGTTGACACTTGTTTGGCGATGACAATTCACACACCACCCCATTCCTAAAGTTGAATGTTGTCTTAACACTTCCATTTCTTCGACAGGGCCATGACAAGTCTGACAGGCTACACCACCTGCTGTAACGTGTTGTGAATGGTTAAAATATACATGGTCGGGCAAATTATGGATACGAACCCACTCTATCGGTTTTTCTTCATAGTCAGGTTTGTATTGCATTTTATCAGGGTCCCAACCGACGGCATCATATATCTTTGCAATTTCGGTAGTTCCATATACAGGGCCTTGAGAAACTGCCTTGTGACAATTCATACACAAACTTGGAGAAGGGATAACCGCAGATTTTCCTTTTGCAGCCCCCGAATGGCAATACTGACAATCTATTTTATTAACTCCTGCGTGCAACTGATGTGAAAATTTGATGGGTTGTGCAGGAGCGTAGCCTTGTTGTCTTCCTAACTTGGTAGCACTGTCAACAGTTGCATATCCGAGAAAAATCAGAACTACCAAAGAAAGTAAGGCAATCATTTTTTTACTGAACAGTACTTTTCCAAGTGGAATTGAAACCGGAACAAGCTGGCCCATTCTTTCCCGCATCAAGTTGCGCAAAGCATCTGAAATTCGGGTTAAAATCAATAAAACAGCGAGTAAAACAACGGCTATAATAACCAGAAAAATAGTAATTGTATGATCACTGCCTCCGGTAGCAGCACCTGCTTCTCCTGTTGGGGCCGCAGCTACAGCAGCAGGGGTTTCGGTTTCTACCTTGATATAACTAAGAACAGCATCAACGTCGGCATCAGACAAGCTGAAAGCAGGCATCACCGACTTATTGAACTCGTTAAATATGGCAACTGCTTTCGGGTCATTAGCTTTAATTAATTCCTGCGAATTTTTAATCCAGCTTAGTAACCATGCTCTATCGTATTTATCATATACGCCGGCCAATGCAGGACCTACTAATTTTTGATTGATTTTATGGCAACTTGTACATTGTGATGTAAAAATGGTTTGTCCTTTCTTATATTCCTCTCCACTTCGAGGATCACCATCCTGAGCCTGAACAGACAAACCGGATAACGATAAAAAGAACAAGCAAATGATTAAATCGAACAGCCTTTTGTTAAGCATATTAATTTATCTATTTAGAGCTGCAATATTAATGGAAAGTCAAAAACTTATGTTAATATTAGTTAAGAACCTTTTTTGACGGTGCAAATTTATGGATTAAAACCATAAAAAAAATATTGCCCTAACTTTTTTTCGTTCTTTAGACAAGTTCTAAATTGCGACATGGCGTTTATTCAAATTTGGACAAAAATATACTTTATTCTCCCTGACACATTCATTTAATATTATTATAGTTTGTTTTTAAAAGCATTTACCTGTCTCAGGCATTGACTGAGTTATTGTAAATAGAATTTATTTCCTTTAACTTTGCAAACCTCATTAGGGTACTTTTATACCATCATTAATTTTTCAACTCCATTTACATGTTTAGTAATTTAAGTCCTTTAGAGATGCTGGTTTATGGCATTGGAGCGATTTTGCTCTTGTTTATTGCCTTGCGATTGGCCAAGTTTTTTTTCCGAATAGTAATCATTGTTGCAATTATTGCAGCAATTTATTATTTTTTGACCAATAAAAACGAAAAAACCAATACTCCGGACAACAACAATACGGTTAGCACCGAAAGTATATTTGGCGATACTGCTATTTCTGTGATGCACAAAAAATGCAATAACGGAACTTCTAAAGATACTAAATGTGTCTGTTTGGTTAATCCTGTTTATACAGACCTGAGAACCAGATATACGGAACTGGGCTTGAAAGAGTTGGAAGATAATAAAGTTTTGATGCTGAATGAAATTCGAAAGAGTTTAAAAAAGACCTACCCGGAAATAGAGTCCTGCCTTAAACAAAGAGGCAGTGAGGGTCTGAAGTTTCTCGATATGCTTCAGTTACCTTAAACCGAAAAAGGGTTAAACTTTTTGGTATCTTTAACAAGTACTAATGTTGTATTTAACTGCATATCAGGTATTCCACAAATGGAATACTTAACTTTTAAAGCTTTTATTTCAAGCGTTAGCCAAAAGGTTTAAAATTGTTTTGCATCGGTTTGTTGATTGTGCAAATCTTAGCCGGCCCTGCTTCAGAAATGCATATCATTTTAACCATAGTTTTATTTATACCTTTGTTGCAACAAATCAGACGATGAACAGACGCTTTGCAGCAAATGTAGCAGTATTGGTATTTGTCAATTTGCTCATAAAGCCTTTATGGATTTTTGGAATAGATCGAACCATACAAAACACGGTAGGTCCTGCGACTTATGGTGCTTATTTTGTTCTGTTTAACTTTTCTTTTTTGTTACAAACCCTGCTTGACTTTGGAATTAATAACTATAACAGTCGTGCAGTAGCACAAAACCACGATTGGATTGAAACTCATTTTTCAGGAATATTGACGGTAAAATTATTTTTAAGTTTAGGTTATCTAATCCTCTGTCTTTTAGGTGCTTGGATTTTAGGTTACAAAAACTTTGACCTGTACCTTCTTTTAATACTTTGTTTCAATCAGATTTTACTGTCATTCATCACCTATTTCCGTTCCAATCTTCAGGGTTTACACCGGTTTCGTTCAGACAGTTTTATGTCTGTACTCGACCGGATTTTGATGATTCTGATCTGTTCCGCAATTTTGTGGGGGGGAGTTTTACCTCCACCATTTAAAATTCAATGGTTTGTGTATGCTCAAACTGCCGGATACTTTTTAACGGCAATGGTAGGAATAGGTTTAGTTGCAGGGCATCTCAAAAAACCTGTATTTAACTTTGACCGGGAATTTTTAACCGGAATTTTGCGGAAAAGCTACCCCTTTGCTTTGATAGGAGTATTGATGAGCATCTATCATCGGATTGATTCGGTGATGCTTGAAAAAATTTTGCCGGAAGAAGGTGCATTTCAGGCAGGTATTTATGCTTCGGCTTACCGGATTTTAGATGCAGCCAATATGATAGGTGTCCTTTTGTCAACTATTTTGTTGCCTATGTTTGCAAGAATGTTGATCAAAAAGGAATCAGTAGAAAAATTAGTCGGATTTGCGTCTAAAGGTTTGTTTTCATTTGCAGCAGCCGGGGCTATTTCTTGTTTTTTCTTTAGGGAATCAATTATGAATTGGTTGTATGCTGATGCTACCCCTTACTATGCATCAGTATTTGGCTGGCTTATTTTGTCATTTATTGCCATTTCTTCTGTATATGTTTTTGGGGCTTTTTTGACCGCCAACAATAATTTATGGCAGATCAATTTAATTGCCCTGGTCAGTGTTGGAATAAATGTAGGATTAAACCTCTTATTGATTCCTCAATTCAAGGCAATAGGTTCCTCCTGGTCAGCTCTGATAACTCAAAGTTTTGCAGCCCTTGCATTTATAATTGTAGCCATCAAAAACCTATCCTTGCCTGTTCGATTCCTTGAAATTTTCAAATGCATTTGTTATTTGCTTTTATGTTCAGGCATATCCATTGCTGCTACCCAGATAAATTTTTTTTCGTGGCAACTCTCCTTTTTGCTGTCTTTTTTCGTCTGTCTGTTAACTGCATGGTTAATTGGTTTATTATCAATCAGAACAACAATGAATTTCTGATACAGGTTAAACGGATTTGCCGGTAGTTTAAGTCAGTATTTACCTATCTTTGCCCTTTATTTTAAATCAGATAAGCATTTTATTAAGCATATATTATGGAAGAACTCATCAGAATACTATATCGTTGGTTAAAACCTATCGGGATAGTCAGCGCTATAGCTGCTGTTATCAGTGCCATCGTTTCCTTATTATTACCTGAATATTTTTTATCTACCGCCATCATCACACCCATCAATCCGCATTTGATGGACAGAACCTCACTGTTCAGTGTTGAAGGTGGAGAAACGCCGGTTTATCTGTTTGGTGGCAAACCTGAACTTAACCGGTTAGTTACTTTATCACAATCCAGAGCTTTAGAATCTCATTTGGTGAACAAGTTCAGACTGTTTGAGCATTATGATATTGATACTACCGATAAATTAAAAGATTATTGGGTAAGCGAAGAATTGCGCAGTCATTTTAAAACCGTAAAAACTCCGGACGGTTTATTAAAAATTGAAGTCATAGACAAAGACCCTGCCTTAGCTGCCCAAATTGCCAACGAGATTGTTACCCAATTGGATACACTCAATAAGCTGGTGATTATGGAAAAAAAATTAGGCTTTACTTCTCTATATGCACGAGAAGCAGAAGTTGCTGAAATACGTCTTGAAACTATGCGCGACAGTCTGATAAGATCTATTGAAAATAACCCAAAAGACACGGTAACCGCCCATGTCTTGGAGCGAATTATCAGAAAAGCAGTAGAAGAGTATAATTCAGCAAATACTATATACAAACAACATCTTTCAGCAATTCATCAGCCATATTCTTCAGTTTATATAATCGAAAGTGCTGTTCCGGCGGTAAAGAGGATTAAGCCTGTCCGGTGGTTAATTGTTGTCAGTGCTACTTTAGTAACCTTGGCCAGTATGATGTTGATGGCTGTTTTTATTGAAAAGTTTAAAGACTTCAATTTTGAAGAGCACCATCAGGAAACATTTTAAACCCTTTTTTACCGGTGTTATGTAAATTAACTCGTCCTCTTTTTGTGGTGTTCCTAATTCTCTAACCCGATATGTCCGGTATCAGTCAGCAGTTTCGAATCAATCCGGCAGGAATATTTTCTGTTTTTGCCGTATTTACCTTAATTTCCGCAATCATGGCCATTGCCGAAAATGCCTGGTATCTTTATGCCCTGCCGATGTCGGTCATCTTCGGACTGTTTGTTGTCAAGTATTTCAGGCAAACCTACCTGTTACTGTGGTTTTTAATACCTCTATCTATAGAGTATGAGTTAAGTAGCAGCCTTGCGACTGATTTACCTACTGAACCTTTTATTGTTTTGCTGATGGGGGCAACAATACTATTTGCACTTGCCAACCCAAACACTATAACACGACAGTTGTTAAATCACCCTGTTACAACTATACTTTGTCTGCATGTAGTCTGGATAGGGATTACAGCTTTTTTTTCCCAACAACTTATCGTTTCGGGAAAGTTTTTTGTTTCAAAAATCTGGTATATCGTTGTTTTTTACTTTCTGACCTCTTTGCTTATCAGGAACGAAAAACAGTTTAAACCTATCTTTTGGTGCGTTGCCATCCCCTTGTGCTTTGTTATCATTCAATCTGTCATCCGGCACGCCATGCTTGATTTTGAGTTTCAGGAAGTCAATAAGACATTAACTCCGTTTTTCAGAAACCATGTCAATTATGCAGTAATGATTGCCGTAGTTTTCCCTATTGCAGTTCATGCAAGAACATGGTATAAAAGTGGGAGTTTAGAGCGGTTGCTGGTTCATCTGATACTTTTTGTCTTTTTGACAGGAATTGTATTTGCTTATACAAGAGCCGCCTACTTGTCTGTTCTGTTAATACCGGTCATCTATTTTATCTTCGCAAAAAGGCTTACGAAATGGATTGCTGCTTTGTCCTTATTTGCCATCTTATTGCTGGGTGTTTTTATGGCAAACGACAACCGGTATCTTTCTTATGCACCTGATTATGAATCGACCATCTATCACGAAGATCTGGAAGACCATATAATTGCCACATTTGAGGGTAAAGATGTCTCTTCCATGGAACGCATATACAGGTGGATAGCGGCTGCAAGAATGTGTGCCGACCGTCCGCTGGTTGGATTTGGACCCGGTAATTTTTATAGCTATTACCGTTATTATACCATTGACAACTTTGAAACTTATGTCAGTGATAATATAGAGCAGTCCGGAGTACACAATTATTTCCTGATGACTCTGGTAGATCAGGGAATAATCGGGCTGGCTTTGTTTTTGGCGTTTTGTCTTTCTGTGCTGATTGCCGGAGAATATCTTTACAGGAGAAGCCCGCCCGAACAAAAAAGATTTGTCATGACCTTGCTGATTTCATTTGCCATCATACTGCTCAATATTACTTTGGGCGATTTGATTGAAGTAGATAAAATCGGCTCCTTCTTTTTTATGATAGCCGCCCTGATTGTCAATTTTTCAATTTCATCTAAAAACAAAGAAGCCAATCTTTCTTTGCCGGAGGAAACAAACCATCCGTAAAAGAAAGATTGGCAATCTTAATATTGTGAATCAGCAGGTTATACAAACGTGCGTGCTTAGTCTTTGTCAACATATTCGACCTGAATAGTTACTTCTGACAAATCGCTTTCAATATCGGCATCAACCAAAATTCGGCCACAGTGTTCGCAAAGAAGGATTTTTTTGCGCTGCCCTATTTCGAGCTGTCTTTGAGGGGGTATAGTTCCGAAACAACCACCACAAGATGCACGGGAAATACGTGCAACGGCTAACCCGTTCTTGTAAGAGTTGCGAATTCGGTTATATGCACTAATCAAACGTTCTTCTATCATTGCGGCAGCCGAATTAGATTTTACCAACAACTCTTCTTCTTCTATCCGGGTTTCTTCAATGGTTTTTTCTAATTCTTCGCGCTTCAAAACCAAATCTTTTTTTCGCATATCAGCTTTTAGGGTAGCTTCGTCAAGTAGTTTTTGATTTTTATCAATCACCTCTTTGGTTTGCTTGATTGTTTTTTTAGCTAACTCAATATCCAATTGCTGGTTTTCAATTTCTTTAGCCAAAGCTTCAAACTCGCGGTTGTTTTTAACATTCATTTGCTGCCCTTCGTAACGGGAAATCAACGTTTGAGATTCCTCTATTTTCAGGTTTGAGGCGCTGATTGCTTCATTCAATTTGTCAATATCTCCTTGCAGGTTGCGGATTCTAAGGTTTAATCCTTCAATTTCATCTTCCATATCCTGAACCTCAACCGGCAACTCCCCTCTTAAAGAACGGATCTCGTCAATTTTGGAGTCGATTTGCTGCAAATGATACAGCGCTCTGAGTTTTTCTTCAACCGTAACTAATTCTTTATTGGTATTACTCATATTTTAAAAGCAAAGCGTTTGAAAGATGATTTAAAAATAAGGTTTGGGAGGTCTGAAACGACTTGAATTACAAATAATAAACCGGATTCGTGTTTATTTGAGTTAAAACGGCCGCAAAGTTAGTAATTTTTTCGGTTAACAAATCTTTTATCAATTCAATGGTAAATTGTTCACTTTCAAAATGCCCTATATCGGCAAGAATCAAGTGATGTTCGGCATCAAAAAACTGATGGTACTTAACATCGGCAGTAACATAAACATCGGCCTTTTGTGCTATTGCATGAGACAGTAGTGAAAACCCTGTACCTCCACAAACAGCCACCGTTTTAATCTGTTTCCCCAAGAGTTTTGTATGCCGGATACAACCGGTTTGCATTGTTGATTTTAAGTGCTTTAAAAATTCAGTTTCTTCCAGTGCCTGAGGCATATCGCCAATCATGCCCAAACCGATCCTAGAATGTGTATTTTCTATAGTATTGATTGTATAATTTAGCACGGAACCTGGAGGCAGGTTGTTAAGTGCTTTCATTATTTCTTTTTCCTGATGAACGGCAAAAACGGTTTCTATTCTGACTAAATCGCCATCGAAACTGCTGTTGTCTGAAAAACCATTCCCTGTGCTCAAAACGGTTTGTTCATACGTAAACCCGGCATCAATCGCTCTTTGAATTGAACCGGAGTTTAACCAGATCAACCTAAGTGCTTCTGCTTGTTCGTGATGACAAACAACGCTCAACTTCTTTAACAGCCCATTTTGAGGAACTAATATGCGGCAATTCTGAAGCCCAATTTTTTCGCAGATTTTTCGGCTGACACCATTTTGTACACTATCCAAATTGGTATGACAGGCATAAATGTTTATATCGTTTCTGATGGCCTTGATTACCGTGCGTTCTACATAATTTTTACCGGTAATTTTCTTTAAACCACCAAATACAATCGGATGATGAGCAATCACTAAGTTACAACCCAACGCAATCGCTTCGTCAATCACTTCCTCGGTCGAATCCAGACAAATCAATGCTTTAACAAAGGGTGCATCAGGGTTTCCGGCAATCAAACCGCTATTGTCATAACTTTCCTGATATCTAAGCGGAGCAATATTTTCTAAAATATTGACAACATCTTTAATGGTCATACTGACGTAATGGGATTCGGGCAACTAATAGAAGTCTTGATAAGGCTATTGTAAATAGTACTTAAAACTGAGCTTGAGCGGGTTATTCCCATACGATTTTTTCATCTTTGTTATACCACAACTGAAAACGCGAACCATACATTTCTTCAATAGGGTTGCGTTTAATTTTCAAAGTCGGGGTAAGCAATGAGTTTTCAACGGTCCATTCCTCTTTAACCACCACCAGAGTTTTGAGGTGTTCATGTTTTTCAAATCTTCCGTTCACCTTTTGAACGGTATCGGTTAAGCTTTCTCCTACCCGGTTTTTCTCGATAGATTTACCCGCTTCAGATAAAACTACCAAGGCAATGGGTTGAGGCAAATTAGCACCAACTACACAGACCTGCTCTACAAATTCGTTTTCGGACAACTCCATTTCGATGGGTGCAGGTGCAACATATTTGCCTTTTTCCGTTTTAAAAATTTCTTTGACCCTTCCTGTAATTTTTAGGAAATTATCTTTCCCGATTATTCCTTTATCCCCTGTTTTGAGGTAATGATTTTCGTCAAAGGTTGCCGCCGTAATTTCGGGTTCTTTGTAATAACCCAACATATTGGCATCACTTTTTACGAGGATTTCGCCAATTTCACTGATTTTAACACTAACATGCGGCATGGGTTGCCCAACATATCCGAACTCAATCCGGTCGGGGCGGGTGAAATGTGAATAGGCACTATTTTCGGTCATGGCATAAACTTCCTGTATCGTAATACCGAGTTTTTGAAACCATTGTAAGAGAGATGCAGGAATAGGGGCAGCTCCGGTAAAGCAAAACTTAGCTTTGGTCAACCCCAGCGACTTTTTTATTTTATTTTTAATCAGGGTAGAAATTACAGGAATAGACAGCAATAGATTGAGCTTTTTCTGTGGCAGCTTTTCCAGAATTTTTTTCTGAAATTTTGTCCAGATACGGGGTACTGCCAGAAAAATTGAAGGCTCGGCAAATTGCAGGTTTTCGGCAAACGTATCTAAAGATTGGGCAAAATACACCTTTGTCCCGAAGTAGATGCTCCCCATTTCGACTAACATCCGCTCTGCAATATGTGAAAGGGGGAGATAAGAAAACAGATGTTTGTCTTTGATATCGCTGATATCAATCACTTTCATGGCGTTGGTAATGGCGTAAGAAAAAGTATAAAAAGAGTGCATCACCCCTTTGGGTTTACCGGTAGTTCCGGAAGTATAGATAATGGTCATCATTTCGTCCAAATCTCGATCTATTTCACCTTGAAGTGGTTCATGTTGTGCAATCAATGTATCCCAGTTGTCAAACTCTTTGTCAGTTTTATACATATCGGGAAAAGAAATGCAATAAACATCCTCGGTTAAACCCGGTTTCATTGCACTCCAGTCGTCTAATTTGCCGACAAACAAGACTTTGGCTTCGCTGTGCTGAAGAATATAATTCAAAGTAGCGGCGGTAATATTGGGATATAGCGGAACAGATATGTGTCCGCTCATCATTATTGCCAAATCAGCCATTAACCAATGTGCACAGTTTTTGGAGACCATGGCAATTTTACTGCCTGAAGGCAGATTAAGTGCCTTTAATGCTGCTGCCATCCGGCGAATTTGATCGGCTGCTTCTTCCCATGTAAAATTTATCCATCTGCCATCAACGGGTTGTTTTAAAAAAACCTCTTTTGGCTTTTGACTTTCCCATTGGTACAACATATACAACGGGGTTTTGAAAACGGATCTGTCCTGCATGATTTGATTGTTTTTTTATAGATAATCCTGATAACAAATAACCAACGTTTGTTCGTGTAAAGGGCTAAGTTAAACATTATACCGAACAGGAAAAAATATTTTAACCTTGAACGCTAAAAAAACAATAAAATTTGTTTTTTACATTCTATGTTATCGCTTTTTACCGGAATAGCCGGGAGGAAGGATACCGGATTTTGTTTTTTGATTTTTCTTTTTCGAAGCCGTTTGTTCGGCATTTGCAGGGCAGCCGCTTCTGTTACAAGACACAGAACCAAACATTAAAAACGCAATTAGCAGGAAAAATACGGATTTTCTGAGCATGAAATTTGAAAAGTTATTTTTGAAAAAGAATCATTCAAACCTGCCTTTCAGGCAATGTTTTTATATAAACGGTAAAACCATGTTTTATTGTTTTGCAAAGCAATTAAAAAAGTCTAAAGCAAATTTTTGAGTAAAGTTAAAAATTCTTTTTCTTCACAGTGGAGCCAATTTTTGTTTGTGAATCCTGAAGCTGTCAATGCTCTATAAAACAGCCTGTAATATTGACGTTTTAACTGTATTGAAGCTATTTGAAAAAAAAATGAACCGAAAAATAGTGAATCTTACAGCACAAGTGCTAATCCTACCCTTTTGCTTTTATGTTAGCCATGCCGATTATGATTCCATTTAAGCTTTGGGAGGAAATCTCAACTTAAATTTTCACTCAGAAATGGAGACTACTAAAATATGATGAAACGCTTTCAAATTCAAAACAGCTAAATTGGAGGGCAATCCATTATTTGATTTCATCCACTTTTTATCGTGCTTTGTTTTTCTGTAAACTCCATCCCACTGACCTGCAAAAAGTATTTCGTGATGATTTAGCACATTGAAAGTATATAAATTTTCAGGCAACCCGTTTTGTTGACTTTCCCAATCCAAACCATAATTGGAGGAAACCAATAACTCATTGTAGCTCATCGCATAAATCCGGTTTTTATCTGAACTGATATGATGCACACTAAGATCAGGGGTCATATTTATCCATGTTTTGTCTGTTTGTTGCCTGTATATTCCCTGATTGGTTGCCAAATAAAAACTTCCGTCAAAAGAAGTTGCCCCATTTACCTGTAAAAAACGCTGTCCAAACTCCAACTGCCAATTTTCACTCGCTTCGTTAAAACAGTAAAAACCGTCATTAGTACAGACATAGAGTTGTTGGTTAAATTCAAAAAAACGTCTGATAGTCAAGTTGGTTAGCCCCGAATTACAATTAGTCCATGACTTACCGAGATTGTTTGTATAAAAAACTCCGGCAAACTGTGTTCCCACAAAAACATCGTTTTCTAAAAATGCCAAAGCCCCTGGATTGGCTTCGATTATTTGTTTTTCAGTGGGTATGTTTTCCCAAAAATTCGTTTTAAAGTTATATTCATAAACCCCGCTCTGTTTTGTTGCCAGACCCAGTTTTTGGTTTGAAACCGCTATACCGTCTAAACCAATTTTATCAGTTTGAGGCAAACCAGAACCGGCATTCACCCAATTTTCCCCGTTGTCTGAAGAAAAAAAGAGGATGCCGGCCTCGGTTTTATCACAAAAGGTGCTGCGTTCAGAATCGTTTTTCTCAATTCGAAACTTGCTGTCTTTCTGCGAACTGCAGGAGTAAAACAAAGAAACAACAAATAAAAAAAAACCTGCCTTAATCATAAGACTTAATGTAAACAGTCTGATTACAGGATTTTAGAAGTTTTTGAATATTCAAAAAAACCATTTACCGTATTCCGTTTTAACCTCTTTGGTTTTTTCATTATATTGCGCATAGCATTGTTGTTTTTGTAAACCGTCAGCACAATATCCGGACGTTTCATCACAACCACAATGTTTTTGATTTTTTCAGCATACTTTTGATCAAGCCATCCGGGAATCAATTTGGCTTGCATCACATAAAAACAAAGTCCTTGTTTGCAGATTTTTATACCGTATTTAATGGTATCTTCAATCATAGACCGGTTGATGCCTCTGTGTGATAAGCGAAGATTTGCATGAGAAGTGAAATATGGACTTGTATTAGAATCTTCTACTAAATCAGGATCATCAAATCTTGGCAAATAATAACTCAGCATCAACCCGTCATCAAAGTTTAGCTCATTTATCATTTTCCTCATTTTTAATTGAATTGGCTTCATAGCTTTACGATTTTTCATCTTGTTTTAATTTATAGTGAATAATTTTATTGTTAACTTTTTTACTTCTCTCTAACTTGCATTTAAAGTGTTTTTACCTCTCACTTTTTTTATTAAGTGAGTGCATTAAATCTTTAAATAAGTTGCATCTCTATTTAGTTCCAATCAAAGGTTTTTTGTTATAAAATATCAACTTAACCTATTGAGTTTAAAACATGCCATTTGACTACATTTTGTTAAATCATAGCATCTCGTTAAAGGCTTTTAACCAATTTTAACCGTATCTTTCCCAAAAAGTATTGAGCCTTTACATGAATACTCTTCAAGCTTGTCTTTTTTGTTTGTTGTTTAGCTTTTTATGTTTACAGTTTACAGGCTGTATTCAACAAGATTCAAATAAAAATGAGCCTTTAATATCACACCCAACCGGTTTATATAAAACCTACCAGTCAAATCTGAATAGTTTTGAAATAAATATCCCGTCAGATTGGGAAATCAATGAATATCCTTCATCAAAAATGCTCAAGGCGATTGTTTCTAAAGACAATTTAACCGCCACCGACAATGAGTATCGCGAAAACCTGAGCATTGAACTGATACCTGTTTCTACCGTTTTTAACCTTTCACCTGCCCAAAATGACAGCATCCCTCCTTTTGATATCAATACTTTTATCCGTTGGTTTTTTGATGACCTTCAACTAAAAACCGGCGATTTTAAAGTAATTGAAATAGGTGAAACCCTGATAAACGGTAAACATGCTGCACAACTGATCTATTCCTATAACCATCCTCAAGAGTTTACAGGCGAGTTAAAAGCCATTTCTTTTCTGTATATCCATAAAAATCAGGTTGTCATCATTACCTGTCTTGAAGAATTGAAAAAATTTCAAAAACAATTAAAAAAGTTTGAATTTATGGCGCAAAGTATCCGGCATGATTATTAGTAAATGTTCACAAACCGGTATTTCCCCCTATTTTCATTATTTTTCATTGCTTAACTTTCCGTCATCAACCGACAATTTGCAATTGCTTGATTTGATTCTATTTTTATGCGTAACAAGTTTCAGAAATCCCTTATCCTGTCTTTAAAGGTAGTCATCACCGGGCTGCTTACCCTCCTTTTAATAGCCATTGAACTTGCACAATTGCAGTATATCCAAAGCCGGAGATATTCCTTTGCAGCTCCGCAGGTATTTTCAGGCGACTCGTTGTATAACCCATATCAATCAATTGACAGTCTTTGGCAAAAGGGCAATCTCCACGCTCATGCCCGTGCCTGGGGAGGAATCACAGATGGCAAACACAATACTACCGAAGCATTGATTGAAAAATACAAACAGATGAACTATTCCGTAATCTGTGTTTCAGACTATCATAGCATCAACCCGCGACAAGCAATCCAGGAACCTTCTTTTATTCCGGTCTATGAACATGGATATAATCTTTTTAAAGCGCATAGACTTGCGATGGGTAGTCATGATGTTTCTTTTTACGACATTACTTTGTTTCCCAACACAAGTGACAAACAATATATCATTAACCGCATAAAACAGCAAAGCCCATATCTGACTATAGCTCATCCGAAATTCGGCGGAGGCCATACTTTTGAAGATCTCGCCCTTTTGAGTGGTTACGAATGTCTGGAAGTGCTCAACCACTACCGCCTTTCGGATAAACATTGGGACACAATTTTATCGGCCGGAAAACCTGTTTGGATTGTTGGAAATGACGATAACCACAACATCAGCAAACCGGATGAAACCGGTACAAAATGGACGATGATTGCCTCCAACACCAACAAAGGAACCGCCATTTTGGAAAACCTGACCAATGGAAAAGCTTATGGTGTGGAAGGAAAGGGAGGGGTAAACGACAATCATCTTCAATTTTTAAAAGTAAATGGTCAAACCCTGTTTCTAAAGCTCGAAAAACCTGCAAAAGAAATTGCATTTATTGGTCAAAACGGAAAAACAAATGCCCTGTTTACCAATACCGACCATGCAAGTTATGCGTTTCTTCCAACTGACACTTATATACGGACCCTTATCACCAACGAACAAACTAAAATGTACCTTAATCCGGTCATCCGATATGATGGAAAAACAAAACCCGAAAATACCATGACGGCAGTATATAATCCGATTAAAACATGGTTGATGCGGTTAAGGGTAGTGGTAACTGCTATACTCTCTTTGGTTGTTTATTATATTTCAGTCAGAAAGCTGTGGTAAGGCTTTATCAGTTTGAGTGTTTATGTATTTGTGTGATTTTTTATAATAAATTAAAAAACTACCGGTCGCTATTTAAAACGATGCAATTCGCTAATCCATAGAGGTTTTGTTAAATAACAGTTCGAAAAATTGTTAATTTAAAACCTAAAAAAGGTAAATTTACTTTTTAAAATTGTCTTTTTATAAGTTCTAACTATGATTGTAAAGATTTAAATTGACATTTTGGGCTTGTAAATTGAAATGTTGGACTTCAAAATTGACATTTTGGTTTTTCTAATTATAATTTAGAAAGGGGGAATTGAAGTTTTGCTTTATAAAATTGCAATTGGAAGGATTTTATTGATGAATTTCTTCAGTAAAAAAGCAATTTCCATCTTTAAAAATGCAATTTTTTTGTTTTTAATTGACATTTTTTTCACCCTCTTGCAGCCATTCTTTTTCAATTCCCAAAATACGGTGGGTTATTTCAGGAGCGCGGTATTTGCTTTTTGATAAATGCCCCTAAATTTTCATTGTTTGGGTTGCCTTTTTTTGATGGGGGCTAAATCTTCACCGGTTACTCTGTTGAGCCGATATCGGGGCGGGCTTTTGTTTGAAACCGCTTTTCAAAAGCAAAGCGTTTAAAGTAAAAATTGTAGAAAAAGACGATTCCGGTTGCAATGAGTTTGGTAATGTATTGATGTTGGGTAAAAAAAGGGTATTGGGTAAGTAGATAAATAATGGTTGTGCCCAATCCAATTCCACCCACCGAAACCAGTACTGACAATAAAAAAGCATGATGCGCTTTTCGTTGAAGCGAGAATACCATTTTTTTGTGCAACAAAAAATTGACCAACATCCCGCAAAAACTCGAAACGATATTAGAAGGTACGGGTGCAAAGAGAAAAAAAAGGGTAAAGAGCAGATACAACAAGTAATCTGTCAAAGTAGCAATGAACGAAGCAAGGGCAAATTTTAACTTCTGCTCATATAAGGTGTAAACTTTTTTTATCCATTGCTGCATAAAGACACTTGATTTGACCAATTGAGATTAGTCAATTTAAGCGCAAAGTTAGCGAATTTTGAACGAGTCGAATCACAGAAAAAGCGAAGAACAGTCAAAAGTGGCGTTTGGAAAATTTAAATCCGAATAAAAGGGGTCTGTTAGTTTTCACTCTTTGGAGGTAATTTCCGCCATTTGTTGTCTATAAGTGAGAAAGTAAACATCCCTCGTCCATAAGTGGCGGCAATCAGAAGGCGGTCTTTTTCATGCAGGCATAAATCTGTTACCGGAACCGGTGGAAGGTTATCGCCCAACATATACCAGTTGGTTTCTTTGCATGTTTTTACAAATACTCCCGTATCAGTAGCGACAAAAACCGTAGCAGTATCTGTCGGATCAACAATGATATCATTCACCGGTGTTTGAGGCAGGTTTTCTGAAATATTAGTCCATGTTAAACCGGCATTCACCGATTTATATAAAAACGGTAGATAAACGGTGTTTCTAAAACCCGAAAAAGCCACATAAACCGTTTGTTCCTGGTCTGGATTAACGGCAATGCTGCTCACCCATTGTAAGGGTAAGCCCACCGAAATATCTTTCCAGTTCTGACAGTTATTTGCTGAAAGCCACAAATTTCCGTCATCGGTTCCTGCATAAACCATTTGGTTGTCGGAAGTTGCGACTGCAATAGCGCTAACTGCACCATAGACGAGATTGTTGTTTACCCCGTTCTTGGTTAATACAGGACTCACCGGAAACCAATTCGCCGCTTTGTCCAAAGATTTATATAACCGATTGGCACCATAGTATAAGATATGCGATTGAACAGGATCAATAACAAAAGGTGTATGCCAGATTTTTCGGTCAGACATACTAATTCCATCTGTGGCATCCCGAAACTTATTACCGCCATCTTCAGACTTGAGGAGGTTTCCGTACTGATAAGCTGCATAAATCGTTTCTGGGTTTTGAGGGTCTGTTAACACCCCAAAACCGTCTCCTTCAATCAAAATTTCCCACTCGTTGTCTAAACTGTTTACCAAACGCATAATTCCGTTATCCTGAGTGCCTCCGTATAGTATTCGCGAATTAGTGAGGTCAGCTTCGCAGGTATAAAACTGAATTACCGGAGGCCCCGGCAAAGATTCCCACAAATCTCCGCCGTTTTTAGAAATACAAACCCCTCCATCGTTTCCAAGTAGAATCAGTTGCGGGTTTAGGGGATGTATATACAAAGCATGTTGATCTACATGAACGGCTTTGGTCGAAATGTTTTGCCAGGTTTTTCCTCCGTTTTCAGTCCGGTATAAGTCAAGACCAAGGGCAAAAACAAGATCAGGATTTTGGGGATCAACGCGTATTGCACCAAACCACCAACCATAATTTTCATAGATGTTTTTCAATGGGCGGTCATTCACCCTTTTCCATTGATTGCCAGAATCATCCGTTCTAAAAATTCCCTGAAAATATCCCTGTTCATCGGCAAAAACAGCATATAAAATTTCGGGATTTGAAGCCGAAACAGAAATACCTATTCTTCCGAGATCAGCCTGTGGCAATCCGTTTGTGAGTTTTTGCCAGGAAATGCCGGCATCCATCGAACGGTAGATACCACAGTTTTTCCCTCCATATTTCCGAAAATCCGGTCTTCTTACCCGCTCCCACATCACCGCAAAAACAAGGTCCGGATTGTTGGGATGAACAACCACATCCACACATCCCGTTGTTTCAGAAATAAACAGCGTTTTCACCCAGGTTTTACCTCCGTCTTTGCTTTTATAGAGTCCTCGTTCCTGATTGTTTTTAAACAAATTTCCCATCGCAGCCGCAAAAATCTGTTCCGGCCGATTGGGGTGAACAGCAATCCGGGCTATACTTCCTGTTTTGCCGAGTCCTATATTTTCCCAACTCATTCCCCCATCTGTACTTTTGTACATGCCTGTTCCATCATAGGTTACAGACCCTCCTCCTCCATTTGCTTCGCCGGTGCCGACATAAATAACATCAGGCTGATGAGGATCTATTGCGATTGACCCGATTGAAAGGCTGAGCTGTTGGTCAAAAACAGGGATCCAAGTTTTCCCAAAATCAACCGATTTAAAAACACCTCCGGTAGCCGAAGCAGCGTAAATGATATTCGTATCAATTGGATGCATGACTACATCGGTGATACGGCCACTGATATTTGACGGGCCTGCAAATTTCCACTTTCCCTGACCGGTGGCAGCTCCTTTTGATAAGGTTGAACGGGCTATTTGTGTTTGAATCAAAGCCTGATGATGTGTTTCCGAAAAATTGCTCATACGTGCAAACTGAGCAGGAGTTGGCTCTGCACTTTCTTTACCTTCTTCTGCATAATTGTCTGGCCGGTTTTCAAAATTGCGGCAAGGTGCAATAAGCATTAAAGCAGACAAAAGCATCGTGAAAATCCAGGTTTCAACAGCGTTGGTGAAAGGGACTATGCTTCTGCCGGTCTTTTTGAAATCCATCATAATCATTAATTCTTTAAACAATTTTTAAAGTAACGCTGAATTGTGTATTAGTTTAAACAGCATCCATTTTTGCCCGATACTTTTAGCTTAAAATGATGAGCTAAATAATCACCATGTTCTGAAAAGTCAATAACGTAAAAAGTCTGTACAAAATATAACGTTAACCGGTTAAGGAACTATTCAAAAATCCGGGATGCTCTTTGTAGGAACATTTGAACCGTTGTATTTACCCAATGAAATCAAAATAAAATTCAGTGTTTACTAACTGATTCACCACTTTTTAAAATAAATTTTACTCAATTCAAAGATAAAAAATGTCATTGGCAACGCAATGCGTTGGATTTGCGACTTAAAGGCAGGAAAAACTTTGCATCTCTTACAGATTATACGTAATTTTAGCCTCACAAACCGGTAAAATTAAAATTTCAATTCATTTAATTTGGTGATTTATGAAAAAACATCTACTCCTGATTATAATCTTTGCCCTTACCATTCTTTCTGTTTTGCCCTCACAAGCCCAACCTGACCCTTGTTTGGGTTCAACCAATCCACTCACTGTTGCCGTTCAGGCTGGAAATGATGGTTGTGCCTGTAATGGGTTTGCTCAAATTTTTGTAACAGGAGGCACTGCCCCTTATGTATATGTTTTTAACGGCTTTAACATGTCTGAGCCTTTTATTACGGGGCTATGTCCGGGCACCTATTATCTTACGGTAATAGATGCCAATGGTTGTGAGGCAATCGCTACCTTTACTATTGTTGGTGGTATAGACATTACTACAATTGTTCTAATTCCAACTCAACCGGATTGCGGATTAAACAATGGTGCTATTACAACTGCTGTTACCGGCGGAGGTACAGGAGGTTATACTTTTCTATGGAGTAACGGTGCAACTACAATGAATCTTTCCAATTTACAGCCCGGCACTTATTGTGTTACAGTATCCGATGCTATGGGTTGCACAGTGTCAGAATGTACGGTTTTACAATCCAACCTCTCTGTTGAATATGAACCGGCCACCTGCGGTTTGTGCAACGGCAGCATTGAGTTTTCAGACAGCAGTTTATATATTGTCAACGGTCCGGCCGGAGCTACTCAAACCTACCAAGGACCGGCAATAATTAACGGCTTGTGTCCGGGATTTTTTATGATTTACAATACTCCCGGAGGCTGCCAAACAATGGTTGAACTGATTAATATAGACTTGCCGTTTACGGCCGATGCAAACTTTAACACCTCAATTGGCAATGATGATATATTATATGCCTGTATAGGCCAACCCATTCAGTTTATTGCCCCTGATGGAAACCTGACCGTATTCTGGAATTTTGGCGAACCCACTTCGCTTACCAACACTTCTAACTTGCCAAACACCTCTTATACTTATCAAAACACCGGTACTTATGAGGTAACATTAATAACACAGGGCTGTACCGATGCCGATACCCTTCAACGCACCATTATCATCGAACAGGGAATTGCCCCCCCGATTGAATGTGCATCCTTGGTTTGCCCCGGTCAGGAACAAGTGTACAATACTTCCGTAGTCTGCGACACTTATAACTGGACAGTTTCCGGCGGCACCATAACAGGCGGACAGAATACTGCTGAAATTACCGTTGTCTGGAACGACGTGGCAATGGGGACGGTGGAACTTACGGTTGGCGATTGCGATGGCAGTACTATTTGCAACCCTATTGGCAGTATTCAGGTGCCAATTGTCAGCAACAATATCCCAATCAATGGACCGGATGTAGTTTGCGCCAATACAAATGCGCTGTACAGTGTTCCTCAATATGGAGGTGTTCAGTATAACTGGAGCATCAATCCTCCTTCATCGGGTGTGATATTATGGCAACAGTACAACCAGGTTGGAGTTCACTGGAATAATACAGACGGGGTTATTTCAGTCAGTTTAAACAGCAGTCTGGCAGCATGTGCTGCTGTAAATTTGTTGCCTATCGAGGTCAATCAGACTTATTCCATCGTTGGCAGTGATATTGTCTGTCGTGGTTCAGAAGTTACTTACAGCACTTCGGCAGGTTTACACAACTGGTCAGTTACCGGTAATGCCACTATTGTCAGTGGTGGAACAAACAGCAACCTCGTTACGATACAGGTGGGATTAGGTGCTTCGGGATTTTCTGTCAGTGCTACACCTACCGACATCACCCAATATTGCGATTATCCACAAACTTTAGCAGTTGATATAGGCGATCAACCTGCTCCCCCGTTGATTGTAAGTTCGGGTTATGTATGCCCCGGAAGCGCATATACCTATAATATTGCATCCCCTGCTTCAGATGTGAGTTATTTCTGGACGGTAACCGGTGGAACACCTGCATCCGGCAGTGGAACCTCTCTAAGCATCACCTGGTCTGTTGGCAGCCCTACCTACAATTTGTTTGTTACTGCTCAAAGCAATTCGTCACCATTTTGTACTTCTTCATTAGGCACCAATATCCCCCCATTAAACGACCTTGTGATCATCGGAGACGACGACCTTTGTTCGGGCGATAAAGCTTTATATTCTGCACAACCCTATTTACCCGATTTAACTTATGACTGGGAAATTAACCCGCCGCTTGCCGGAAGTATAGTAGCCGGACAGGGCACTTATAATATCGAAGTTCAATGGAACGCAGATTATCCTTTTGCCACCCTCTCTGTCAGTGCTTGCAATATCAGCCAAAGTTTATTGATAGCCGTTCATCAGCCTCCTGTTTCATCAATTTCCACTTCCGGAAATCTTTGTGCCGGCAGCAGCATAGAATTAACGGTCATCCCTGCGGGTTTTGTTGCCTACGAGTGGGGAGATGGCACTTTGGGCAATAGTTTTACTGCGAGCAACGGCGGAAGTTATGTAGTAAATGTTACAGATGCCAATGGTTGTACCTCCAATTCTTCCATCCATATTCATCAATACCCTCTTCCGGAAGCGGCAATTTCGGCACAAGGGCTGAACACTATTTGTTCCGATGCCCCAACCAATGTTAATATTAGTGCCTTGGTTGGAGATGGTTATAGTTACCAATGGTTTGAAAATGGGGCTTCTTTTGGCGGCAGCGTTTCTACGATAACACATACCGGAAGCGCAGCCGTTGCAAATTTTACCTATTCCGTACAGGTAACTGATGCCAACGGCTGCCAGAATACTTCCAATGTTTTAACCATCATTCAGGACATCTGCAATTTTGATCCGGGATCATGTCCGGGCGGAACTTGCCCTTTGCCGGGTGGAGGCGGGGGCGGCGGAGGTACTTGTGTTGCCCTGCCCGGAACAGTTATCGGTAACCAACCTGTTACCCCACATTGTTTTGATGTAACATTTCAAAATACGTCAGTAGGTGGTTTGAGCTATGTCTGGGATTTTGGCGATGGAAGCCCGTTGATCATGTCCCCGGACGAAAGCCCGCAAACACATACTTTTAGCGAGCCCGGATTTTATGTGGTAAAAATTACCGGAACTTTTCCCAATGCAAATCCCGTTCCTGTTACCTGCAATTATATGAGCTATTCGGTGGTAGAAATTCCCCTTAAAGCCGATTTTGACCATATCATTCCCTGCATCAACAGTGCTACTCAATTTACAGACCGTTCCCGACATTCTACCGGCACAACCATTACCTCCTGGAACTGGGATTTTGGAGATGGATTCAGCAGTACAGATACCAACCCTTCTCATACATATACGGTGTCCGGAGATTATGACGTAACTCTGACTGTAGGAGATGGAAGTTGCACTTCTACCATCGTTAAAACAATTACCATCTTCGATTTACCGGATGCCGGATTTAATATCCCCCTTCAGATTTGTCAGGCTGAAGCTGCTGTTTTTGTTCCGGAAATAAATCCGGCTGCCATTCAATGGGATTGGGATTTTGGAAACGGTGCTAATGTCAGTACGCAACAGCCGGAACAAAGCTATCTGCTTGATGGCAACTATACCGTTTCCCTTACAGTAACCGATAACCGCGGTTGTGTAAATTCGGAAAGCCAACCCATTACCGTACTTCCTGTAGGAAACGGAAACATCGGATATTCGACCCTCAATGCCTGTGAAGGACAAAGCATTACCCTTACAGCCCCTGCCGGCACCGACTACCTGTGGACCGACAACTCAACCGGAAGCACCATGAATGCCACTCAAACAGGAAGCTATACGGTTACTGTTACACAAGCAAACGGTTGTACTTTCAGCGCATTACCCGTTCAGTTAAACTTTGCACCTTCTCCTCCTGCCAATATTACTCCTGCTGATTCACCCGTTAATCTTTGTCCTGGAAACAGCATCACCCTGAATGCCAATGCAGGAACCAATTATGCTTATTCATGGAGTACCGGCCAAAGCTTGTCAGGCATTACCCTTCAACATGCTGACATACCACCGTCAGGACTTACCGTATTTGTAACCGTAACTGATGCACAAACCGGCTGTTTGAACGTTTCAACGCCAATAATCGTCAATGCGGTAAACCTCGCACCTCCGACTATTAACCCTAATCAACCTGCAGCCCTTCAGCTTTGTGAAGGTGAAAGTCTTGTTCTCAACGCTACTCACCCCACTTTGAGCAACTTTAGCTGGAACAACGGGGAAGCCGGTAGTAATATCACCGTTTCGGCTGCCGGAAATTATGCCGTAATGGTAACAGATGCCAATGGATGTACCAATGCAACAAACGTAACTGTTGGCGTTAACAGCGGTGGTGATATGGCCGCTATTCCGGTAGGTTGTTACGAATATTGTGAACTCGAACCTTTCTTTGTTCCAAATATTTATGCAGGTTATCAATGGTTGTTGGATGGCGCTCCTATTGCCGGAGCAAATTCAAATGAATTCGTTCCTCCTCAAACAGGTGATTATCAGTTGCAGATAACGACGGTTTGGGGATGTCAGGACACTTCAGACCTGTTAAGCCTCAACCTGATTGATTGTCTGGAATGTTTGGTTACCTCATCTTTTACCTATTCCCTATCCTGTTCAACAGTTCAACTTCAGGCAAACGCTACCGGCAATGGAACTTTATCCTACTCATGGGATTTTGGTGATACCACCACAGATACCGGCAATCTTGTGTCACACAGTTATGTGGGTTCAGGTACATATACCGTTTGTCTGACCGTTGAAAATCTCGCCCCTGACAATGACACCTGTACAGAAACCTATTGCGAAGACATCATCATTAACGGGGCAGATTTGTTGAGCATTTCAACAGATAGTTTGCAGGATACAGACTGTGGTGAAACAAACGGCAGTATCAGCATCACTGTTACCGGCAACAATCCTCCTTTTACGTATGAATGGTCTGATTTGTTTAATGGTGAAGACCGCATCAATCTGGGTGCAGGAATTTACGACCTCACTGTAACTGATTCAGGAGGATGTGAAACGTTTGAGACCTTTACCATTACTGAATTGCAGATGGAAACTCCGGTGCTGAATTGTCAGACTTCTGAACTGACACAAATCATTGTTGGCTGGAACATTATAACCAATGCAACGGGCTACGAAATCAGCATTAACGGCAACCTTCCCATACTGCTACCGCAAGGCATTAACTCCCATACATTTACCGGCTTGTTGCCCGGTCAAAGCTATACCATTTCGTTAGTTGCCATTGCTCCTTCACCCTGTATCAACAGCCTTCCATCTTCGGTTGTCTGCAATACCCTTCCTGATCCCTGCCTGACCACGGTATTTACCATAACCGCTCAAATCACACCGGAAACCTGTGGTCAAACAGACGGAGCCATAGATCTTAGCGTAAGCGGAGGGGCAGAACCTTATCAGTTTTTATGGTCAACCAATGATACAAACGAAGATTTGACGTTAATAACCTCGGGGCTTTATTCTGTTACCATCACAGACAATAACGGATGTTCAGACACTGCCGGCTTTACAGTTGATTGCAATCCCTTACCAGACCCATGTCTGACCACTGTTTTTTCTGTCACCTCTCAAACCACAACAGCCACCTGCGGACAAGCAGACGGGGCAATTGATTTGAATGTTGGCGGAGGAGCGGAACCTTATCAGTTCCTGTGGTCAAATACTGAAACTACGGAGGACCTGGCATTGGTAACTTCGGGCAGTTATTTTGTAACAATTACAGATAACAATGGTTGTACGGCTACTGCCAATGCAGAAGTAACTGCCTTTTTACCTGCTCCCGAATTGTTCTGTTATAATGCCACAGATACAGAACTTACGGTCAACTGGAGTTTGATTGCCGATGCTTCAGGATATAATATAAGTATCAACGGGGAAACACCGGTTTACCTGTCCCCCGATGTATCAGAATATACTTTCACCGGACTTTTACCCGACGAAAATTATACCATCTCATTAGTAGCTTTGGCTTCTTTTGTTTGTGATGACAGTGAGGCATCTTCTGTGAGTTGCACAACAGAAATACCCCTTTGCGATCCCGATTTTATAGGGGTAATGATTTCAGTCAGTGATACGCTTATTCAGCTTGGTGAAGAAGTACAATTAAGTGCAGTTACCGGCGGATTTTATGGCATACTGATATTTGAATGGGCTGCCAATGACTTCGTGCTTTCCTGTACAGATAGCACCTGCACACATCAACCGGAATTTGTAACCACTTATACAGTTACCGTTACAGATGAGTACGGTTGTTCTGCTTCTGCAAGTATTGTGATAGATGTGCGAATGCCCAATAAAGTATTGATCCCCAATGCTTTTACCCCTAATACTGATCCTATAAACAGCATTTTCCGGGTAGCAGGGTTTAATATTGACACCTATCAGTTGAGTGTGTGGAACAGATGGGGGCAAAAAGTATATGACTCCGGTTTTACCAACGATATAAGCATTGGATGGGATGGACTCCATAACGGAAAAGAATCGGAACTCGGGGTGTATGTATATATGGCTAATGTTCGCTACACTGATGGAACCGAAGAAAAACTGAAAGGGAATGTTACGTTAATCCGGTAATAATATGCATCCCTACCTCGCTTTTTGCTGGATAGGGATTAAAAAATTTCTTTGCTTTTGTGACAAATGCCAGATTTGTTTTAACAAAGATTATGGTTCTTATTGCCACGGTTTGCTACTTCAGATTCGTGTAGTTTTAGGGTTTTAAAAAATGCGACCTGAATATACGGCTGATTCATTCTCGTTAGTTTTATACCCGTTTGAGTTGTTTGAACATATATATCGTTTGTTTAACTCGCAGTACTCGAAATTGCAGATTGACAGGAAATTATTTTGCAAAATCCTTATAAGTTTGGCAACCTATAAGGATTGCCTCTTCCGAATACTAAACAAAAGCTACCGCACCACCGCCACCTTACCCCGCGCCAATACAGCACCCCCATCCTCAACCACATAAACATACAACCCCTCCGGCAGATGCGCCACCGAAATGGTTTTATGGGTTTCGTCTGCACCAAGAGTAGTTTGAAGCACGGTTTGGCCGGTGAGGGAGAGAAGTTTTATTGCTATGCCTCCGCCTCCTGTTACCCCTAAATCCCCTGTTACCCCCCAGCCCCCTGAAGGGGACTTTGACCCGCCGGGCAGGGCGAAGGTTAGGGTGTTTTGGGCAGGTTTAGGGTGAACGAGGAGGAGTTTCCCCCTTTAGAGTTAATCTTGCAGGGGTTTGGTTGGTGTGCCGACTTTTGCCGGAATTGAGGATGCTTCGGAGTACCGGTGCTTTATTGCTTTATTCCCGGCAATTATTAATCACAGAGGTTCGCAGAGGCAGCACAGAGAACCACAGAGTATATTATTTTTCTCTGTGCAAAAATCTTCTGGAGAAAAACCTCTACAAGATTAGCCTTTAGGGGGTCAGGTGGTAAAAATCCCTACCGCATCACCGCCACCTTACCCCTTGCGACCACCAAACCCCCTTGCTCTGCGGCGTAGAGATACACGCCGGGCGGCAGGGGCGGAGTTTGGAGGGGGGTAAAGATGTCGTAGGGCGGAAGGGGTTGGGTGGCGATATGCCTGCCTTGTATGTCGTATAAGTGCAACTGCGCCGCAGGATGGGCGGGCAGGTTGTAAAATACTGCCAACTCGCCGTTGCCCAACCATGTTACTTTTACGGGAGAAACCGCAACGTCGCTACCTGCCTGTGGCGGCGGGGTATCCATGCCCGTTACTACCGAGTGGACAATGGCGGTATCGGTACAGCCGCCCTCGCCAAAACAACCCATGGCATTTACTTTCAACAAGACCGCCTGACCTTTCCAAAAACCGGTTTCGGGGTCGGGGCGGTTGGCATAGCCCGTGGCCACTATATCGCCGTAGGGGTCTTCGGTGACCGCATATAAAGGCATATAATGTCCCAATGCTTCCCAATACACAAACTCCCGGGACCAGAACAACTCGCCTTGCGGACTAAGTCTGAATATCCAACCCGTTAAATATTCGGGATATGCTTCCAAGGTGTAACCGCAGCCTATTATATCTCCGTTGGCACACACATACAGGTCTTGTATGTTTCTAATATAATCAACACTGGCAAACGTATATTGCCAAAGACTGTCCCCCTCTGCATTATAGCACCTGACAAAAAAGGATCCCCGGTCTTGTGTTGCTCCTCCAAGTTTTACGCCCCAAGAAACTACAAAGTTGCCGTTTTTAAGGGTTGCCAAGTGCATATTAGCCACACCCATATACACATCGTTAATGGCTTGCTCCCAAATAGTGTAGCCAACGGTATCTGTTTTTCGGAGGTAGCCATAGATTTTGTCGGGTTCGTTTTGCGCACCTATTCCTAATATATACTCTTGCGTGGGGAGGAGGAGGATTTCACTACTACTATTAAAAATATAGCCCTCTATCGGCGAAATGGTATCTTGTCTTAAAATCAATAAGTTTGTATCTAACTTAAGCAATAAATTATTAAGACTTGAAGTATTGCTGCCAAAAGTAGTAAACGAAACTATGTTATCACCATTTAATATGCTAAATGGCGCACTATTCTGTAGTTCATTGCCGTGCGACAAACTTTTTATGCTATCACCTGTTGCGCTTATAACGGTATATAGGTCCTGACTACTTAATACGGCAGTATAATGCCCTCCGCTAACTAAGTAGTTCCCATTTGGTAATTGTATTAGGTTATTAACCCCGGAGTCGAAAGGATAAGTATAAAAAACGGTACTCCACTGAAGGTTTCCGTTTAAATTGGTTCTAAAAATGCCGCTTCCGCCTAATACAGTAATTGACCCTGTCATAACAACATATCCCGTTTCATTAGCCAATATATCTAACCCATTATCTGAACTGGTGCCAGTGATGCTAATGGTTTTTATGTAGTAGTCTTGTGCATGCAAGGACAAACAAGAACAATAATACAGCAGAAATAGGTGAAGTATATTGAGTTTTTTCATTGCTGCCAAAGTTTTACTTTGATATTGAAAAAATCCCCAACAATTTACACAATATGAGTTGTGGA